>NZ_JBHXTV010000004.1:0-456504 GCF_042671585.1 Streptomyces sp. NPDC127129
TCTTGGGCGGGGCCCGCTTCTTTTTTTTTACTCCCCCTCCTGTGGGGGGGGGGGGGGGGGCCCGGGGGGGGGGGGGGGGCGGCCCCGGGGGGGGGGGGGGGCCCCCCCCGGGGGGGCCCCCCCCCCCGCGGCTCCGTACCCGTACGGCGAGGCCCGTACAGGGACCCCGTACAGGGACCCCGTACAGGGAGCCCGTACGGCGAGGCCCGGGGCACCGGCCCCGGGCCTCGCCGTACGCGGCCGTCGCCGTCCCGTACGCGGCCGTCCCGTACGCAGCCCTGGCCGTGCCCGTACGGGACGGCCACGGCGACGGAGACGGTCAGGTCCTCCGGCCCCTCACGCTGCGGCGAGTGCCAGGGTCGGGGACAGCCGTGACGCCCGGACCGCCGGGTACAGACCCGCGACCGTGCCGATCACCAGCGTGGCGGCGAAGCCGCCTGCGACCGCCCACGGCGGGACCACCCAGGGCAGGCCGCCCGCGTACGCGTACACGCCCGTCGCCGCGCCGCCCAGGGCCACGCCCGCGAGCCCGCCGAGACCGGAGAGCATCAGGGACTCCGTGACGAACTGGATCCTGATCTGACCCCGCGTCGCACCCAACGAGCGCCGCAGACCGATCTCGTGGCGGCGTTCGAGCACCGAGATGATCATGGTGTTCGCGACGCCGACCCCGCCCACCAGCAGGGCGATCCCGCCCAGGCCCAGGAGCAGGGTGGAGAACGCGCCCTCCGTGGCCGCCTTGGCCTGAAGAGCCGAGGACGGGTCGCTCACCTGGACGTTCTGCGGGTTCTGCGGGTCGATCGTCGGGGCCAGCAGCTTCTGGACGGCCGGCACGGACGCGTCCGTGGACCGCTCGTAGACCGCCGTCGGATGCCCGTCGAAGCCCAGCAGCTTCTGCGCGCCCTCCCAGCCCACCAGCGCCGAGCGCTCGATCTCCGGCGCGAGGGGCAGCGGGTCGAGGATGCCGACGACCGTGAAGTACCGGTCGTCGATCCAGACCTGACGCCCCGGCTCGGTGATCCCGAGCCGCCCGGCGGCCACATGGCCGAGGACGACGGAGGGGTAGCGCCCGTTGGCGGCGTTCAGCCAGGTACCGGTGGCTATGCCGCCGCGCAGCACGTCGAGCAGTCCCTCCGTGGTGGCCTTCACCGCGATGCCGCCGGTCTCGCCCTCGGGGATCTTCTCGGAGCGCCGTACGGAGTGGGTGAGCTCGCCGGTGGCCCCGACGTCCTCGACGCCCTCGATCCGTCCCACCATGCCGACCGCGTCCTTGGGCAGCTTGACCTCCTCCCCGCTGAACATCCCCTCACCCGGTTTCGCCACCAGCATGTTCGTGCCCAGAGCGTCGAGCTGGCGGATCAACTGGGCCTGGCTCGACGCCGAGATGCCCACGACGGCGATCATGGTGGCGATCCCGATGGCGATGCCGAGCGCGGACAGCACCACGCGTACGGGACGGCTGCGCAATCCGGCCGACCCGACGTGGAGGACGTCACGCGGCGTGAGCCGGGCGGCCCTGAGAGGCCTGCGTGTACGGGCCATCAGACGCCGGCCTTTCCGAGCGCGCCGCCGTGCCCGGGGTCCACCATGGACCCGCTGTCCACCGTGTGCCCGCTGTCCACCGTGTCCACCGCGTGCGCGGTGTCCACCGTGTTCGCCGTGTCCGCCGTGACCCGCCCGTCGCGGATGCGGACCTGGCGAGGCAGCCGCCCTGCGATCTCCGTGTCGTGGGTGATCACCGCGATCGTGGCGCCCTGTGCGTTGAGCTCGTGCAGCAGCTCCATCACCGCCTCGCCGGATGCCGAGTCCAGCGCGCCGGTCGGTTCGTCGGCGAGGAGCAGATCCGGCTCGCCGACGACCGCGCGGGCGATGGCGACCCGCTGCTTCTGCCCACCGGACAGTTCGTGCGGCCGGTGCCTCATCCGGTCGGCGAGCCCGACGCGTTCGAGGGCTTCCGCGGCCATCGCCCGCCGCCGGGCCCGGGGGAGTCCTGAGTAGAGCAGCCCCTCGGCCACGTTCTCCAGCGCGCCGACCCCGGGCACCAGATGGAAGGCCTGGAACACGAAGCCGATGTGCCGGGAGCGCAGCGCGGAGAGCCGCCGGTCGGTCAGCGAGGCCACGTCGTGGCCCGCGATCTCGACCGTTCCCGCGCTCGGCCGGTCCAGGGTGCCGACGATGTGCAGCAGGGTGGACTTGCCGGATCCGGACGGGCCGACGATGCCGAGGAGTTCCCCCTCGCCGACCGTCAGATCGACCCCGTCGAGGGCGCGGACCCCGCCCGCGTACTCCTTGGTGACCCCGGAGAGCCGTACGACCGTACTCACGGTGCTGACATCGGTCATGCGGACGGCACCCCGACCTTCATGCCCTCCCGCAGACCGCTGCCGCTGATCTCCACCCGGCCCTGGCCGAACATGCCGAGCTCCACCTCGACGTCCCGCGCCGTGCCGTTCTCCACGACCTGGATGCCGAAGCCGCCGCCGGGCAGGGCGAGCAGCGCGTTGACGGGGACCGTGAGGACGTCCTTGCGCGTCTCGCCGGTGAGCTCGACGGTGACGGGGGACTGGTCGACGCCCGTGACCTTCTCCGGTGCGTCGAAGGAGACCCGGACGTCGATCTTCGGCGTCCGGTCCTGGGGATCGTCTCCCGCGGAGGCCGTCCTGCCGACGGAGGACACCTTCCCCGGGGCGCGCGTCCCGTCCGGCAGCTGTACGACGACCCGGGTGCCGGACTTCGCCAGACCCGCGTCCGCGACGGGGATCCTGAACCGTACGACACGCTCGGAACCCGTCACCGTGAGCACCGGCCGACCGGGAGCGACCTGGTCGCCCGACGCGGCGCCGGCCTCCTTGACGCGGACCGCGCTGCCGGCGAAGGCGATCGTGTCGGGGCCGACCGTGCCCGTCCGTTTCAGGTCGTGGGACTTCTGCCACCGTTTCACGGCGTCGGCGGTCTTCGCCGAGTACTCCTCGTCGACGGTGAAGCCGACGTACCCCAGGGCGGCGAGGTTCTCCTCCAGCTGACGGACGTCCTTGCCCTTGTCGCCGGTCTTCAGGGTCCGGTACATGGGCTCGGCCCCGTACATCAGCCGGACCGGCCTGCCGTCGACCTCGTACAGCCGCTTGTCCCGCTCCACGGTCGAGCCGCTCGGCGCCAGCCAGGTGAGGGTGCCCGCCGGGCCCGCGTTGATCTTGCGCTCGCCCAGGTGGCCGAGCGTGCCCTCCTGCTGGGAGCTGTCGCTGAGGTCGCCGCGGGTCAGCGGCACCGTCGAGGGCGGCAGCCGCGGGTCGGCGACGGCCTGCTGTTCGTCCCCCGGATCCAGCGCGGTGACGGCCACGCCACCGCCCGCGACCGCCGCGATCGTGGCCAGGGCGGCCACCAGCCTGCGCCGCCCGCTCATCGCGACACGCTCTCGCACGCCTTGTTGGCCTTCTCGAACTTCTTCATCTCCGCGCCCTGCGGTACGGGCCGCGCGGCGGACACCCCGCCCTCACCGAAGGTCGGGTCCGGCATGTCGAAGCCGTTCTTCCGCATGCACTGGGCGTACTTGATCATCTTGTCCTTGTCGGCCTGGGTCAGCTCCTTGCCCATGCCGGCCCCGCCCTTGTCCCGGCAGGCCTTGAACGCCTTCTCCATCTTCTCCTTGGACATGCCGTCGCCGCCGATGGTCAGGCCGACGCCTTCCTCGCCCGGCTTGGGCTCGGGCACGTCGAGGCCCTGCTCGCGCAGACACTTCCGGTGCTCCAGGGCCTGGTCGGCCTTCTTGCCCTCCTCGCTCACGGTCTCGCCGCCCGCCTTGCCGCCACCGTCGGCGGTGCAGGCGGTGGTGAGGAGGCAGAGGGCGGCCAGGGAGGCCGCGGCGGCCAGCTGGAGGGTTTCTCGGGTACGTCGAGTCGTCATGCCCCGGATCGTGCGGGCGGAAGGTGTTTCGTTTCTCTCAGCGGATCGGTTAACAGAGACGAAAGGTCTCTTCCGATACACAGGGTGCATGCGTGTACTAGTGGTGGAGGACGAGGCCTTCCTCGCCGAGATGATCGCCGAGGGGCTGCGCCGGGACGCGCTCGCCGTCGACGTGGCCGGCGATGGCCTGGAGGCCCTTCGGAAGATGCAGTTCGGCGAGTACGACGTCGTCGTCCTCGACCGCGACCTGCCGGGGATGCACGGGGACGACGTGTGCCGCAGGGTCGTCGAGCAGCGCCTGATGACCCGGGTCCTGATGCTGACGGCGGCGGGAACCGTACGAGACCGGGTCGACGGCCTCGGCCTCGGCGCCGACGACTACCTGACCAAGCCCTTCGCGTACGACGAACTGCTCGCCCGCGTCCTCGCCCTCGGCCGGCGCGCCCGGCCCGCGCTGCCGCCCGTCCTCGAACGCGCGGGGATCGTCCTGGACACCGCCCGCCGCCAGGCGAGCCGCGACGGCCGCCATCTGCAGCTGTCGCGCAAGGAGTTCGCGGTCCTGGAGGCCCTGCTGCGCGCCGAGGGGGCCGTGGTCAGTGGCGAGGACCTGATCGAGCAGGTCTGGGAGGAGCACACCAGCTACCGCACGAACGCGGTCCGGGTGACCCTGAGCAAACTCCGCGCCAAGCTGGGCGAGCCGCCGGTGGTGGAGACGGTGCCGGGCGCGGGCTACCGGATCGCGTCGTGAGCCGCCGGAGCCCGGAAGGGGACCCGAAGCAGGGAAGGCGCCGGATGCCGGCGGAGGGCCCGGACCAGGGCAGGCGCCGGATGCCGGCGGAGGGCTCGAAGCGGGGCAGGCGTCGGATCACGGCGGCGGCGCGACGTGTCGCCGGCGGCGAACGCTCGCGGCTGACGGCGCTGTACGGCGGCCTGCTGCTGCTCGCCGGAGCCCTGCTCACGGGAGTCGTGTACTTCCTGGTCAAGGAGGGGCTCTACGCCTCGATCAGCGTGGCGATGACCACCGCCGTACCCGCGCAGCGCCTCGAAGACCTCCCCGCCACCGCGGCCACCCCGAACCCCACCGCGGCCACCCCGAACCCCACCGCCTCACCCCTGTGGCGCGAGGCCGTTCCCGCGAGCCCCGGCCCGCTGCCACCCGGTGTCAGCCGTGGGATGGCGATCACCCGGACGCTCAGCGACGCCGCCGAGAGCGCCGCCCTGGAGCGGCTGCTGACGGTCTCCCTCGTCGTCCTCGCCGTCTACGCGATCCTGTCCGTCGCCCTCGCCTGGTGGATGGCGGGCCGGGTCCTGCGGCCCGTCGCCGTCATCACCGACACCGCCCGCCGCCTGTCGGGGGAGAACCTGCACGAGAGGATCGCCCTGGAAGGACCGCCGGGGGAGCTGAAGCATCTTGCGGACACCTTCGACGACATGCTCGGCCGCATGGAACGGCTGGTGTCGGCGCAGCAGCGGTTCGCAGCCAACGCGGCGCACGAGCTGCGCACCGCGCTCGCCGTACAGCGGGCCGCGGCCGAGATCGGACTGGCGGGCGAGCCGGAGCCGCAGCGGGTCGCACGGATCCGGGCGAAACTGGTCGAGGTCGCCGACGACAGCGAACGGACCATCGACGGGCTGCTGCTGCTCGCCGCCTGCGATCAAGGCCTCCGGGAGCGTAGGCCGGTGGCCGTCGACGAGGTCGCGCGCAGGGCGGCGGAGGCGCTGGAGGCCGAGGCCGGGGAGCGCGGCGTGACCGTCGAGCTCGACGCCCGCCCCCTGACGGTTCCGGGTGACGCCGTCCTGCTGGACCGCCTGCTGCACAACCTCGTCGCGAACGCGGTACGCCACAACGTGCCGGGCGGCAGTGTCCGGGTCCGTACGGGACCGGAGGGCATCGAGGTGGAGAACACCGGCCCCGCGGTCCCTCCCGACGTGGTCCCGTTGCTCTTCGAACCCTTCCGCCGCCTGACCGAACGCACCCACGTCCCGGGCGAGGGCGCGGGCCTCGGTCTCTCGATCGTCGACTCGATCGCCCGCGCCCACGGCGCGACGGCCGAGGCCTCCGCCAACACGCAGGGCGGCGGCCTCATGGTCCGGGTACGTTTCGCGTCCCCGACCGGGCGTGGTTCCAGCCGGTGAGCTCGGCGGGGCGGTTGGTGATGATGCCGTCGACGCCGTACTGCTCGTACCTGTTCCACCTGTCGGCCGTGTCCACCGTCCACACCCACGTGGCGACACCCGCCCGGTGCAGGTCGGCGACGATGCCGGGCCGGGTCTCCAGCGCCGGTCCGCCGGGGTTGTACGAGGCGAGGTGGAGCTCCTCGGCGACGGCCACGGGGTCGGGGTCCAGCGTGCTGCGGAGGAGAGCCAGGGGAAGCCCGGGGGCCAGCTCGTGGACCCAACGCAGATGCCGGGGATCGAAGCTCTGGACGAGGACCCGGTCCGTCATCCGCTGTGTCTCGACGACATCGACGACGGCCGCGACCTGCTCGCGGGTATCGGCCCGCTTGATCTCGAGGAGCAGGTTCCCGCCGCGGCTGCGCAGGTCGGCCAGCTGGGCGGCGAGGGTGGGGACGCGGACACCGGTGAAGACCGGGGCGAACCAGGACCCGGCGTCGAGCCGGTCGAGCTGGGCCGACCTCAGCGTGGTGATGTCCCCGCTGCCGTTCGTCGTACGGTCCACGGTCGCGTCGTGCATCAGGTACGGCACGCCGTCCTGGCTCAGCTGGACGTCGTTCTCGATGTAGTCGGCCCCGGAGCGCCGTCCGACCTCCTGGGCGACCATCGTGTTCTCCGGTGCGAGCGACGACGCACCGCGATGGGCGACGACCGTCATCGGCGCCCCGGCCACGCGGACGAACGGAGAGGCGACGGAGCCGGCGTCCTCGCGGACGACGGCGTCCGCCGATGCCGGGGGACGTGTACCGGTGACGCCGGCACCGGTGAGACAGAGCAGGGTCACGGCGGTGGCGGTGACCAGGGCGGTGCGGAGGTGTGCCGGACGCATGCGGCGAGGCTAGTACGCCGGGCGGCCGCGCACGGCGGCCACCACACCGGAGCACACCCCCGCCACGCCGTCGGCGTACGGACGGAGCGTCTCAGCCTGCCGTGGTGAGACAGAAGGGATGCCCGGCCGGATCGACGAGGACGCGCCACCGTTCGTTCGGCTGGTGCTCCGGCCTGGTCGCGCCGAGCTGCAGCAGACGACGCTCCGCCTCGTCGAGATCGTCGACGGTGAAGTCCAGATGGAGCTGCTGGGGCACGTCCTGCCCGGGCCACACGGGCGCCCGGTAGCCCTCGACCCGCTGACACCCGATCAGCAGCGCGTCCGGCCCGACGACACCCGCGAAGTCGTCGTCGGACGTGGGGTGGAGATCGAGCCCGGTGGCCTGCTGGTAGAAGGCGGCCAGCGCCAGGGGATCGGCGCAGTCGAGCGTGACGGCCGAAAGCCTCATCGGCACAGATATGGAAACAACTCCTCGTTACTCGCGACACCGCGATCTCGAACCGGACGGAGGACGGCCGGCAGGGGGACGTGCCGTGTGGATGCGCCCGGACCAGGTGTCGCCCTGATCCGGAAGGCCTCTACCCTCCGAGGAATGAACTGTCCCTCGGTCGACGAGATCCGCGCGCTGCACATGAAGCACGCGCCGAGCGCGGAGGCCTTCGAACTCGTCTTCACCCACTGCGAGATCGTATGGAAGATCGCGCGGCAACTGCTCCCCGTTCCGGGCCTCGCCGTCGACGGGGAACTGGTGCGGGCGGGCAGCCTGCTCCACGACATCGGCGTCTACCGCCTGTACGACGCCGAAGGCCGGCTGGACCACCGGAACTACGTACGCCACGGGGTGCTGGGTCACGAGATCCTGGCGGGGGAGGGACTGCCGGAGGCCCTGTGCCGGTTCTGCTCCTGCCACACGGGTGTGGGACTGAGCCGGCACGACATCCGCGAGCAGGGACTCCCGCTGCCGCCGGGGGACTACCTGGCGGCGACGCCCGAGGAACGGCTCGTGATGTACGCGGACAAGTTCCACAGCAAGACGACCCCGCCGACCTTCCTGCGCCCCCACACGTACGCCGCCCACCTCTCCCGCTACGGCGCGCACAAGGTCCAGGTCTTCGACGAGCTGCGTGCCACGTTCGGCGACCCGAGCCTCGGTCCGCTCTCGGAGACTCACCGGCACGCCCTGATCTGAACGGCGGTCCAGGCGCGGCTGCGGACGTGACGCAGAATGGGCCGCCGGAGCCACAGCCACCGGGAACGGGAGTCGCCGAAGTGCGTGTGTTGTTGTCGACGTATGGGGCTCGGGGGAGCGTCGAGCCGATGGTGGGACTCGCGGTACGGCTAAGGGAGTCGGGTGCGGAGGTACGCGTATGCGCGCCGCCGGACGAGGAGTTCGCACGGCTGCTGGCCGGCGCCGGCGTGTCCCTGATCCCTGTGGGCCGGCCCGTGCGCCGGTTGGTGGCCTCGGTGGAGCCGGGGTCGGCGGTGGGGCTGGCCGAGCGTGCGGCCGAGTTGATCGCCGCGCAGTTCGGCACGGTCGCCGCGGCGGCCGAGGGATGTGACGCGCTGGTGGCGAGCGGCCCGTTGCCGGTCACGGCGGGCGCGCGGTCGGTGGCCGAGAAGCTGGGCGTCCGCTCCGTGCACGTGAGCCACCAGCCGGTCATCCTCCCGTCGCCGTACCAGCGGCCGCCCGCCCGTCGGGGCCGTTCGCTGTCCTTGGGGGTGACCGACAACCGGGCGCTGTGGGACGAGGACGCGCGGAACGCGAACGAGATGTTCGGCGCCGCGGTCAACACCCATCGGGCGGCGATCGGCCTGCCGCCGCTGGAGAACGTCCGCGACTACGCCTTCACCGACCGCCCGTGGCTGGCGACGGATCCGGCCCTGAGCCCCTGGCGGCCGACGGAGCTCGACGTCGTCCAGACCGGCGCGTGGTTCCGGCCGGACGAACGCCCGCTGCCCCCGGAGCTGGTGGCGTTCCTGGACGCCGGGACACCACCGGTCTTCGTCGGCTTCGGCAGCACACCCCTCGGCGCCCCCGAGGACGTCGCCCGGGCGGCCGTCGAGGCGATCCGGGAGCAGGGCGCTCGCGCGGTCGTGTCGCACGGCTGGGCCGGCCTGCCCCTGATCGACGACGAGGACGACTGCTTCGCCGTCGGCGAGGTCAACCACCAGGCCCTCTTCGCCCGGATGGCCGCGGTCGTGCACCACGGCAGCGCGGGCACCACGACGACGGCCGCCCTGGCCGGGGCGCCCCAGGTGGTCGTCCCGCAGGGCGCGGACCATCCGTACTGGGCGGGCAGGGTGTCGGAGCTGGGCATAGGCGTGGCACACGACGGTCCGACTCCGACCGCCGCATCCCTCTCGGCCGCGCTGAAGACGGCTCTGACGCCCGAGACGCGGGCACGCGCGAAGGCCGTGGCCGGCACGGTCCGCGCCGACGGAGCGACGGTGGCCGCCCGGCTGCTGATCGACGCGCTCTGACCGGCGTCGTTCGGCCGGCCGCCCGGGATCGGGCCGCGGATGCCGCCGAGGCCCGCTCCGGTGCGGCCTCGGGACCCGCCTGGAGCGGTCGGCGCACGGGAACGCCGCCGGCCTTCGATTCGCTCATACGTACGAATATTCGTCTACGCTGGGACCATGACCGCACCACGACCGCAGATGCCCGGACTGCAGGGCTCGCTCTTCGACCAGGGGTCCGACATCCGGCCCGGCCCGCTGGACGGGGTCCGGCGGACCGCTCTGGACGGCGGTGCCTGGGTCGACCACCTCCCCGGGTGGTTCCTCGGGGCCGACGCGCTCTTCGAGGAGCTGGCCGCGGACGTCCCGTGGCAGGCCGAGGAGCGCACGATGTACGACAACGTGGTCGCCGTACCCCGGCTTCTCGCCTACTACCGCGAGGGCGTCCCGCTCCCGCACCCCGCCCTCCTCGAAGCCCGGGAGGCGCTGAGCGCCCACTACGCCTCCGAACTCGGTGAGCCGTTCGTGACCGCCGGCCTCTGCCTGTACCGCGACGGCCGCGACAGCGTCGCCTGGCACGGCGACCGCACGGGACGCTCCGCCACGCACGACACCATGGTCGCCATCCTCTCCCTCGGAGACCCCCGTGACCTCGCCCTGCGCCCCCGCGGCGGCGGTCCCGTCGCGCTCCGGCTCCCCCTCGGCCACGGCGATCTCGTGGTCATGGGCGGCTCGTGCCAGCGCACCTGGGAACACGCGGTCCCCAAGACGACCCGCGCCGTCGGGCCGCGCGTCAGCGTCCAGTTCCGCCCCCGGGGCGTGGGCTGACCCGCGCGCACCGCCGCACTGCGACCGCCGACGTCCGGCCTGTCACCGGCACCGCATACCATGACCGCTCATGAGCGTGAGCGAGGACCGAAGACCCCTGGTCGACGGGCGTTTCCACCTGATCTCCCGGCTGGGCAGCGGCGGCATGGGCACCGTCTGGCGAGCACGTGACATCGCCTTGGAGCGCGATGTCGCCCTCAAGGAGGTACGTCCGCCCGACCCCGCCATCGAGGAGGCGAACCCCGGACTCGCCGCCCAGATGCGGGAGCGGGCCGTCCGCGAGGCGCGGGCGCTGGCGCGGCTCTCCAACCCCCACGTCGTGACGATCCACCACATCGTCGAGCCCCAGGACGGCTCGCATCCCTGGATCGTCATGGAGCTCGTCGAGGGCTGCTCGGTGTACGACCGTCTCACCGAGGGACCCATGCCCGTCCCCGAGGTCGTCACCCTCGGGCGGCAGGTCCTCTCCGCCCTGCGCGCCGCGCACTCCGCCGGCATCCACCACCGCGACGTGAAACCCGCCAACGTGCTGCTCCGCCCCGACGGCAGCGCCGTCCTCACCGACTTCGGCATCGCCGTGACCAGCGAGGCGACGTCGAGGCTCACGGCCACGGGCGACCTGATCGGCTCGCCCGAGTTCATCGCCCCCGAGCGCGTGCGGGGCGAAGAGGGCAACCCGGCCTCCGACCTCTGGTCCCTCGGGATGCTCCTGTACGTCGCCGCCGAGGGCCACCACCCGCTGCGCCGGTCCACCAGCCTCGCGACGGTCGTCGCCGTACTCGACGACCCGATCCCGGCGCCGGTGAGGTCCGGTGCGCTGGCTCCCGTACTCGCCCAACTCCTCGTAAGGGACCCGGCGTCACGTCCCGACGGGGCCCGGCTGGAACAACTGCTGGCCGATGCGGCATCGGGACAGTCCGGCACGAGCGCACCGGCGGAAGCGGCCCCCGGCCCCTTCGGCCCCCCGCCCCCGCAGTCCTATCCGCCGTCGCATCCGCACCCCGCGTACGCGCTGCCGCAGCAGCAGCCCGTCGCGCAGCCGTGGGCCACCCCCACCGTGCCCTCGCATGCGTCCCCGGCGGTCGCCGGATTCGGCGGGTTCGGACCGCCCACGCAGCCGGTACCACCCTCCGCGGCCCGCGGGCGCCGCCGCACCGCCGTGCTCGCCGTCTCGCTCGTCGTCGCGGTGGCCGCGGTCACGGTCGGCGTGGTGAAGATGATCCCCGACGGCGGTACGGGTTCCGATGCCAAGGGCGGTACGACGCCGACGACCGCGGGCCGCACCCCGGGTGTCGGGACGCCCGGGACCGGCACCGGGACGGGCGGCACGCAGACCGACATCGCGCCCACGCCCCGCGGCACTCTTCTCACGACGGCGAACGTCCGCACCGTCATCGAGGAGCTCCGCAAGGCCAGCGGCTCGTCCACGATGAAGGAACTGACGATCTACGAGGAGTACGCGCTGGCCGCCATCCCGACCCGGCCCGGCGCGAAGACCTACGACGCGTACGAGTACCGCAACGGGGTGGCCCGGAAGACCGGCCCGGGCGGAACCATCTCCGCCGACGCCGCCGACGAGCAGCCGTTCGACGTCTCGGCCATGGCCTGGGACGACCTCCCCGCGCTCATGAAGCGAGGTGAGAAGGAACTGAAGGTCGACAACCCGAACATGCGCTACGTCATCGTCGACCGCTGGACCTTCAACGACGACCGCCCGACCCTGCGCTTCTACCTCATAAACGAGTACAGCGCGGTCGGCTACCTCGCCGCCGACACCGGCGGAAAGGTCGTGTCGAGCCACCCGGCCTCCTGAGCCGATGTGCACCGGCCCGTGCCCCACGGGCCGGGTGCACGGCAACGAAATCCGCACCTGGGGACCACCGCTGGAGCGGAACCGACCGCCAGACGCTGGGCCTGGCCGACGCCCCCGGACTCGCGCCGGACGAACTGCTCCGCGTCATACGGCGGGCAGGCGACCTCGACGACCTGCTCCGCCACGCCGTGGAAGGCCGGTGGAAACAGCACACCACCTCGCTCGCGCGGCTCGTCGCCGCGCCCGAGCCCCGGGTGGCCCAGGTGCTCCGTGCCCTGCACCAGGAGTACGCCCGGTTCAACGAGCGTTACATGGGCCACCTCGTCGCCCGCAACGACAACGCCCGGCTCAGGGAACTCGCCACGGAGCGCGCGGAATGGCTGCACGGCCTGTCGGACCGGTTTCTCGACCTCGTCGGCCACCGAGCCGGGCCGCCGACGTGAGAGGTCGCCGCGCGACCCGATGGCGGGCGGCGTCGCTCAGACGATGCGGGTCCCCGTTCCGCTGACCCGCACCCGGGCCTCGCCCTCGCGCAGTTCCACCGTCAGCAGGCTCGGGCGGCCCATGTCGGCGCCCTGGTGGAGAGTGAGGACCGACGCCCCGGGGACCAGGCCGAGTTCGCGGGCGTACGCCCCGAAGGCACCGGCCGCCGCGCCCGTCGCGGGGTCCTCGACGACGCCGCCGACCGGGAACGGGTCGCGCACGTGGAAGACGCTCCCGGACTCGCGCCACACCAGCTGCACGGTGGTCAGGTCCAGCCGGTGCATGAGCGCTTCGAGCCGCGGGAAGTCGTAGGCGAGGCGGGCGAGCCGCTCGCGGGTCGCGGCGCCGATGACGAGATGGCGGGCGCCCGCGAAGGCGATGCGCGGGGGCAGCGCGGGGTCGAGGTCGGCGGTGGGCCAGTCCAGGGCGGCGAGCGCCTCGTCGAGGTCCGTGTCGCCGATCGCCTCGACGTACGGTTCGACGGTGGTGAGCGTGGCCCGGATGGCACCGGCGTCCTCGGTCACGCTCACCGGCACGGTCCCCGCCCGCGTGGCGAACGCCAGCTCGCCGGAGCCGAACCGCTCGCCGAGGGCGACGGCCGTCGCCACGGTGGCGTGACCGCAGAACGGAACCTCGGCCTTCGGACTGAAGTACCGGATCGTGAAGGCCCGCCCGCTCGTGGCGTCGAGGTCCGCGGGCGGGGCGGTCAGGAACGCCGACTCGCTGTAGCCGAGGTCCGCGGCGATGGCGAGCATGGCGCTGTCGTCGAGCCCTGCCGCGTCCAGGACGACGCCGGCGGGGTTGCCGCCTTGCGGGTCGGTGGAGAAGGCGGTGTAGCGCAGGACTGCCGGCTGTGTCGTCATGATCGGCACAACTCCGCGGCCCGGCAGACTGTTCCCGCCGCGACGGAGCCGATTCGGACTCCTGCCTTCCGAGCCCCGCCCTGCGCGGTCCCGCCCCGCCCGGCCAACGGTCCCGCCTTGCCCTGCCGACGTCCCGCCCCGCCCCGACCGCCCGACCGCCCGGCCGACCGCGCCCGCTCGGCCGCCCGACCGCCCGACCGCTCGGCCGCCCGACCGCCCGGCCGACCCCGACCGCTCGGCCGACCGCGCCCGCTCGGCAGCCCGAGCGTGCTGCGCCCGGCGGGGGCCTTCCCGCCGGGCGGAGCACCGTGCCGTCGGGAGCGTCCCGGGGTCAGGCCGTTCGGGCCAGCGCGCCGAGCGCCGCCGCCTCGGCCGTGTCCCGGTCCTCGGCGACGAGCCCGATGCGGGTGCGGCGGTCGAGAAGGTCGGAGGCGTCCAGCGCGCCCTCGTGGCGGACGGCCCAGAGCAGTTCGGCGCAGGTCACCGGATGGCCGGGAACGACGGGCCGGGCGAGGTCCGGGTTCTCGACGCCGAGCTCGTGCACGGCCGTCGCCTCGGTGCCGTACCGGCGCACGAGGCGCGCGGGCACGTCGAGCTGGGCGAGGGTCCGCGGCCGTGCGGCGCCGACGAGCGGCGTGGAGGCGGTGCGGCAGGGGCCGGCGGTGAGCCCGCGGGCGGCAACGGCGGCGTCGACGGCGTCCTGCGCCATGCGGCGGTACGTGGTGAGCTTGCCGCCGACCACCGTGACGATCCCGTCGGGCGAGGTCAGCACCGCGTGCTTCCGTGAGATGTCGGCGGTGCGGCCGCCCTCCCCGCGGGTGTCGAGGAGGGGCCGCAGACCGGCGAAGGCCCCGACCACGTCCGCGCGTCGGACGGTGACGTCGAGGGCGGAGCCGAGGACGTCGAGGAGGAAGCCGATGTCGGTCTCGGGCACCTCCGGCACGTCGGGCACGTCGCCGTCGACCGGCTCGTCGGTGAGCCCGACGTACACCCGGCCGTCCTGCTGGGGGAGGACGAGGACAAAACGGTTGGTCTCGCCCGGGATCGGGATGTGCAGGCCCGCGGAGAGCCGGCCGAGGTCCACGTCGCGCAGGACGAGATGGGTCCCGCGCGAGGGCCGCAGCCGTACGTCCTCGACGAGACCGCCCGCCCACACACCGGTCGCGTTGACGACGACGCGTGCCCGGATGCGCAGCTCCTGGCCGGTCGTCTCGTCGCGTACCCGCGCGCCGTCGCCGGTGAGTTCGAGGGCGCGGGTCCGGGTGAGGACACGGGCGCCGTGCGCGGCCGCGGTGCGGGCGATCGCGGTGACCAGCCGGGCGTCGTCGGTGAGCTGACCGTCCCAGGAGAGCAGTCCGCCGCGCAGTCCCGTGGGGCGCAGGGCCGGGGCGAGGTGGCGGGTCTCGACGGCGGAGAGGGTGCGCGGCGCCGGCAGCGTGGTGCGTGCCGTACGGGCGGAGACGCGCAGCAGGTCGCCGGCGAAGAACCCGGCGCGCGCGAGGGCCGCCTGACCGCGGCTGACGAGCGGGGTGAGGGGGAGGACGAAGGGCTGGGCGCGGACCAGATGGGGCGCGGTCCGCTCCATCAGGATGCCGCGTTCGACGGCGCTCTCGTGGGCGACGTCGAGCTGTCCGCTCGCGAGGTAGCGCAGTCCGCCGTGGATCAGCTTGGAGCTCCAGCGGGAGGTGCCGAACGCGAGGTCGTGGGCGTCGATCGCGGCGACGGAGAGCCCGCGCGTCGCCGCGTCGAGTGCGGCTCCGGCGCCGGTGGCACCGAGTCCGACGACCAGGACGTCGACCTGGGCGCCGTCGGCGAGTTCGGCGAGCTCACGGCTCCGGCGCTCCGCGTCGAGCGACGAGCCGGGCAGGGACGGGCTGCTCAGGGAGTTCATGGGGTGAGGGTCCTCTCCAGCAGGGTGCGCAGCTCGTCGAGGAAGGCGGCTTCGCTCAGGTCGGGATCGCTCTCGTCGGTCATGGTGCGCAGCGAGAGCGTGAAGGACTGCACGACGAGCAGCAGGGACCTCGCCTGCAGGTCCGCGGGGGCACGGCGCACGGACCCGTCCGCGTGCCCCTCGCCGAGTGCCGTGACGAGAAGCCGGAGGAAGGCCTCCTGGCTCGCGCCCCGGCGGTCGAGGACGTAGGGCAGCAGCAGCTCGGGGTCCACGTCGAGGATCTTGTGGAACAGCGGGTGGGCGCGGAACGCGGCGGCACCCGCGACGAGCCCGTCCACCATCCGCGACCGCACGGGCCGGCCGTCGCCGGCGGCCGGCATGGCCCCTGCGGCGACGGCGATCCACTCACGGGTCATCAGGTCGCCGACGAGGCTCCGGACATCGGGCCATCGCCGGTACAGCGTCATCCGGGACACGCCCGCGCGCCGGGCGACGTCGGTCAGGGTCGTGCGCCGTACGCCGACGGCGAGCACGCAGTCGCGTGCGGCGTCCAGCACGGGATCTGCGTCCGAGTGGTTGTGACGAATGGGCGTCATCTGTCACAGTGTAATGCCAGTACGGGCCGAGCGGCAGCACCGTCCGTGAATCAGACCGAGAGGAACGTCTCGAAATGGACATGTTGTGGAGCGGCTGGGGCGACCCGGCCAAGGCGGCCCCCCTGCCCGACGCGGTGACCGGCCTGCTGCGCGACCTGCTCGGCGTCACCCCCCGCGAGAACGGACCGTCGACCCTCGACGAGATCGAGCTCCCCGCCCCGGCGCTGACCGACGAGGCGCGCACCGCGCTGCGGTCGGCGCTCGCCGCCGAGGACGCGCTGCGCGACGACGCCGAGAGCCGGATCCGTCACACCCGCGGCAAGTCCACCCCCGACCTGCTCCGCATCCGCGCCGGCGAGGTCGAGGACATCCCGGCCGCCGTGGTCCTCCCGGCGAACCACGACGAGGTGCTGGCCGTGCTGCGCGCCTGCGCCGCCCACGGCCTCTCCGTGGTCCCCTTCGGCGGCGGCACCTCCGTCGTCGGCGGCCTCGCGCCCGAGACGAAGCGGCCGTTCGTCGCCCTCGACCTGCGCCGCCTCGACCAGCTGCTGGCCGTCGACGAGGTGTCCCGCACCGCGACGCTCCAGCCGGGCCTGCGCGGCCCCCGGGTCGAGGAGCTGCTGAACGAGAAGGGCTGGACGCTCGGCCACTTCCCGCAGTCGTTCGAGTGGGCGTCCGTCGGCGGCTTCGCCGCGGCCCGTTCCAGCGGTCAGGCGTCCGCCGGGTACGGACGCTTCGACGAGATGGTCCTCGCCCTTACCGTCGCCACCCCCGAGGGCACGCTCGAGACCGGACGCGCCCCGCGCTCGGCCGCCGGCCCCGACCTGCGCCAGCTGATCCTCGGTTCCGAAGGGGCCCTCGGAGTCATCACGGCCGTGACCGTGCGGATCCGTCCCCTGCCGCAGAAGCGTGTCTACGAGGGCTGGCGCTTCGCCTCCTTCGAGGCCGGCTCCGCCGCCCTGCGCCGGCTCGCGCAGGACGGTCCGCGCCCCACCGTGCTGCGGCTCTCGGACGAGACCGAGACCTTCATCGGACTCGCGCAGCCGGACGCGATCGGCGCCGCCGACACCCCGGCCGCCTCCGGCTGCATGGCGATCACCGGTTACGAGGGCACCGAGGAGGAGACGACCGCCCGTCGCGCCGCCGCCCGCGAGATCCTGCTGGCCTGCGGGGGCGAGTACGTCGGAGAGGAACCGGGCGACCGGTGGGAGCACGGCCGCTACAACGCGCCGTACCTGCGCGACGCCCTGCTGGACGCCGGCGCCTTCGCCGAGACGCTGGAGACCGCGGGCTTCTGGTCCGCGCTGCCCCAGCTGTACGCGGGGGTACGCGACGCGCTCACCAACTCCCTCACCGAGGCCGGAACCCCGCCGCTCGTCATGTGCCACATCTCGCACACCTACGAGAACGGCGCCTCGCTGTACTTCACCGTCGTCTCGGCACAGGGAGAGGACGCGGTCGCCCACTGGGCCCCGGTCAAGCGGGCGGCCAACGACGCGATCCTCGCGGCGGGCGGCACCATCAGCCACCACCACGGCGTCGGCACCGACCACCGCGACTGGTACGCCCGCGAGATCGGCCCGCTGGGAGTGCGCATGCTGCAGGCGGTCAAGGCGGAGGTCGACCCGTCGGGCGTGCTCAGCCCCGGGGTGCTCATCCCCGTCCGCTGACCGTCCCGTCGACCGACCCCTTCTCCCGTCCGGAGGCCTGATCCATGCGACAGTTCACCGCCGTCGTCAACCCCACCGCAGGGGGATCCAGCGGGACAGCGGCCCTGCTCCCGCTGGCCCGGCTGCTGCGCGAAGCGGGCGCACGGCTCGACACCGTGTACAGCCGCAGCCTGGAACACGCGCAGGATCTCGCCCGCCGGGCGGGAGCACAGGGCCAGGTCGTGCTCGCTGTGGGCGGTGACGGGATGGCCGGCTGCGTCGGCGGCGCGCTCAGCGGTACGGACACGGTGTTCGGCCTGGTCCCCGCGGGCCGTGGCAACGACTTCGCCCGCGCGCTGGGGCTTCCCACCGACGCCCCGGGGCTCGCGCGGGTGCTGCTCGACGGCGTACCGCGCGCGGTCGACACGATCGAGGTGGAGTCCGCGACGCACGCGCGGATCTCCGTCCTCGGCAGCGTGTACGCGGGTGTCGACGCGGTCGCCAACAGTCATGCCAACGCCTCGCGGCTGCTGCGCGGTGCCGCGTCGTACTACGCGGGCGGCCTGCGGGCCGTGCTCGCCTGGAGAACGGCCACGTACCGGATCACCGTCGACGGGGTGCCGCACGAGCGCTCCGGCTACACCGTGGTCGCGGCGAACTCCGGCTTCTACGGTTTCGGCCGGAACGTCGCGCCCGGTGCCAGCGTCGACGACGGGCTGCTGGACGTCGTGGTGATCGGTGACGCTCCCAAGCGCCACTTCTTCGCGACGATGAACGAGCTCAAGACGGGGGCGCACGTGAACCGCCCCCAGGTGGAGATCCTGCGCGGCAAGGAGATCCGCATCGAGGCGGACCGCCCGCTTCCGTACGGCGCCGACGGCGAGGTCGACGCGACCCTGCCGGTGACGGTGCGGGTGCAGCCGGGGGCGCTCAACGTCCTGGTCTGACCCCCTCCGCCCTTCTGACCCCCCACGGGACGAAAGGGCCGCGTCCCGGCCGTCCCAGACCCACGGCCGGGACGCGGTACCGCGTCCCCTTCGTACGACCACGGGCCGCCCGCCCGCACAGGGGGCGGCCCGTCTTCGTGTCGCCGGGCGCCGACCCCGCGACGAACGGCGACAAACCCGCAGGTTAGAGTCGTGGACGGTCGCGCCGCCGCACCAGGGCGATGCGCAGGGCCGGGCCGGCTGTCGATCACAGAGCCCCAGGGCGTCCTCGCGCCCGCCGTACCGCTACCGCCCCGACCGGCCCCTCGGCCGCCTGCCACGGAAAACAGCAACAGATGACTACCGACGCCCCCTCGCGTCCCCAGCCCGCCCGCGCCACGCTCGACGTTCCCCGCCCCGCCCGCTTCACCGGCCGCGCGCCGGCCAGACCCACGCCGGTGGCCGCGTTCCACAGCGTGAGCGCGGCGACAGCCGTGCTGCTGACCCTGGTCGCGATCGGCGCGGTCATCCACGAACCGGTGCTGATACCTCCGCTGGCCGCCAGCGCCGCGCTGGTGCACGCCGCGCCGACGCTGCCCCTGGCCCAGCCCCGCAGTGTCGTCGTCGGCCACCTTCTCGGCGCGGCCACGGGTTACGCCGCCCTCGCCGTCGGAGGCAGCAACGCGTGGACGGCGGCCGTCGCCGCCGGACTCACCCTGGCGCTGACCACCTTCGCGCGTACGCCCCACTCCGCCGCCTGCGCCACGGCCGTCGTCATCGTGCTCCAGACGCCCGCGCCCGCCCGTTTCGTCCCCCTCCTCTTCGGTGCGACCGTCCTGCTCGTACTGACGGGGTACGCCGGCTCCCGCATCCGCCGCACCTCACCGAGGTACCCCGCCTACTGGTGGTGACCCGCCCCGGTCCGCCGCAGGACTCAGGCCCACGTCTGGGAGTAGTAGTCCTGGTAGTTGCGCCTGCCCTGCCGGGCCTCGATCCAGCGGCTGATCAACAGCAGGACGAGACTCGCCCCGACGACGCCGAGGCCCGGCGCCACACCCCCGAGGGGCCCGAAGTCGTCCGCGATCCCGGAGACGGTGCCCGGACCCGATCCGTCCTCGGTGCCGCCCGCTCCCGGCGGCGCTCCGGGCGGACCCGCCTGGGCGTCGGCCGACGACGTGGGGCGCGGTGAGGGGGAGTCCGCGGCGGAGTCGCCGGAGGGCCCCCCGGGCGTGGGGGAGGGCAGGCCGGGACTCGGCTGCCGGCCGGGGTCCGTGTCCCGGTCGACCAGCCTCACCCCGAGCGTCTGCATCGCCTTCAGCGCGGGCTGGAAGTAGGTGATGCCGCCCCGCGCGCAGTTGCCGTTGCCGCCGGAGGTCACGCCGAGGGCGAGCCCCCGGGAGAACAGGGGGCCGCCGCTGTCGCCGCGTTCCGCGCAGACCGTGGTCTCGATCAGCCCGGTGACGGTGCCCTCGGGGTAGTTGACGGTCGCGTCGAGGGCGGTGATCCGGCCGGTCCGCAGCCCGGTGGTGCTGCCGCTGCGGAAGACCTGCTGGCCTACGACCGGCTCGGCCGCGCCGATGATCCGTACGCCCCGCCGCCCGTCCAGCGTCACCACGTCGGCGTCGTCGAGCGACGCGCCGTCCTCGTACCGTACGAGGGCGAAGTCACCGCCCGGGAAGTCGGCGGTGACGGTGGTGCCGAGCGGGCGCGAGTCGTCCGGGTTCCGGAACCACGTCGTGCCGGCGCCGCCGCAGTGTCCGGCGGTCAGGATGTACACGTCGCGGCCGTCGGTGACGTTGAAGCCGGCCGAGCACCGGCCTCCGTCGGTGAAGATGGGGGCCGCCGCGCTCACCCGGGTGGTGAACCTGCCCTCCGTACGTTCCATCCGCACCACGTCACCGATGCTCCCGGCCACCCCTGAGAGGCGCGACCAGTCGCCGGCGGAGACGGTGCTGTCGGCCCGGACGACGATCCGGTTGGAGGAGTAGTCCGTCACCCACGCGGTGCCCGGGACCCGGGGCTGCGCGGCGAGGGTCTCGGTCGCGTCGCGGAGGCGGTCCATGCTGTAGCGGACCATCTTCGGCGCGACGCCCACCCGCCTGGCCTCGGCCGCCGCGGCGGCGTCGGTCACCCCGACCACCGTCCGGCCGTCCGCGCCGGTCCAGCTGCCGGCGGTACGGGTGTCGCCGAGCCGGGTGACGACCTCCGACGCCGCCCGTGCCTGGTCGCCTCCCGCCCTGAGTGTCCCGACCGTCCCCGTGCCCGCTCCTGACGGTTCGCCGGCCACCGCGTGCGTGACCATCAGCGCACCGCAGACCAGCCCGCCTGCGGCGGCGAGCCGCATCACCCGCCTCACGCCCCGTCGTGCGTGCCTCATCCCGCCCCCTCGTCGTGCCGCCGCGCCGCTTCGACCTGTTCGGTCCCGCCGACCGGGACCCGACCGTCTGTACGTGCGGGAGGCCGCGCATGTTCAGCGCGAGCCGCATCTGGCCTTCCCGGCACCGGAGTTCGCCGTGGCCCGGGACACACGGCCGGGCCGGGCCGGGGCGCGGCCTGCGGCGTGACACGCGTACTCAGCCCCGGGTCCGCGGACGTGCGCGCGGATGAGTACGGGCGCTCAGGTCCGCCGCGAGGCCCTGGGCCGACGATGGGCACCGGATCCCGCGATCGTCAGTCAGGAAGGCCCCGCATGCTCAGTCGCCTCGCCTCCGCAGTCGTTCCCGTCCTGGGACGGCTGGCCGTCACGGCCGACATCCCGCGGGTACCCGAGGGCGGCGCCGTGATCGTCGCCAACCACACCAGCCTCGCCGACCCTCTGGTGGTCCTCGCGGCCCTGCGCCGTATGGGCATCGAGCCCGTCGTGCTCTGCGCGGCCGGCCTCTGGCGCATTCCGCTCCTGGGCCGCGCCCTGACCCGCGAGGGATACGTGCCGGTGCGCCGTGGGACCGCCCGGGCCGCCGAGGCGCTGACCGAAGCGGAGGCCGCCCTGCGCGCCGGGCGCCACGTCCTGGTCTACGGCGAGGGCTGCATCCCGGACCGTCCGGACTCGGCGGACGCACCGCCCCAGGCCTTCCGCAGCGGGCCCGCCCGGCTGGCGGCGGCCGCCGGGGTACCGCTGATCCCCCTCGGCCAGGCCGGTGCACGCCGCATCACCTCGGGCGGCGCCACCAAGCAGCTCGCCGGACTGCTGACCGCGCCGCTGCGCCGGCCCCGCCTGCACGTCCACATCGGGACGCCACCGCGGTTGCCCGCCGACACGGCCTCCGCGACCCACGCGGCCCGGCAGTCCGTGACGCACGCGTGGAGCACCGCCGCACACCGGTGCGCGGCCGGCGGCTCACGACGGCTCGGCCGGGTGCGGGCCGGCACGATCGGCGCGGGGGACAACTCGGCCGCGCACGGAGCTACTCGGCACGGTGCATGACCGGCCATACTCGGGTCGGCGGCGGGAGCGACGGCGGAGAGGCCACGGCATGGGCGGCGAGGAAGCGGGCCCGGTTCACGAGCTGTTCACCCTCGGCACGCTGATCCTCGCCGAGCCGAAGCGGCCGGTCCTGCGCCGTTATTGCGGTCCCAGGATGCACGTCGCGGCCGAGGACGGCAGGGTCCTGGCGCACCTTCACGAGCGCGGAACCTTCTCGTACGTCCTCCAGGACCTCGAAGGCCGGTCCGTGCTGGGTGTCGACCTCGTCTCCAAAGGGGCGATCGCCCGGCCGCGCTTCCGGCTGACCGAGGGTGACGGCCGGCCCCTCGGCGAGGCCCACGCTCCGGGCCGGGTCAACCGCACGCGTCTGCTCGACGTGCGTGCCGGGAGCGGCGCCTTGCGGCTCACGCGTACCGCGGTGATGGGCAGGACCTGGCTCGTCGAGGACGATCTCGACCGCGCGGTGGGCCGGGTGACGGTCTCGACGTGGCGCTCGATGGACGGCCTTCAGCGGTACCAGGTCGAACCGGACCCGCGAGCGGAGGGCGAGCAGCGGCGTCTCCTGGTGGCCGCGACCGTCTGTCTGCAGGTGATCCGGCGCTGGCTGGCCGCCCCTTACGGCACGGCGGCCTGACGCACCCTCATCAGAGGCCTCGGCGGCTCACGGAAACAAACCGAACCGCGCGTCTATCGCGAGGGCGTCGATCACTGCTACAAGAGTGACGCTTCAACAACTCCTGCCCCCACACCATCCTATGGAGCTGTTTGTCATGTACGCATCCAAGCTGAGATGGGTTCTGCCCGCACTCCTCGCCATCGCCGCCACCACCCTGGGCCTCGCCCAGCCCGCCTCCGCCGCCACGGCGGCAGGGGAGCGCTACGTCGCCGTCGGCGACTCCTACTCCTCGGGAGTGGGTGCCGGCAGCTACCTGTCCGACAGCGGCAGCTGCCAGCGCAGCAGCAAGGCCTATCCGTCCCTGTGGGCGGCGGCCAACGCACCGGCCTCGTTCTCCTTCACCGCTTGTTCGGGAGCGACCACCAGTACGGTCAAGAACAGCCAGCTGTCCCCGATCAACAGCTCCACCACGCTGGTCAGCGTCACCGCCGGCGGCAACGACGTCGGCTTCGCGAACATCATGCAGACCTGCGTCCTGCAGAGCGAGGCGACCTGCGTCAACGCGGTCAACACCGCGATCTCGCAGATCAACAACACTCTGCCCGGGAGTCTTTCGTCCCTCTACGCCGCCATCCGCGGCAGGGCCCCGCAGGCTCACGTCGTGGTCCTCGGCTACCCGCGCTTCTACCAGCTGGGCGGCAGCTGCATCGCCGGCCTGAGCGAGACCGAGCGTGCGGCGATCAACCGGGGAGGTGACGCCCTCAACGGCATGCTCGCGAAGCAGGCCGCCAACGCGGGATTCTCGTACTCCAGCGTCGTGGACGAGTTCACCGGCCACGAGATCTGCTCGGGCGACGCATGGCTGCACAGCCTTACGGTGCCCGTCTCCAACAGCTACCACCCCACGGCCGCGGGCCAGTCCGGCGGCTACCTCTCGGCGTTCCGCTCCGCCGTCTGACCGTTCTTCCCGGGCGTTCCCAGGATGTGTCCCGGGGTCTTTCACGCCCAGGAGTCGACGCGGGTAGACCGCAGAGTCCAGCAGGTCCAGCAGGTCCAGCAGGTCCAACAGATCCACCGGTTCCACGCTTCCGTCCGCCGCAATCCGCACCAGGAGGAAAGCTCATGAAGCATCCGCAGGGCCCGAACACTCCTCGGGCCGCCGACACGGTCACAAGCCGCACACCGGGAACCGCACTCCGCGCGGTCCTCACCGCCCTCGCGCTCGTGCTCGGCGCGTTCCTCGCCCCCGGCGTGGGCGTCATCGGCGGTGCGACCGACGCGCACGCGGCGACCAAGATCAGCCACGCCACGGCCACCTCGATGTTCCGCAGTTCCGGGATCACCTGGTCCTCGTCCGGCGGCTGCTCCAACCGCAACAACCCCACCTGCACCTCCTTCGAGCAGCTCAACCTCGCCACCGCCCAGGGCGCCCAGACCCTCAGGAGCGCGAGCGGCTGCGCCCTGAACATCACCGGCGGCACCGAGACCGGCCACGCCTCCGGCACGTACTCGCACTGGAACGGCTACAAGCTGGACTTCTCCAAGGCCACCTGCGTCACGAACTACGTGAAGAACACGTTCACCTACATCGGAGTGCGCGGTGACGGCGCTCCGCAGTGGAGGTCCGGTGCCGGCAACGTCTACGCCGACGAGGGCAACCACTGGGACGTGACCTTCTACAACTGCGGCGGCTGCTGAACCGTCGGCCATCCCGTGGCGGAGCGTCCGGGCGGTGCGCCCGGACGCTCCAGCGTGCTCCGGCGGGGCGAGCGTGCTCCGGCGGGGCGAGCGGCCGGAACCACCGGCGCGCCCCGTCGGTGCAGGGTCCCACGACGACGGGCACCGAGCGGCGACCATGGCGGGTATGAGCACTCAGCATCCCGCGGAGCGGGGCGGTGACGGGCGCGACTGGTTCGCCGCCTACGCCGAGCGGGCGTCGAACTTCACCAGCTCGCCGCTGTTCTACGTCCTGTGCGTGCTCCTGGTCCTCGGCATGGTCGCCGTGCACTTCGCGCACCTGCCTCTGGCGTGGCTGATCTTCGCGGGGCACCTCATGACGGCCGTCAACCTGCTCCTGCTCACTCTGCTGAAGAACACCGAACGCCGTGACACCCACGCCATCCAGGCCAAGCTGGACGCCATCGCGGCGGCGCTGCTGGAGCAGCGCGAGGGCGAGAGCCGGGAAGCGGCGGACGAGCTCCGGCGGGCCATCGGCATGGAGAAGGACCAGTGACAGGAGCGCCGCCCGGACGTCCGTAGGAGTGGGGCAAACCCTCCCAGGGAAGGGCCGCGGCGTGAAGAACCTGTGAACGCACGCGAGTTGTCGCGTGTGCGTCTGCAATGGGCTCTTGTGTGCGACTGCGACGCGTCGGAATAGTGCGGCGGGTCATCCTCCGTACCCGGGCACCCCTCATCGTCCGGGCACGGCCCCCACAGGAGGTCAATTTTGAAGCACCGTCGCATAACCAGGCGAAAGACCGTCGTAGCGGGTGGCGCGGTCGCCGCGCTCGTCGTGGCCGGTATCACGTTCCAGAGTGCGAACGCCAGCGACAGCACCGAGCAGTTCTCCGTCAAGACGCTGACCGCGCCGGCCGCCGGAACGCTCGCCCTCTCCCTCAAGGTGGACCTCGGCACCGCCGAGGCCGGCACCTACTACGACGCCGCGACCAAGGCGCTCGTCGTCAACGTGGTGTCCGAGGACGCCGCCCGGACCGTGCGCGAGGCGGGCGCCAAGCCCCGCATCGTCGAGAACACCCTGGCCGAACTGACCGGTGCGCGGGAGACCCTGACCGAGAAGGCGACCATCCCGGGCACCTCCTGGGCCACGGACCCGGTCACCAACAAGGTGGTCGTCACGGCCGACCGCACCGTCTCGGGCGCCGAGCTCGCCACGCTGCAGAAGGTCGTCAAGGGCCTCGGCGGCAAGGCCGAACTCAAGCGCACCGCAGGCGAGTTCAAGCCCTTCGTCTCCGGTGGCGACGCCATCCACTCCGGCGGGGGCCGCTGCTCCCTCGGCTTCAACGTGGTGAAGGACGGCGAGCCGCACTTCATCACCGCCGGACACTGCGGCGAGACCGGCAGCGAGTGGTCCGACTCGGCCGGCGGGGCGGCGATCGGCTCGATGGTCGACTCCCAGTTCCCCGGGAACGACTTCGCGCTGGTGAAGTACAACGGCGACACCCCGCACCCGAGCGAGGTCAACCTCTACAACGGGAGCGCCCAGGCCATCACCAAGGCGGGCGACGCCACGGTCGGCATGCAGGTGCAGCGCAGCGGCTCGACCACCCAGGTCCACGACGGGCAGGTCACCGGCCTCGACGCGACCGTGAACTACGGCAACGGCGACATCGTCGAGGGCCTCATCCAGACGTCGGTCTGCGCCGAGCCCGGTGACAGCGGCGGCTCGCTCTTCGCCGGCGACACGGCGATCGGGCTCACCTCGGGCGGCAGCGGCAACTGCTCCTCGGGCGGGGAGACGTTCTTCCAGCCCGTGACCGAGGCGCTGTCGACCTTCGGCGCCGAGATCGGCTGACATACGGGATCAACCGTCGCGGCGGGCCCGCCTCCTGATGGAGGCGGGCCCGCCGTCGCGGTCGCGCGTGCCCGCAGACGTCAGTAGGCGTGTCCCACATGCGCGAGGGCCTGCTTCAACAGCACCCCGTGGCCGCCCGGCATCTCACCCTGCACAGCAGGCGACGCCGCCTCCTGCGGGCTGAACCACACCAGGTCCAGCGCGTCCTGGCGCGGGCGGCAGTCGCCCGCCACCGGCACGATGTACGCGAGGGACACCGCGTGCTGACGCGGATCGTGGAACGGGGTGATGCCCGCCGTGGGGAAGTACTCGGCGACCGTGAAGGGCTGGAGGGAAGCGGGAACGCGGGGCAGGGCCACCGGACCGAGATCCTTCTCCAGATGGCGCAGCAGCGCGTCACGGACCCGCTCGTGGTGCATGACACGGCCGGAGACCAGCGTGCGGCTGATCGTTCCCTCCGCACCCATCCGCAGAAGCACTCCGATGCTGGTCACTTCGCCGTTGTCGTCCACGCGCACGGGCACGGCCTCGACGTACAGGATGGGCATCCGGGCCCTGGCGACATCAAGCTCGTCCGTCGTCAGCCAGCCGGGCGTGGTCTCGGTCATGTCAGACATCGCTTGATCATACTTTCCAGGCCGGGTTTCGGCCCAGGTCGCGTGTCTGCCAGCCGGGTGGGAATGCGGGCGGGCGCGGATGACATACGGGGCGGACCCGGGGGAGCGCCCCGCACGCCGAGAGGCGTCAGGGCACCAGGTACGGCGCCCCGACGATCCAACCGCCGCGCACCGGCTCCGGCCACTCCTCGTCGGTCAGCGTGACCTCGTCGCCCTCGGTGACGGTGCCGGGCGAGGCCACCCAGCAGTCCAGTGCGAACGTCCCCTCGTACAGCCGGTGGATGTCGCGCAGCACGTCGTGGTTCCGCTCGCCCGTGTCCGGGTCGACCGTCGTCATGACGCAGCGGGACCGCAGTTTGAGGACGCCGATGACGGCGCCTCCGATGCGGAGCGTACGGCCCGGCCAGTCGCGTTCGGCGAGTCCGGGTACGCCGCCGATCACCAGGTTGGAACGGAGCCGGCGCGGGTCGTGGCCGAGAGCCTGCGCCGCGCCGTCGGTGATGACGGTCAGGTTGAGGACGTCGAACCTCTCCCGGCCGGTGTAGTGCACCGCCTCCGCGTCGGGGCCGGCCGCGCCCCGGATCAGCGCCGCCGCCTCGGGGCCGTCCCACGCGTGACCGTCGACGAGCACGCTGCCGTCGTCCGACGCCGTCGCCGACAGGCCGAGCAGCCGGGAGCGTACCCGGGCGGTCAGCAGGCCGCGGGAGTCCCGCACGTGGATGTGACGGTCACCGGTCAGTCCGTTGTCGGTGAGCTCGACGCTCTTCAGCTGCTCCCCGCGCATGGACTTGACGGGGAATCGCCAGACTTCTCGAAGGTGCACGTGAATCTCTCTCGGGTCCCGGACCGGCGCTGTCAGACGGCATTCTCGTGCCGGCCGGCCCCGAGCTCCAGTACCTCCCGGGACACCCATGGCCGACTTCCCGCCACGCGCCCGGCCGGCCGCCGAGCCGGCCGCGGTGAGACAGCCCCGGCGTCTGCGCCGTATATGCAGGGGGAGTTGCGCAGTTCCCCGCGGGCGCGTCGTCCAGGTCGAGTGACCTGGATCACGTCACGACGTCCCCGTTTCCCGTTATCCGCGGGCCGCGCCGGCATCTCCCATGTGCCGACATCTTCAACAGGCAGGACAGACAGCGTGAATCAGGGCATAGGTACGGAGCAGGGGCACCATACGGAGCTGGTCAGGGCGGCGCAGTACGGCGACGCCTGGGCACGGGACCACTTGGTCGCCACCCATCTGCCCCTGGTCTACAACATCGTCGGGCGCGCCCTGAACGGACACCAGGACGTCGATGCCCTCGCACACGAGACGATGCTCCGGGCCCTCGACGGCCTGGCCGGCCTTCGCGACCTGGACGCCTTCCGCCCCTGGCTGGTCGCCATCGCCGTGGACGGCGTCCGCAGGCACATGCAGCACACCCAGCTCCTCGGCGACACCGCCGGACTCCCCGTCCCCGGCCCGGACTTCGCGGACGCGACCGTTGGACACCTGTTCCTGACCGGTCAGGAGCGCGAGGCCGCGGAGGCGGCCCGCTGGATCGAGCCCGAGGACGCCGACCTGCTGGCGCTGTGGTGGCTGGAGTGCGCGGGAGAGCTGAGCCGGTACGAGGTCGCCGCGGCCCTCCAGTGGTCCGTCGAGAACACGGCCGTACGCGTGGAGGGAATGCGGGCGCGGCTCGACGCGGCCCGGGTCGTCGTCGGCACGCTCGCGACGAACCCGCTCTGCCCCGTCCTGGGGTACGAGGCGGGGACCTGGGACGGCCGCCCCTCCGCCCCCTGGCGCGAGCACCTGGCCCGGCACGCCGGCGGCTGCGTGCAGTGCGCCGCCCGCTGGCGCGGCCTCGTGCCGGTGGAGACGCTGCTGGCCGGACTGCCCCTGGTCCCCCCGCCGACGCACCTGCTCACGGGGCTTACGGCCGCCGAGAACCCGACCACGACCCCGTACGCGCAGACGGCGTACGCGTCCGAGGCACCGCACCCACGTGCGGACGGAGCGGGCAGCCACTATCCGGCCGCCGAGGCGGACGAGACCGATCAGACCCACCTCATCGGTCACGTCGATCTCACGGAGCCGTACGCGCCCGGCGTGCCGCAGGACGCGCACGCGGCCTGGACCGGGCCCGGCCCGCGGGCCACCCGGAACGCGCGCCGGCGCCGCCGTCAGGAGCGCGAACGCAGCCGCCGCAAGGTCGCCGTCACCGCGGGAATGGCCGTCGTGGCCCTCACCGGCGGGTCCTTCTACCTGAGCGGAGGACGCGGGGGAGAGGGCGAGCTCCTCGAAGCGAACCGCGCTGCGGCCCCGGCCCCGGACCTGCCTCTCGCGCAGGAGCCCAACGGCCTCACCGCGACGCCCTCGACGGCATCGGCCTCCGCCTCCGCCTCGAACTCGGCATCGCCCAGCGCCAAGGCCACCACTGCGTCGCCCCGTCCGACGCGCACCGCCACGTCCGCACCGACGAAGACGGCCGCCTCCCGCACCGCGTCGCCCAAGCCCAAGACCACGCGCTCCGGCGGCGGCTCCGGCAAGGGCTCGGAGACCGGGACAGGAGCGGGCAAGCAGGGCGGCTCCGGCTCGGACTCGGTCGCCGACCAGGTGATCAGCCTCGTCAACGCCGAGCGTGCGAAGGCGGGATGCGGCCCGCTCTCGGCGAACGCGACCCTGACCAGGGCGGCCCAGGGCCACTCCGACGACATGGCGGCGCGCGACTACTTCGACCACACCAACCCCGACGGCGACGGACCGGGCGAGCGCGTCACGGCCGCGGGGTACCCCTGGTCGACCTACGGCGAGAACATCGCCATGGGCCAGAGCACCCCGGAGCAGGTCATGAACTCCTGGATGAACAGCCCGGGCCACCGCGCGAACATCCTCAACTGCGACTTCAAGGAGATCGGAATCGGCGTCCACAACGAAGGCGGCCCCTACTGGACCCAGGTGTTCGGCGCCCGCCGAGGCTGACGGCCGGGCACCGGGGCGGTCGCCCCGTGCCGTCACGTGTCAGACGCCACTGCAAGGATGGCGGGGCAGCTCCGGGAGACGCCCCGGGGCGAGGACGTGACAGATTTCGAGCGGTCGGAGGCGGCATGGCCAAGGAATTCCAAGTGACGTACGACTGCGCCGATCCAGGTGCGCTGGCGGCGTTCTGGGCGGAGGCGCTGGGCTACCGCCTCGCGCCGCCACCCGCGGGCTTCCCGGACTGGACGGCCGCCCTGACGGCGTGGGGCGTGCCGCCCGAGAACCACAACGACCGGTCGGCCATCACGGACCCGGACGGCCGGGGGCCGCGGGTGTTCTTCCAGAAGGTCCCCGAGGGGAAGACGGCGAAGAACCGCGTGCACCTGGATGTGCGCGCCGCGCCCGGTCAGACCGGGGACGAGCGGATGGCCACGCTGGAGCAGGAGGCCGCCAGGCTGGAGGCGCTGGGCGCGAAGCGGCAGTACCGGCTCGATCCCAACGGCATCGACGAGGGGATCATCGTGATGGAGGACCCGGAGGGCAACGAGTTCTGCCTGGACTGAGGCAGAGGCAGAGGCAGAGGCAGAGGTAGAGGCAGGGGCCGTGCGCCGCCAACTGGGGGTGGCGCACGGCCCCTTCGACGTGACGCCGTATCCGTCGGCCGCCGCCCGGGGGCGCTGGGCCGCATCACCGACCCCGACGACATGAACGGCCTGAACGACCGGGACGACCTTTACGACACCCGGACGATTCGAACGGACCCGCGAACGGGCGGCTCCGGCGCCGCCCCGGCAAGCCCTCCACCCTGGCCGGATCGCGGCGCCCGCTCCACGCCGGGTGCCGAGCCGAGTACTCCACCCCTCGTGCCCGACCGAGGGTGCCCGATGCGCTCGCGCGCCTCCGCCCGGCAGCGATCCGGGCCCGGACGGCTCCTGCCCGGCGGCGGTCCACGCCCATGCCTCGCCCGTGTCCGGATGTCGTCGATCCCCCGGGTAAACACCGTGCCGAGCAAGATCACTGCATCTGGGTAACCGTGCCGTCTGCCTGGGCGAGTGGGGCTTACCGGGCGTTATTGTTCCACGGGATCTGGAGGAATTCCCGGTACGCCCCTCTTCCTCCCCTTCTCTCCCTTTCCTCTCCGACTTCCTTCTTTTCACCGGTTGGCGTGTGTGGACGCCGATCATCGCCTCGCGAAGGAGCGCTCGCCCGATGACTGTCGAGACCAGCCCGGAAGCGCAAGCAGAGCCGCCCCGGCCCTCCAGTCTGAGTACTGCGGCTGCCCGTAACCTCGCCACCACGACCAAGTCCGCCCCGCAGATGCAGGAGATCTCCTCTCGCTGGCTGCTGCGGATGCTCCCCTGGGTGGAGACCAAGGGCGGTGCCTACCGAGTCAACCGCCGGCTCAGCTACACCGTCGGAGACGGGCGCATCGAGTTCGTCCAGGACGGTGCCGACGTCCGCGTGATCCCCCGCGAACTCGGCGAACTCGCCCTGCTCCGCGGCTTCGACGACGTGGAGGTGCTGACCGCGATCGCCGGCCGGTGCGTCCAACGCGACTTCCGGGCGGGTGAGGTGCTCGTCGAGCGCGGAACGCCCGCCGAGCACATCCACCTGATCGCCCGCGGCCGTGTCACCCAGAGCACCGTCGGCAAGTACGGCGACGAGGTCGCCGTTGCCGTCCTCGCCGACGGCGACCGGTTCGGGGACCACGCGCTCCTCGACGGCGGCGGCGCTTGGGACAGCACCGCCGTCGCCGCCACCGCGGGCACGCTGCTCAGCCTCTCCCGTCGTGACTTCGACGCCGTGGTGGCCGCGGCGCCGCATCTCCATGCCCACATCCAGCAGTTCAGCTCGCTTCCCCGGCAGCGGCAGAACAAGCACGGCGAGGCCGAGATCGCGATGTCCGCCGGCCACGTGGGTGAAGCCCGGATCCCCGGCGCCTTCGTGGACTACGAGCTCAAGCCCCGCGAGTACGAACTCTCCGTCGCCCAGACCGTCCTACGGGTGCACACCAGGGTCTCCGACCTCTTCAACGGCCCGATGAACCAGGCCCAGGAACAGCTCAGGCTCACCGTCGAGGCGCTCCGCGAGCGCCAGGAGGACGAGCTGATCAACAACCGCGAGTTCGGCCTGCTCGCCAACGCCGACTTCAAGCAGCGCATCCAGACGCACTCGGGACCACCCACCCCGGACGACCTCGACGAGCTGCTCTGCCGCCGCCGCAGCACCAAGTTCTTCCTCGCCCACCCCAGGACGATCGCGGCGATCGGACGCGAGCTCAACACCTGCGGGCTCTACCCGGACACCGTCGAACTCCACGGGGAGCGCGTCCTCGCCTGGCGTGGGGTCCCGATCCTGCCCTGCAACAAGATCCCCATCAACGAGGACAACACCAGCTCGATCCTCGCCATGCGAACCGGCGAGGACAACCAGGGCGTCATCGGTCTCCACCAGACCGGTCTGCCCGAGGAGTTCGAGCCCGGCCTCTCGGTCCGCTTCATGGGCATCAGCGAGCAGGCCATCACCTCGTACCTGGTCACCACGTACTACTCCGCCGCCATCCTGGTGCCCAACGCGCTCGGCGTGCTGGAGAACGTACAGATCGCGCGCAGGCGCGACTAGGGCGCGCGGCGCAGCGCCGCGCCGGCGCCGCAAGGGCGCCCGAACAGACCGGCGTTCGGAGCGCACCGGCGCGGCCCCCGCTCGCCGACCGGCCCGCCGCCGTGCCGGGGCCCGGGCCGAAGCTCCCGAGCGCCCGATCCACCACACACCTCTGGACGCCCGTCCGGCAGCCGCGACGGCCCGGACCGCACCCGGTCCTGGCGTGCGCGTCCGGAACCAGGGACAGCCCACCCACCTCACCAAGGAGTCACGGATGCCCGATCCCGGGCTTTCCCCTCTGCAGTCGAGCCTGCCCACCGCCGCGGCCCACTTCGGGGCCCACCTCCTCGCCACCACCCTCGCCGCTGCTCCCTCCGCCGACGCGGCGCCCACCGCGGCGGACACCCCACCCGTGCCCGGCGCCGCGCCCGCTCTCCCCGGCCCGCCGGCCCCGCCGACCCTGCCGCTCCCCGCAGCGGCGGCAGCACCGGTCGCCGGGCCCGCCGGCGACGCGCCGACCGCCGCCGTGGCCGAAGCCGCGACCGCCGCCGTGGCCGGTCAGGCAGAGCCCGCCCTGGCGCGCGTCCTCCGCGGACCCAGCGGCCTCGGCACGGCAGGCCTGCACCTGACCCTGAGCGAGGAGGCCGTCTCCCCGGCGCCCGGCGCCCCGGCGGAGGGCACGCCCATCCCCGGCCTCTACTTCCACCCGGTGGCCGAGCCCGACCCCGTACGGGTCGAGGAAGTCAGCCGCAGGATCAAGTCATGGGCGGTGGACGAGGTACAGGCGGTTCCCGAGGAGTGGCAGGACCAGTTCGACGGCTTCTCCGTCGGCCGCTACATGGTCGCCTGCCACCCGGACGCGCCCACCATCGACCATCTGATGCTCGCCACACGGCTGATGGTCGCCGAGAACGCCGTCGACGACTGCTACTGCGAGGACCACGGCGGCTCACCCGTCGGACTCGGCGGCCGGCTGCTGCTCGCGCACACCGCTCTCGACCCGGTGCACACCACGAAGGAGTACGAGGGGGCCTGGGCCGACTCGCTCCACGCGGACGCGCCCCGGCGCGCGTACCGCTCCGCCATGGAGTACTTCCTCCGGCAGGCCACACCCTCCCAGGCGGACCGGTTCCGGCACGACATGGCCCGCCTTCACATGGGCTACCTCGCCGAGGCCGCGTGGTCCGAGACCGACCACATCCCCGAGGTGTGGGAGTACCTGGCGATGCGCCAGTTCAACAACTTCCGCCCCTGTCCCACCATCACCGACGCCGTCGGCGGCTACGAACTCCCCGCGGACCTGCACGCCCAGCCCGCCATGCAGCGGGTCATCGCGCTCGCCGGAAACGCGACCACGATCGTCAACGACCTCTACTCCTACACCAAGGAACTCGCCAGCCCCGGCCGGCACCTGAACCTGCCCGTGGTGATCGCCGAACGCGAGAACCTCTCCGAGCGTGACGCCTACCTCAAGGCCGTCGAGGTCCACAACGACCTCATGCACGCCTTCGAAGCGGAAGCCGCCGCCCTGGCCGCCGCCTGTCCCGCCCCGAACGTCCTGCGCTTCCTGCGCGGCGTCGCCGTGTGGGTCGACGGCAACCACTACTGGCACCAGACCAACACCTACCGCTACAGCCTGCCCGATTTCTGGTAAATACAAAGGAACCATCCATGACCACCGAGCTCACCACCACCTCCGTCTCCACCTCCGCCGGCTCTCCCTTCGTCCCCTCTCCGGCCTCTCCCTACCAGGGCGACATCGCCCGGTACTGGGACCACGAGGCCCGGCCCGTGAACCTCCGCCTCGGCGACGTCGACGGGCTCTACCACCACCACTACGGCATCGGCGACATCGACCACACCGCCCTCGGCGACCCGGCCGACAGCGAGTACGAGAAGAAGCTGATCGCCGAACTCCACCGCCTTGAGTCGGCGCAGACCGACATTCTTCTGGACCACCTCGGCGCCATCGAGGGCGACGACACCCTCGTGGACGCCGGCTGCGGACGCGGCGGCTCCCTTGTCATGGCCCACCAGCGGTTCGGATGCAAGGTCGAAGGCGTGACCCTCTCCGCAAAGCAGGCCGATTTCGCCAACAACCGCGCCCACGAGCTCGGCATCGGCGACCACGTCCGCGCCCGTGTCTGCAACATGCTCGACATGCCCTTCGAGACCGGGCAGGCCGCGGGCTCGTGGAACAATGAGTCGAGCATGTACGTCGACCTGCACGACCTGTTCGCCGAGCACTCCCGCATCCTCGAGGTCGGTGGCCGCTACGTCACCATCACCGGCTGCTGGAACCCGCGGTACGGCCAGCCCTCGAAGTGGGTCTCCCAGATCAACGCCCACTTCGAGTGCAACATCCACTCGCGCCGCGAGTACCTGCGCGCCATGGCCGACAACCGTCTCGTCCCGCAGGCCGTGATCGACCTGACGCCGGAGACGCTGCCCTACTGGGAGCTGCGTGCCACGTCGTCGCTGGTCACCGGCATCGAGGAGGCGTTCATCAACTCGTACAAGGACGGCTCGTTCCAGTACGTCCTCATCGCCGCCGACCGCGTCTGACACCACCGCCACCGAGGGGCCGGGCCCGCCGCCGACGCGGACCCGGCCCCTTCGGCGCGCGGCGGTGCGGGCACCGGCCGCTCAGTTCCGCGACGCGGATTCCCCGACCGGGGAAGCCTTGCCCTCCGCCGTCACCTGGGTTCCCGGGTGGGCCAGCGCGCACACGAACGCGACGGCCAGCGCGATCGCCATCCCGTAGAAGACCCACTGGTTCGCCTCGGCGAAGTCCAGGCGGATCGCGTCGCCCGCCTGCCGGAGCGCCTGGGCGACCGGCCCGTCGCCGGACGGCCCCTGCTCGTCCGGGTGCCCGGTGACCGCCTCCGCGACGTGACCGGCCGTGGATTCCGCCTCGGCCGGTGGCAGACCGCGCTGCTCCAGCGTCGTGGTGATCCGGTCCGTCGTGACGTGCGTCAGGACGGTACCGAAGACGGCCATGCCGATCGCGGCCGCGTAGTTGCGGACGGTCTGGGTGATCCCGGTGACCTCGCCGTACGAGGCGTCGATGGAGCGGTTGACGGCGTCGGTGGACGCGGGGGCGAGGAGGAACCCGATGCCGGCACCGGCCATGGCGGCGTACGGCCACTGGTCGTGCATCGACAGGTCGGTCAGCTTCTCCGCCCAGAGATAGAAGCCGACGGCGCCGAGCGCACAGCCGATCTTCATCGCCGGCCGGGCGCCGCGCTTGTCCAGGATCTTGCCGCCCCACTGCGACGCGATGCCGAAGCCGATGAAGAAGTACAGCAGGAAGAGCGCGGCCTGGTTCGGCGAGGCGCTCAGCGACACCTGCGCGTACACGGAGGCGAAGAAGAACACCGGCACGAACGCGAGCATGGCGAAGAACAGCACGAGGCTGTCGACGGTGAAGGCCCGGTCCCGGAAGACGTCGAAGTTGATCAGCGGGTGCGTGACACGCCGCTCGTAGCCGTAGAAGACCGCGAGGATCGCCAGGCCGCCGACGATGCACGCCCAGGTCGCCACGCTGCTCCAGCCCCAGGCAGCGGCCTGCTGGAAGCCCAGCACGCTCAGACCCATGCCGGCCGCCACCAGTACGGCACCGACGGCGTCGAGCTGTTCGGCCCGGCGCTTCTCCGGGATCCGGGCCAGCACGGTGAGGACGATCGCGACGACGGCGACGGGCACGTTCACCCAGAAGATCGCCCGCCAGGTCCATTGCGTCAGCCAGCCGCCCAGGAGAGGCCCGAGCGCCGTCAGGGCACCCGACAGGCCGAAGAACAGGGCCAGGGCCCGCCCGCGCCGGTCGACGGGGAAGACGGCGATGACGACGGCCAGCGCCGCCGGGAACATGAGCGCCGCGCCCAGGCCCTGGGTGGCGCGGAAGACGATGAGCCAGGCCTGCGCGAAGTCGCCGGAGGGGACACAGCCGCACAGCACCGAGGAGACGACGAAGACGACCGTGCCGATCAGCATGATCCGGCGGTGCCCGAAGAGATCGGAGAGGCGTCCGCCGAGCGCGAAGAAGGCGGCGAGCGAGAGCAGATAGGCGTTGACCACCCACTGCATGCCGGAGGCCGAGAGACCGAGTTCGTCGGTGATGCTCGGCGCCGCGATCGACACGATGGTCTGATCGATGAACGTCATGGACACCGCGAACAGCATCGCCGTGAGAGCGAGTGTCTGGCGGGGTGCCCCAGCACTGCCCTCGCGGGCCGTCTCGGGGGGTGGGGGAGTACCTGACATGTACGGATGATCTCCCCGGACCGGCCGGCACGCATCCGGGCGCACGGCCGGAGGAGAGCCGCCTCCGTCCGGCCGTCCGGCCGTTCGGCCGTGCGGGTGTACGGCGGTACGGGCCGGAACACGCGGTCCCACGTGCCCCGGCCGACCGGGGCACGTGCGCCCGGTCAGAGGCCGAACTCCTCCGGGGACGCGGCCAGCTCACGGAAGTACGCGCGCGGATCGGCGACCAGCTTGCGCGCCGTCAGATCCAGCAGTCCGCCCACGCCGGTCACCTCGGCGGCCACGGTGCCGTCCACCTTGCGGATCGTCTGCTCGATGTGGAAGGTCTTGCCCTCGCCCCAGACGAAGGTGCAGGTGACCTCCACCTCGTCGCCGGCACGCAGCTCCCTCAGGTACCGCACCGTCACCTCCAGGGCCACCGGCCCCACACCCTTCTCCAGCAGGTCCGCCTGCCGGATGCCACTCTTCTGCAGCAGCGACCAGCGGGCGTGTTCCGCGTACTGGAGGTAGACGGCCTGGTTCAGATGGCCCTGGGTGTCGGTCTCGTAGCCGCGTACGACGACGGGTACGGAAAACGGATCTGCCACGGTGTGCCTCTCGGTGTTCTCGGGTCTTCAGAGGATGTGGATGCGCTCGAGCGCACCCTCGGTGTCACGGATCACCAGGTCGTGGCCCTTGGCGCGCTCGCTCTCGACGAATCCCAGGAGCAGGATCGCCCGGTTGATGACGTCCGCCTTGCTGACCCCGCCGGCCGCGGCGAGTTCGGCCACGGCCGTCACGGCGGGCGGGCAGAGCGTCACGGAGAGCCGCTCGCTGTCGGGGTGGGAGGGGAGCTGATTCACGGTCATGATGCCTTTCGGGTCGGATGCCGGTACCTGCACCACGATGATACGGATCTGGTGCGCATGTGCATCACATTTACACCGGTGGTACACCTCGACACTGTCGATACCCCCGCCCCCGGGGTGGGGCCACCACGGCGTCGGACGGAATTCGCCGACGAGGCAGCACGGCACACCATGAACGGGAGCGGAAGGGGGAAGAATCCGCCCTATGACACAGCGGGTTCAGGGCGTGGTCGTCCTCGGCAGGAACGAGCCGGTACGGGTGGAGACGGTGCTGGTGCCGGATCCGGGGCCGGGTGAGGCAGTGGTCAAGGTGCAGGCCTGCGGGGTCTGTCACACGGATCTGCACTACAAACAGGGAGGCATCAGCGACGACTTCCCGTTCCTCCTCGGCCATGAGGCCGCCGGCGTCGTCGAGTCGGTCGGCGACGGCGTCACCGACGTCGCGCCCGGCGACTTCGTCGTCCTGAACTGGCGGGCGGTGTGCGGACGTTGCCGCGCATGCCTGCGCGGGCGCCCCTGGTACTGCTTCGACACCCACAACGCGCGGCAGAAGATGACCCTGGCCGACGGCACGGAACTCAGCCCCGCGCTGGGAATCGGCGCGTTCGCGGAGAAGACCCTGGTCGCCGCCGGACAGTGCACCAAGGTCGACCCCGCCGTGTCGCCGGCCGTGGCGGGTCTCCTCGGCTGCGGAGTCATGGCGGGCATCGGCGCCGCGATGAACACCGGAGACGTCGGCCGCGGCGACACCGTCGCGGTCATCGGCTGCGGCGGCGTCGGGGACGCGGCGATCGTCGGAGCACGGCTGGCCGGCGCGGCCCGGATCATCGCCGTCGACATCGACGACCGCAAGCTCGAGACGGCGAAGACCATGGGTGCCACCCACACCGTCAACTCCCGTTCCTCCGACCCGGTCGCATCGATCCGCGAGCTGACCGGCGGCTTCGGCGCGGACGTCGTCATCGAGGCGGTCGGCCGCCCCGAGACGTACGAGCAGGCCTTCTACGCCCGCGACCTCGCGGGGACCGTCGTCCTCGTCGGCGTCCCCACCCCGGACATGAAGCTCGAACTGCCCCTGCTCGACGTCTTCGGCCGCGGCGGCGCCCTGAAGTCGTCCTGGTACGGCGACTGCCTGCCCTCGCGCGACTTCCCGATGCTGATCGACCTGCACCAGCAGGGACGTATCGACCTCGGCGCCTTCGTGACGGAGACGATCGGGCTCGACGACGTCGAGAAGGCCTTCGCCCGCATGCACGAAGGTGACGTACTGCGTTCCGTGGTGCTTCTCTGAGCGGAGACGGCCTGGCGGCCCACCTCGTCGCGTGAGAAGGCCTCCCCGGGCGAGAGAGCCATGGGGAGGCCTTCGGGTGACCGTGCGCTACGGACGTGCCGTCAGTTCGCGTTCACCAGATCGTGCGCCGGCACCGTCACCGTCCGCTTGCCCGGCTTTCCGCCGAGCACGACCTTCCGCAGGGCGCTGTTGTTGGCGGTGTTGGTCTCCTTCAGCCGGTTCTCCGGGTTGGCCAGCACCTGGATGTAGTACGTGCCGTTGGGCAGGCTGGTGATGTCGAACGACTGGCCCGGCAGGTCCTGGGTGTAGGTGTCACCGGAGCCGACGTCCAGGACCTCACGGACGGAGATCGAGTTCTCCTGACCGCAGGCGGTCGCCAGATCGGTGTTGTACGGGTGCCAGTTGGCGTTCTTCACCGTGTAGTCGACCGCGTCGGTGTTGGCCAGGCAGAAGGCCTCCTTGCCGCTGCGCACGGTCTCCTTCTTGTCCGCCTTCAGCAGCCGGTAGCTGGCGAAGTCGGTGAAGTGCCAGTGCACGTGACCCGGCCGGGGGTCCCATTCCATGGTGCCGGTCGGGGTGTAGCCGACCTGCTTGCCCTTGGCGTCGTAGAAGTACTGGTAGGCGTCCATCTTGGCCTTGCCGGGCGAGCGGAACCCGTCCACCACGAGCTGCGCCGGGCCGGCGTTCCAGACATTGGCGCTGAAGGCCAGGTAGTCCTTGCCGGGGACGTCCTCGTACCCGTCACTGATGGTGATGCCGTAGGCAGGCAGCGACCGCAGATCGGGCTTGGGTACGTCGGGGACGGAGGGCTTGCCGGTGGGCCGCTTGGACAGCGGGCCCAGGGCGGGCGCCTTGCGCGAACCGTCCGTCTGGCCCCCGGTGTCGCCCACCTCCGTCGCACGCGCCGCCGCCTGCTGCTTCTTCAGCGCCCACGGCAGAGCGGGCGGGGCGGCCTTCAGCGGGCCGTGACCCACGTTGTACGAAGGGCCCGCGCCGCTCGTCAGCGCCGCGCCCGCCTGGGCGGGCGTCGGCGCGTGACCCGGCCCGTGGCCGGCGTGCGCGGCGCCGGCGGCCGGCGCCTGGTGGGAGGCGCCGTGGCCGGCGTGCTCACCCGGGTTCGCGGTGCGAGCCGCGACACCCCGGCCGTCCTCGTAGCTGCGCTCCACCACGGTCACCTTCACCGTGGCGGGCTTGTTCGCGATGCCGAACAGATCACGGTACTTCTTGGCGACCGAGACCTTGGCGGTGTACGTGCCGACCGGCAGCTTGACCGGCTGCGTGTAGGAACCCGCGTAGGTGTTCGCGGCCCAGCCCTTCTCGACGCCCCACACCGAACCGAGGGTGAAGGGGTTGGTCGGGCAGCTCTCCGGATACTTCGAGGTGGCGGGCGCGTCGGGCCGCACGCGGCCACTGGCGTTGTTCGGGCAGAAGCTCTCGGCACGGCTGAGAACCTGCTTGCCCGCCTTGTCGGTGACGGTGATCTCCGCGAAGCCCGGCAGGCCGGAGAAGTCCTTCACGGTGCCGTTCGGCAGTGACTTGGCCTTGGCCTTGGCCTTCCCGCCTTCGAACACGGTCTGGGTGATGGTCACCGGGTCCTTGTAGGACTTCCGGGTCACCTTCAGCTCCAGCGGCGACCCCTCCGCCGTGAGGTAGGTGCCGAGATCCAGGTAGACGCCCGGCTCCTCCTTCCAGGAGGTGAGCGTGATCGAATTGCTCGCCGCGATGAGGCTCAGGGTGGGTCCCGCGGCGGCGTTCGCCGACTTCGACGTGGTGGCCACGAATCCGGCCGTCACGGCCATGACAGCGATGGCCGTGGTGCCCGCGAGCAGCGGACGCCGCAGTCGGGTGGTACGCGTTCTGGTCATCGTTCCCTCGTCTTCCGGGTGCTGTGAGAAGGAAGCGGGCGGCGGCCGTTCACGGCTACGACAGAGGACGACCGCCTCCTTGCGCGGTGAGAGGAGAGAGCCGGGCGCCCGGTTGTCCGCCGGGAAGAAATCGCCGCGACATTGGCCGGATAGTGCCGTTACGGAGAAAACAGACTGTCATCGTCCGCAGTGGCGGAGGGGAGGCACGGTAACTTCCGTACGTCCGCAGGGCAGTTGAGAGTGGGAACCCCCGGGAACGGTCCGGGCGACGCGACAGGGGCGCCCGTGCCTCAGCGCCGCGGCGGATGCGTGGCGAGCCAGTGACGTGCGATCTGCTCGCGCGTGGCGACCCACGCTCCGCCCCGCCGCGCCACGTGCCGCAGGAAGCCGTCGAGCGCACGGATGCGCCCGGGGCGGCCGAGGATCCGGCAGTGCAGGCCGACACTCATCATGCGCGGCCGGTCGGCGCCCTCGGCGTGCAACGTGTCGTACGTGTCGATCAGGTACGCCAGTATGTCGTCGGCGGTCGTGAACCCGTGGACGAGAAGGAACTTGAAGTCGTTCGCGTCCAGGCTGTACGGGAGGACCAGATGCGGTCGTCCGGCCGCCTCGACGTAGAACGGCAGGTCGTCCGCGTAGTCGTCGCTGTCGTAGAGAAAGCCGCCTTCCTCGGCGACGAGACGCCGTGTGTGCGGGCTCGTCCGGCCCGTGTACCAGCCGACGGGACGGCGCCCCACGAGCCGCTCGATCGTGGCGACCGAACGCGCGATGTCGGCCCGCTCGACGTCCTCGGGCACATGCCGGTAGTCGATCCAGCGCCAGCCGTGGCTCGCCACCTCCCAGCCCGCGCCGGCCATGGCTCGCGCCGCATCGGGGTTGCGCGCCAGCGCCTGAGCCACCGCGTAGACCGTCAGCGGGGCACCGTGCGCCGCGAGCGTCCGGTGGATGCGCCAGAAACCGGCACGCGAGCCGTAGGCGAACATGGACTCGACATTCAGCTCGCGCCCCCCGACCACCGGCGGCGCGCCGACGATCTCGTGCAGGAACCCCTCGGAGGCGGCGTCGCCGTCGAGAACGTTCTGCTCGCCGCCCTCCTCGTAGTTGAGGACGAGGCTGACGGCCACGCGGGCGCCGCCGGGCCAGGATGCGTGTGGCGGCTCGGCGCCGTAGCCGACGAGGTCACGCGGATGCTCGGACACGGGCGGCACGCTACCGCCGCCCCGCCGGGCCGACACCGCGACGCGCCCCGCGCCCGTCGCTGCCACGCGCGGTGGAGGCCGACGCGCGGTCGGGCCACGCGCGGTCAGAGGGAAGACCTCCGCAGGCTGACATCGGCTCAGAGCATGAGCAGAAGCCTCGTGTTCGCCACGAGCTTCCGGTTGACGCTGGTGCTCTGCACGAAGATCGTGAAGTCGTCGTTGTGGTCCGGCCTGACGCGAACCTCGACATCCGGCAGCCCGAGCAGGGCTCGCGCCTCGGGCCCGGTGTACACCCGGTCCGTCTTCTTCTCCAGCACCGCGATCTTCTTCTGCGCCTGGACCTTCTCCGACTTGCTCAGCTGGTAGAACGCCCCACCGGTGCGGTACGTGTGCCCGCATTCGACGACCCAGTCCCGTATCCCCGCGTCACGAGCCACCGGGATCAGCTGGTACCCGGACGGATCCACCGGGACGAGACCGGCCGCCTTGACCGTCTCCTTGTTCACGGCCTCCGCGCCCGTGGAGAACACCGCGCGCGAGCCCCGGATGCCCTGAGCCCGGCCCACCATGAACTTCTCCGTGGCCTGCTGGATGACCTGGCCGGCCTCCTCCAACCCCTGCGTGCTCGTGGCGTCCCAGATCGCGATGTTGTCCTTCGGGAAGCCGCCCTGCATCGCCTCGCGCTTGCCCATCTGGTCCGGCACAAGGACGGCCAGCGTCCAGTTGTCCTCCTGCGCCCTGATCATCTCGGCCACGGCGTCCACCAGCTCGCGCGGGCTCTTGGACGGGGTGTCGGGGCAGCGATGGCTCGCGTTCTCCTGTCCGTCGGTGAGCACGAACGTCAGGAAGCTGTGGTCGCCGTACAGCTGAGCCGTCTGCGCCAGCTCCCGCTGCGACTTCAGAGCGGCCGCCAGCAGAGCCGTCATCCCCCCGACCCGGTACAGCTGCTTCAGGGACGGCATCCGCAGCACGTCCTTGTCGTAGATGACGCACTCCACCTTGTCGGCGAAGACGTACACCGTGACACGCGTCTCCTGCTCCAGCTCCCTCGACCGGCGGGCGAGATAGGCGATCTGCTGGTCGGCGACCTCGACGACCTTGCTGCGCAGGTGCGACATGGACGAACTGGCATCCAGCACCAGGGCGACGTGGTTGATGTAGTTCTGGCTTCCGGACATGACGGGCTCCCCCTCGTTCTCTCCGAATCGATGGCTCCACCGTCTCACCCGCCACTGACAATCGATCTTGAGATCAGCCCGCCGCGGTGACGCAGCCGGTGTGGCCCCAGCCGTCGGGGTTCTTGGCGATCGTCTCGCCCTTGGCGTACGGCGTCCCGCAGCGGCACCGGCCGGGGAACCTGGCCTTCACCGACCCGCCCGAGGACCGCTCGCCCGAAGGCCCCGCACCCGAGGACCGCTCGCCCGAGGAGCCTGCCGTGCGCCTGCGAGCCGTCGGCCCGCCGCGCTTCACCCCGCCCGCCGGAGCGGCCTCCGACGGAGGCAGAGGCGACCCCGCGGCCGAGCCGACAGGCTGCTGGGTACGGGCGGAGTGGCTCGCCGCGCGGTCCGCGGCGTCGTTGAGACGATCCCCGTCCACCTGGTGCGCGGGGGTGTACACGAAGTCGACGTGCCGGCCGGCGAGCAGCTCGTCGATCCGGACCACGAGGTCCTTGTTCGCGACCGGGGTACCGGCCGACGTCTTCCAGCCCTTGCGGCGCCACCCCGGCAGCCAGGTCGTGACCGCCTTCATCGCGTACTGCGAGTCCATCCGCACCTCCGCGGGCACCCCCGGGTCCAGGTGCTCCAGGAGCTTGAGCAAGGCGGTCAGCTCGGCCACGTTGTTGGTGGCCCTGCCCAGCGGGCCCGCCTCCCAGCGTCCGACCTCACCGTCCGCCCCCGCGACGACCCACGCCCAGGCCGCAGGCCCCGGATTGCCCTTCGACGCACCGTCACACGCCGCGATGATCTTCGTTTCCGTCATCCCCCGATCCTGACATGCCTCCCCGCCTTGAGCCTCACGCGGCGTCAGGCTCCATAGTCGGTCCCGTGGAGGACTACTGGACCGTGGGGCGCGTGGCCGAGCTGGCCGGGGTGAGCGTCCGCACGTTGCATCACTACGACCAGATCGGGCTCGTTCGCCCGTCGGCGCGGACCGTGGCGGGGTACCGGGCCTACGCGGCATCCGACGTGGAGCGGCTGCGGGAGGTGCTGGCCTATCGCCGGTTGGGCTTCGGGCTGCGGGAGGTCGCGGAACTGGTCGGCGACCCGTCCACCGACGCGGTCGCGCACCTGCGGCGGCTGCGCGGCCTGCTGCTGGAACGGCGGGATCGCGCCGAGGCGATGGTGGCGGCCGTCGACAGGGAACTTGAGGCACGGGCGAAGGGGCTGAAGGTGACACCGGAGGAGCAACTGCAGATGCTGGGTGCACGGTTGTACGACGAGATCGGCGGCGCCTACACGGCGACACGACGCACCGAACCCCGGATCGCCGCACAGATCTGGGACGCGCTCGGGGACGCGCGGACGGTCCTGAACGTCGGGGCCGGCACCGGCTCCTACGAGCCCGTCGACCGCGATGTGACCGCGGTGGAGCCATCGGCGGTCATGCGGGCGCAGCGGCCTGCAGGCTCGGCGCCGTGCGTGGCGGCATCCGCGGAGAGGCTGCCGTTCGAGGACGCCTCCTTCGACGTCGCGATGGCCGTCTCCACCGTTCACCACTGGGGTGACCCGATCGCGGGGCTGCGCGAGATGCGGCGCGTGGCCCGCCGCGTCGTGGTGCTCACCTTCGACACGGACGAGACCGGCTGGCAGGACCGTTTCTGGCTCACCCGCGACTACCTGCCCGAATTCGTCGCCGTCCTCGCGGACTTCCCGTCACTCACGGGCATGGCCGACGCGATCGGCGCCCGCGCCGAGCCGGTGCCCGTCCCCTGGAACTGCGCCGACGGCCTGTTCGAGGCGTACTGGCGCCGGCCGGGGGCGTACCTGGAGGATCACGTACGCCGTGCGATGTCGGTATGGACGAAGGTCGGCCCGGAGGCAGAGCAGCGGGCGGTACGGAGCCTCGGCGACGATCTCGGTTCCGGACGCTGGGCCGAACGCAACCGCGCCCTCGCCGACCTCGACGCGGCAGACCTCGGTCTCCGCCTGCTCGTGGCCTGAACACCGGGGGCGGCTCGCCGAGCCAGGCCAAGGCTCTCGGCTGCGGCAATGCCTCCCTGCCACGGGAGAGTGAAGTCACCGAGTTCCGGAAATCCTCGGCGCCTGCTTCGGGATCATGGTTCCGTTGTGCACGACGAAGGGGCGGCCGGCGACCGGGCTGTCCGCCTCGTCGGCCGTCCCGGTCGCCGCTCCGGGATCAGTCGTTCCGTCAGACCTGTCGTTCCGGGAGCCGAGGGACGGGAATCCCGTCATGCTCCCGATGAGCCGTAAGCAAGGAAGTCTCCCGTGACCGGACTGTCCTCCAAGCCTGTCGTCGACGACACGCCTCGCCCCCACAGCCTGGGCACGTGGACCGCCACGCTGCTCGTGTTCGGGTCGTCGGCCGCGGTCCTGGTGGTGGAGATCGTCGCTCTGCGGCTGCTGGCTCCCTATCTCGGCCTCACCCTCGAGACCAGCACGTTGGTGATCGGCATCGCCCTCACCGCGATCGCCGCCGGCTCCTGGCTGGGCGGGCGCATCGCCGACCAGGTCGATCCGAGCCGGTTGATCGGCCCCGCGCTCGGCCTGTCGGGAGCGGTCGTCGCACTCACCCCCGTCGTACTGCGCAGCACGGCGGAATGGGCGCCGGAGCTGCTCCTGCTGATCGCGTCGCTGACCATCCTCCTGCCCGGCGCGCTGCTCGCCGCGGTGACGCCGATCGTGACCAAGCTGCGTCTGACCAGCCTCGCCGAGACCGGCACGGTCGTCGGCCGGCTCTCCGGTGTCGGCACCTTCGGCGCCATCGTCGGCACGATCCTCACCGGCTTCGTCCTCATCTCACGGTTGCCGGTCAGTGCCATCCTGATCGGCCTGGGAACGCTGCTGGTCGCCGGCTCGGCGCTGGTCGAGCTGCGCACGCGCAAGTGGCGCGGCACCGCGACCCTGACGCTCGTGGTCGTGGGCGCCGGCCTCGCCACCACGGTCGCGCCCGGTGCCTGTGACACGGAGACCCGGTACCACTGCGCACGGGTCGTCGCCGACCCCGACCGGGGCACCGGCCGCACGCTCGTCCTGGACGGCGTGCGGCACTCCTACGTCGACACCGACGACCCGACATACCTGGAGTTCGAGTACGTGCGCGCCATCGCCGCGGTGGTCGACTCGGCCTTTCCCGCGGGTGAGCCACTCTCCGCCCACCACGTGGGCGGAGGCGGGCTCACCTTTCCCCGCTACCTCGCCGCGACTCGGCCCGGAACGCGCAGCCTCGTGTCCGAGATCGACAGCGGGGTCGTGCACATCGACCACAGCCGGCTGGGTCTGAGCCCGCGGAGCGGCATCGACGTACGCGTCGAGGACGGCAGGCTCGGCCTGCGGCGGCTGGACGATGCCGGCCACGACCTCGTCGTCGGCGACGCCTTCGGGGGCGTCAGCGTCCCGTGGCACCTCACCACCGTGGAGGCGATGGCCGACGTGCGGCGAGTGCTCGACGACGACGGCCTGTACGTGGCCAACCTCATCGATCACGGAAACCTCGCCTTCGCCCGCGCCGAAGTGGCCACCCTCGGCGCGGTCTTCGAGCACGTCGCCCTCCTCGGCGAACCCGCCCACATCGGCCTCGACCCGACCGCCACCTCCAAGGGCGGCAATTTCGTGGTGCTCGCCTCCGACCGACCGGTCGACCTCCGCGCGACCCAGGAAGCGCTGGACGCCCGGGGGACCGGCTGGAAGATCGCCACCGGCGCCGACCTCACCTCCTGGATCGGCGACGCCCGACGGCTCACCGACGACTACGCACCCGTCGACCAGCTCCTCCAGCCGTACAGCCCACGGAGCACCCGGTGACCCTCAGGCAGCGCTGGTGATCAGGTCGCTCAGAGGCTGGGCCGAGTCCGTTCCGGAGTGGCCGAGGGGCGCGTCGAAACTCCAGACGAGGAAGAGCAGGAAGACCACCAGAGCACTGAAGGTGGTGGCAAGCAGCAGTTCGCGCGCGGAGCGGCGGATCTGCAGGGTGTAGAGCAGGCCGAGGGTGACCATGGCGCCGGCGACGAGGCCGAACCAGAGTGCGGCGGGCAGTGTCGTGCCGGAGGTGTCCAGCCGCTGGTGACGGGCGTCGTCAGCGGCCGCCACCTGGTCCAGGAGCGGCTGGTAGGCCTGAGCCTGGAGTTCGTCGGCCGGCGCGCGGTGGGCGATGTCGCTGCGGATGCGGCCCAACAGCTCGGCGCCGGTGCCGTCGACGGGCGTGCCGTCCTTCAGGGCCGGCCATTCGGCGGCGACGGCGTGCCGGGCGTAGGCGTCGATGTGCGTCTTGATCTGCGTCCGGAAGGCGGCGGGATAGACGTCCAGGCGCTGGTCGATCTCGTACAGGGCCTGGGCCTCGCGCTGGACGGTGTCCTCGGCCGCACTACGGGCCTCCCACACGCCGGCGATCGCCAGACCGAGCACGATGGCGTAGACGACGCCGACCATCATGACCATGTACTCCAGCACGTCCGGGGTCTCGGAGGTGTCCTCGTCGACGTCCACGCGCCGGTGCCGTACGACGGTCGCTGTGACGACGAGAACGCAGACCAGGACAGAGGCCAGGGTGTAGACGAGCCATTCCGGCATAGGACAACTCCATGACAGGTGAAGCGATGTGGACGAAGGGCGGGCCGACGCGGTGGGCCGCTCGGCCGGGTATCCGCGGACCCGACGGGGAGACGACGGTCAGCCACGGCCGCGGCGACGGGACCCCGGTCGGAGGGCGGCTGCGGCGAGAACAGCCGGGAGGGTGACCACGACCGTGGACATGGTCATCGAGAGCCTGGCCGGCGCCGGACGCGCCGGACCGCCGGTGTAGTGCGAACGAGGCACCCAACGGAAGGCCTGGGGCGCTTCCGCCGGTCGCGGCGGCGCCGGGGCGGTGCTCGGCGCGGGGTCCGAGGCCGGTGCCGGCTCGGGACGGGGAGAGGGCGCGGGCGGCGCGGGGAGCGCGGGCGCCGGAGCCGCTTCCGGTGGAGCCGAGAGCACGCGTCCGGGCGTCCTGTGCGGCGTCGGCGTCGGCGTCGGCGTGGGTCCGGGCTCCGGGGCCGACGGTGACGGAGGCGAGGGAGACGGCCGCACCACGGGCGGTGGTGTGACCGGCGGGGACGGCGGTGTGCAGGCGGGCCGATGGGGTTCGGGCGCCTCATCGCCGTACCCCATGTCGACGCTGACGTCCGGGGCACACACCACCAGGCGATGGCCGGTGAGGTCGTGGTCCATGACGACGGTGACGTCGCCGTGCTGCGGCAGCGGGCACAGGGCTGCCGCAGCCCCTAGACCGACATTGATCCAGCCACCCACTCGTCGTTCCTCACCGTCGCGGCCTGAAGTCGTACGCGCGCCGGGGACCCGAGGACGGAGGGCGCAGCCACTGCGGGTAACGATCATGACCGGGGCCGGTCACGGGATGCCGTGCCTGCCGTCGGGGTGAACGCTTCATCAGGTGCCCGACAGGAAGCGGCTCGAAGCGGTCGCCGCTCCCTGTCACAGGGGTGGGGGACCCGCTTACGCCGTCACACGGAAGTAGTTGTAGAGGCACACCCGTTCCGAGCCCTTCACCAGGCACACGTCGAGGTCGTACTTGCTGCCCTCGTCGAGGTTGCCGGTCTGCCACGGGGTCGTGTACGGAGACGGGTGTCCCTGCGTGGAAGCCTCGCGGATCAGCCACCCGGGAGATGAGACAAGCCCTTCGATGCCCCACCCGTCGGCCCCGTCGTCCATCGCGCGCAGCGCGTCCCCGGGGCGCTGTCGCTGCGGTGCCTGCACCGGTTCCGAGGGAGACACCCACCATGGTGGGGCTGGGCACAGGCCGGGCATCATGTTCGGATGCCGGACACCACAGCGCGCGCTGCACTTCTCGAGCACCTCCACCGGACGCTCCCGGGGCGCGTCATCGACGAGGTCCCAGGGGTGGAGGGACCCATCGAGGACCGCGTACCCGGATTCAGGGTGCTCCGGGTTCATCCCGCGCATCCGGGCGACTGGTGGCTGTATGTGACGTCGGGCTGTTGGGAGGCGACGCAGCACGACGGCCATGGCACGGAGTTCTTCCTGGCGGCACCGCGCGACGACTGGACGAACCTGGAGAGCGTCACGGTCAACGCGTACTACCACTGCGGACCGGTGCACCAGCGGCTCGACGTCGGGCACACCGTCCCTATCGGCCGCCCGTGGCTGGACGACTCCGACTGCGACCACTACCTGGTGAGCCTGCCGTATCCCTTCGGACCCGACTTCGAGGTCTGCCAGTGGGAAGGCGGAGCCCATGCCCGGATTCTGTGGCTGTTGCCGATCACCGCGGCGGAGAAGGACTACCGTCGTGAGAGGGGACTCGAGGCCCTCGAAGTCCGTTTCGACGAGCATGCGATCGACCCCGTCGATCCAGGGCGGGCCTCCGTGGCCTGAGACGGGCCCGGCGAAGGCAGGCAGGCACGCACCGGTGCGCCCCCAGGACACTTGTCCCGGGGGCGCACCGGCGCGGACACGATCGAGTCCTGGCTAGTCGGTCCGCTCGACGACGAAGACGGGAATCTCCCGATCGGTCTTGCGCTGGTAGTCCGCGTAGTCGGGGAAGGCGGCGACAGCGCGCTCCCACCACGCCTGCCGCTCCTCGCCGGTGACCACGCGGGCCTTCATGTCCCAGACATCCTGGCCGTCGCGCAGTTCGACGAGAGGCGAGGCGACCAGATTGTGGTACCAGACCGGATGCTTCACCGCGCCGCCGTTCGAGGCGACGAGCGCGTAGGCCCCGTCGTGTTCCACCCGCATGAGCGGCGTCTTGCGGATCTTGCCGCTCTTCACGCCGACGTTCGTCACCAGGACCACGGGCAGGCCCCGCATCGTCGTTCCCTTGGTACCACCTGACGACTCGTACAGCTCGACCTGGTTCCGCACCCACTGCGACGGACTGGGCTCGTATACACCTTCGAGTGGCATGAACACCCTTCCCTGGGATCCGGCGACACCGGATCCCGTAGACGCTCTCAGGCAACCGCCGTCGGGACTGTCTGCATGGCAGCCGCGTGGCGACCACCATCTCCCCGCCGACGTACGGTCCAGCCGATCCCGCACCAGGTGTATTCCCGGCAGCGCAAGACGAAGGCGAACTGCTCCCACGCGGCCCCCCTGGAGGTCGGCACCGCGGTGGGCCCGGTCCACACAGCGGTCGCTACGATCATCCGACGACAGGCGGCGAAGAGGGCAGGGGTCGGGGCATGAGTTTCTTCGGTGGAATCGACGACCTCGAACTCTTCCTTACACGCAGCCGCATGATGACCGTCATGTCCGTCCCGGTCTGTGTGGCAGTGATGGTCTTCTTCCTCAGTGAGGAGGGCTGGCACTTCAGCCTGCTGCTGTGCTGCGTGCTCCCGTTGATCGCCGCCTACCTGGGGGTTCGTGGCAAGCGGGAGATCCGCGGCGGCCTCGCAGCAGCGGGACTCGCGCTCGCCGTTGCCACCCTGCCGCTGACACTCGTCCTGGCACGGCTCGAAGGGGCGTAGGAGGGCGTACGGAGAGCCCCCGGCCCCCTCGCGAGTCCGCGCCGGGTACCGGCCTTCCGCAGATGCGGCTTCAGCCGGACCCATGAACATGCCAACGAGCTGAACCCGCAACAGTCACCTGATCCGCCGGACAGCCCTGGGGAAGCGGAAGCGACGGTCTCCTACCGCTGAAATCCGACTACTTGGCGACCGCGACCGCGACGGCGAGGACGGCGCTGAACACCATCAACGACGTCGCGAACGCCTTGCCGGACGCGGCGACGCACGCAGGAACCGGGCTGCCGCCCCAGCGCGCCACAGCGAAGGCCGCCCCTGCTGCCAGCAGCGAGAGGATCACGCCCAGAGCGATCGACAGGACCAGCATCGCGGTGTGGGTGAGGTTCACGGATTCCTCCAAGGCCGTTCGGCGGAGGGCGATCTGCTCTCGGACCGCCTGGAATCGACGATCCACCTCCCACCTGCGCTGATGAACCGGTTGGATGTTGTTTCCGGGACAACGAGGGGTTGTTCGACGGACAACTCGCTGAAGGGGGGGGCGACGTGGGGACTTCGAAGCGCCCGGGGCGTCCGTGGGCGGCGGCGCGCGGATCGTGCACGGAGATCAACGACCTCGTGCACATCCTGCGCGGCTGGCTCGACGCGTCGAACGTATCGGTCACCCGGCTGCACCGGCTCCTGACGCCGGAACACTTCGGCGGGGATGTACCAGCGATGTGGCGCTTACGTGAGCAGCTCAACGGCGTGGGCCTGACGTGGGAGCTCGCCGAGGCCGTCGCCGACGTGTGTTTCCCGTACGAAAGCGGGCAGCACGCGTCCGACCGCCTGGAGGTGATCCGGCCGTTGTGGGAGGCGGCGGGCACAGCCCCGACTGCCACCGTGCCCCATGCCGCATACGACCTTGTCGAGGCCCAGAAGGGCACGATCGCGGCGCTCGAGGATCTCAACCGGGTCCGTCAGGCGTTCGAGATCAGCGAGCAGGCGCGGGTGCAGGCGCTGCAGGTGGCCACCGTGCTGTTCGCCCTGCTCGGGCAGGCGCAGGCCCAGGTTGCCCAGCTCACACGGCAGTTGGACGCGATCCGGGCCTCGGCCCATCCCGAACCGGTCGAGGTCCGTACGACCTCCGGCCGGCTGGAACGTGCGCGAAAGCAGACGGAGGACCTCCGGCTGCAGCTGGCACGCGCCGAGGCCGAGCGGGACAAGGCACAACAGGTCGCCGATCTCGCAGCCCGCCAGATCATCGACCTGGAGGAGGAGCTGCGGGAACTTCGGCGGGAGGTGAAGGACGACGGGCCGCCCTCGGGCAGTACGGAGGTGGTGCTCCCCGCTCCGGCGGATGCCGCTGACGACGACGCCCTCGACCAGGTCGACGCTGCGCTCCGTAAGGCCCGCGATGTGCTCGACCGCGAGCACGAGGCAGTCCAGGAGGCGGCCGAGGACATCGGCTGGTGGGACGAGACGGACAAGCGCATCGCCGGCAGGGTCGTTCCCGGCCGGACCGGCGAGAGAGTCATTCCCGGTGAGACCGTCGGCGACGAGGTTCCAGGGGCGGGGGAGGGGTTGTCCCGGACAACCCCTGACAACCCCAGGACCAGTGAGGACGTGGCGGCGGGAGACTTTCCGCCTGCCGCGTTCCCTCTCGGAGACGTCCTGGTAGGAGCCCTCGACCAGATCGAGGCGATCGGCACATCGGGCAGTGCCGGTCTGCCGACAGGCTTCAAGGATCTCGACATCCTGACGGGCGGACTCCACCCCGGGCAGCTGATCGTTCTCGCTGGCGCCACCTCCATGGGCAAGTCCATCCTGGCCCAGGACATCTTGCGGTCCGTCTCGATCGGTCAGGGGCTCCCGTCAGTCCTCTTCACGCTCGAAGAGAGTCGGAACGACGTGGTGATGCGGCTGCTGTCGGCCGAATGCCGCGTCGCCCTGCACCGTATGCGCTCCGGGACCATGGACGACGAGGACTGGACCCGACTGGCGCGACGCATGGCGGACGTGTCCGCCGCGCCCCTCTACATCCAGGACGGCGCCACCCCGTCGTTCAGAGAACTGTGCGAACACGCCCGGCGGCTCCACGCCAGGAACGACATCCGTCTCATCGTTGTCGACGCCATGCATCTGCTCGCCAACGACCTGCGGCCGCTGGACCCGCACGCCGAGGAGAACACCGAGATCGCCCTCGGGCTCAAGCTCCTGGCTTCCGAGCTCGAAGTACCGGTGATCGCCGTCTCTCAGCTCACCCCGACCCATGAGTCGCGCACCCCCACGATGCCGACCCTCGCCGACCTGCATGCGTCCGGCTCGCTCGAGAACCACGCCGACCTGGTGGTCCTTCTGTACAGGGAAGACGCGTACGTCAGAGATACACCGCGAGCCGGAGAGGCCGACCTGATCATCGCCAAACACCGCCAAGGGCCGACCGGCGTCGTCACCGTGCTCTTCCAGGGGCACTACTCGCGCTTCGTCGACTTCAGCTGACGCCTGCAGGTCACGCGCGGCGGCCGGCGGGCCGGTGGGCGAGGTGCGGACTCGTTCGCGCGCAGCCGCTCCTCACCCGGTCACGATGATTCTCAGGGTGTACGGCGCGCCGGTGCTGATCGCCTCCGCCTGCTCGCGCAGATCGGCCGGAGTGAAGCCGAGGAGCGCCTGGTCGGCGGCCGCACGGAGCAACGGCAGGATCTCCGCCACCGGGCGGCCGCGGTGCGACGCGGCGAGTGCGGCGAAGGCCTCCTGATACGGGGTGCCGTAAGGGCTGGCGCTGTCGGCCAGCAGGTGGTCCAGGTGTTGTCTGTCGACACTGATCTCGCCCATGACCCGCTCCGGTGCTCCGGTGGCCGGCGTGCTCCGGCCCTCGTCCACGACGTTACGAGGGGGGTCTGACAATCCCGGGACACGCCTGGACCCTTCCCGTGGGGAGCCGGGAAGGGGCGGCGTGGGTCCGCCCGCCGGACGGCAGACGGAACCAGGGTCGCGATCCCCTTCCGGGGTGGTGCGCGAGGACCGCGTACGGACACATTGCCACCGTCGGCCCGGCGTGCGACAGAGTCGTGCACCGAGAACATGCGCATATGCCAGCGCCTGCCCTGTCCACCTCGTGCGCGTGCGCCGGGCAGCTCAGGATGCCCGGCGCACGCGGTTCAGGAGGGCCGGCCGGCCTGGCTCTCCGCCGTGGACGAGCGGAGAGCGGGGTGCCGGCCCGTCGGGTCAGCGGTGGTGGCGGCCGCCCCAGGACTCGGTGTCGACGGTGCGGCCGTGGTCGTCGCGGAGGGTCGCCTTGTCGCGGTGGTCCCAGACGTAGTCGCGGCGGTCCTGGTAGAGGTCGGTGCGGGTGTCGCGACCGTAGCCGGTGTGGATGCGGACGGTGGCGCGGCCGCCGAGACGGTAGTCGTCGAAGCGGTAGCGGTTGCCGTCACTGTCGCGCAGGGTCCAGCCGTCCAGGTTCACCGAGTGGCGGGAGTTGTTGGTGATCTCGACCCACTCGCCGTTCAGCGACCGGTTGGTGCGATTGTCGCGTCCGGGGCTGTCGGCCTGGACGCGGCTGATCTCCACCCGCTCCTGACGGTGGCGGTCGCCGTCGTGGGCGGCGGCCGGCAGGGCGGCGACGGAGACCATGGCGCCGGCCGCGAGGGCGGTGGCGGCGATACGGCGGGCGGTCGAAGAAGCAGACATGGGTGATGTCTCCTCGAGAACGGCGCCTCAGCAGCAGGAATTCGCTGGTGAGAGCGGTGTGGATGCCGGTCCGGTGTGGGCCGGGGACGCACACTGTGCCGCCCCGCCGGGCACGTCGGCACGCCGACCGAGTCCAGTTACCGATTACGGACATTTCCGTAACCGTCGCCTGTATCGATCAAGCATCCCGATAGGCATGGTCCCGACATTTGCTGACTGCTGCACCCACCCGTCGCATCGGCGACGGCAAGCCCTTGCGCGCTCCGGCGCGCCACCGATCGCGCCACCCGGCATGCTCCGCCGATCAGGTGGCGGGCCCGCGTAACGGCAGTTCTGCACGTTTCTTCGCACAACTAGCAGGCTTTCGCACACGAGGGCGGCAGGTCGGAGCGGCCGCCGGCGGTCGTCTTCTCCTCTCCGTGCGCCGTACGCCTACATGACGTGCGCTCGCCTTACGACACACCCCTTGCTGTCGTAGCGTCCTGCTGCGGCTACGCGGGAGAGTCGGGTCCCACGTCGCCGCGCGGCAGTTGTCACCGAGGCAAGCGCTCGGTGCGAGCGCCCCTCCGACCGCAGAGGAATCACTGTGCGCAGACGATCTGTCCTCTTCGCCGCGGGAGCCCTGCCCGCCCCCCTGGCCACGCCGTTGAGGCGGGCCTTCGCGGCGTCGCCGATGCCGCCCGTGCTGGACCACCGGGTCGAGAGGGTGTACGACGGGCGGTCGTACACCGACCTGTCCGGTGAGATCGTGAAGGTGCGGGCACTGGCCGCGGGCACGATTCTGGCCACCTTCAGCACGACGAGCCGCAACACGGCGATGACGTTGGTCAGCGCCTCGGACCCGACGAGACCGGCGACGGACGTCGCGGTCTGTGTCAGTGCCGGCAGGCTGCAGTTCTCCGTGCGCAGCAACGGAGCCGTCAAGCAGAACCACCTCACGCGCACCATGTACGACGACGGCATGCCGCACACCGTCGCGATCACCGTGAACAGCAGCGGGACCACCTTCTACGCCGACGGGCGTCGCGTCCTCACCACGGGTCAGGCCAACTTCTTCGCCGGCGCGGCCCCCCTCACCGCGCTCAACATCGCGCGGAACGTCGACAGTGGGCATCCCGGCGGCGCCGGGTTCTACACCGGCACCATCAAGCGCGTCGCCGTCTACGACCGGGTCCTGTCGGCGAGGGAGGTGGCCGCGGTGAGTGTGCGCCTCGACCTCGTCGACTTCGGCACGCTCTCCTCGATCCTCAACTCGAGTACTCCGGCCGTCTGGTTGACCACGGGTGACAGCATCACCCATGGCGCACTCTGGACCAACGGCTGGCGCAGCTACTGCGAGCACTTCCAGGAGCGACTGCGCTACGAACTCGGCAAGCCCAAGCACAGCGACTTCGTCATCGACACCGGAGTCAGCGCGAGCACCACCAACGACCTGGTGGCGAAATTCGCCGATCGCGTCTCCGTGTTCCGGCCCAAGGTCGTGTCGATCATGCTGGGTACGAACGACGCCGCCACCGCCTCGACCGGACGCGACGTGTACCGGGCCAACCTGCGCAAGCTCGTGGCGAACGTCCGCGCACTGCCCGGCGGAGCCGTACCCCTGTTGCAGACCCCCAATCCGGTCGACCTGAACCGGTGGCCGAACCACGCCGCCCTCGCGGACTACGCCACGATCATGCGCGAGGTCGCGGAGGAGTCGGGTGTCGTGCTCATCGACCACCACGCGCACTGGCTCGCGACCAACGGCGGCACGGTCCCTCTGAACCTCCTCGGCGACGGCCTGCACCCGGACCAGCGAGGCCATCTCTTCCTCGCCAAGAAGATGATCAGGGACCTGCGCGTCTTCGACCCCGCCAGCCGCGTGTGCTCCCTGACCATTCCGTAGGCGACAGGCCGCCGATGAGCGGAGCTATCGGCGTTCGTCCGTGCCGGCCACCTTGGCGGTGCTCACGGCGATGCGGTTCCAGGTGTTGATCGCGCAGACGACCGCGAGGACGTGCCCGAGTTCGGTCTCGTCGAACTCGGCGGAGGCCCGGGCGTACACCTCGTCCGGGACTCCGCCCGCGGAGACCAGGGTGACCGCTTCGGTGAGTGCGAGTGCGGCCTGTTCCTTGGGGGTGAAGTAGTGCCCGGCCTCGCGCCAGAGCGCGACCATGTGCAGACGGAGGTCGTCCTCGCCCGCCTTCAGGGCGTCGCCGACATGCATGTGGAGGCAGTAGGCGCAGCCGTTGAGCTGGGACGAGCGGATCTGGATCAGTTCGACCAGAGCCGGATCGAGCCCCTCGCGGGCCGCGCTGTCGAAACCGATGAGCGCCTTGAACGCCTTGGGCACGGTGGCGGCGAAGTCGACTCGGGGTGCTGTGGTGTTCTGCATGGTCACTAACCTAGGGAACCCGCAGACCCCCCGAGAGGTGCATTCACGTGGCGGAATCCTGGGTCAATCTGGCCGAGCGCATCGGTGCCGACCTGCACCTCGAGCTGGCCGGAACGGGTTCGCGCCGGGCCGCCCTCGCCCGGGCTCTGCGCGAGGCGATCCAGGAGGGGCGGCTGGCCGCCGGCGTACGGCTGCCGCCCTACCGGTCGCTCGCGGCCGACCTCGGCATCTCACGGAACACCGCCGCCGACGCCTACGCGGAACTGGTCGCCGAGGGCTGGCTGACCGCCCGGCAGGGTTCCGGCACCCGGGTCGCGGAGCGCGCCGCACCCGCCAGGGCCGTACGCGTGCCGAAGAAGCCGCCCACGGGGCCGGCCGCGCCCGTACACGATTTGACGCAGGGTCAGCCGGACGCCTCGTCGTTCCCGCGGAACGCCTGGTCGACCTCGACCCGCCGGGCGCTCACCGCCGCCCCGAACGACGCCTTCGGGCCGGGTGACCCGCAGGGCCGGATCGAGCTGCGCACCGCGCTCGCGAACTACCTCGCCCGGGTACGCGGCGTACGGACCGGCCCCGAGAGGATCGTGATCTGTTCAGGCTTCTCCGACGCGCTGAGGCTGCTATTCGGCGGCGGAGGCGTGCTGCGCGGAACGCTCGCCGTCGAGGCGTACGGACTGCCGTTCCACCGCGCCCTGCTGACGGCCGACGGGGTTCGGACGGTACCGCTCGGCCTGGACGAGTTCGGCACGAGAACGGAGGACCTCGACGGGCGCCGGGGCGTGCGGTCGGTACTGCTCACTCCGGCCCACCAGTTTCCCGTCGGCGGGCCACTCGACCCCGCGCGGCGCAACGCGGCGGTCGACTGGGCGCGCGCCCGGAGCGGTGTGGTGATCGAGGACGACTACGACGGCGAGTTCCGGTACGACCGCGAACCGGTCGGCGCCGTCCAGGCCCTGGACCCCGACCACGTCCTGTACGTCGGGTCGGCCAGCAAGAGTGTGTCGCCCGCCCTGAGGCTGGGCTGGATGGTGCTGCCGGAGCATCTGGTCGGTCCGGTCCTCGCGGCGAAGGGGAGGCGGGAGCGCTGGACCGGCGTGGTGGAGCAGCTCACCTTCGCGGACCTGATCACCTCCGGTGCCTACGACCGTCACGTCCGGCAGATGCGCCAGCGCTACCGAGAGCGCCGGAACCGGCTGGTCGCGGCCCTCGCCGAGCACGCGCCGCACATCGAAGTCACCGGAGTCGCGGCCGGGTTGCACGCCGTGCTGCGGCTGCCCCCGGGAACCGAGGCCGCCGCCGTGAACGCCGCCACCTGGCTCGGCCTCGCACTCGACGGCCTCTCCGGCTTCCGGCACCCCGCGACCGGGACCGCGCTCTTCGACGGGCTCGTCGTGGGTTACGCGACCCCGCCCGACCACGCGTACGCCGCCGCCCTGGACGCGCTCTGCAGGATCCTGCCGCCCCCACCGTGACCCACGGCCGGTGCGTTCAGCGCCGGGCGAGCTCCGCCTGCCAGACGGGGCTCTCGAAGTAGTGGTTGTCGAACTGCTCGGAGCTGTCGCGGATGTCCTGGACCGTGGCCTCGCCACGGTAGACGCGCTCCAGGAGCCGGTAGTAGTCGAACCGGTCCATCCCCGGAGTGAAGACGACGAGCATCTCGGCCGCACTGCCCGGAGCCGGCGCGAAGGCATGCGGCACCGTCGGAGGGACGGTCAGGAAGTCACCCGCGCCGAGCGTGAGGACCGTGTCGTCGAGCAGGATCCGCATGGACCCGTCGAGGACGTAGAACATCTCGGTGGCCCGGGTGTGGAAGTGAGCCGGGGCGCCCGGCGAGCCCTTCTGCAGCGTCGCGCGATTGGCGGTCAGCGCACCGCCGGTGGCGTTCGCGTCGGCGAGCAGCGTGATCAGGCTGGTCGCACCGTCCTGCAGGCTCTCGGCCTCGTCGGCGCGGACGAGGACGGGCTTCGGGGCGCTGGTGAACGTCATGGTCACTCCTGGATCTCCGTGGTTCCGCCGCCCGGTGCTCCCGGCGACACCACTGAATCTAGTCTCCGGAAAGACCCATGGCTGGGTGCATTGAGGCCATGGAATCTTGGGTCAATTCGAGCGGCGGGACGGTCTGGACGCTCCGTGATTCGTCTGGCCAACGGGCCAGTTGGCCGTTCTTCGTGGCTTCTGCCAGTGCGGGCCGGATGCCATGTGTGGAGAGACTGCCGATGTCGTCCGGGGCTCCGGGCGACTCACGGGAGGAGTGTGCGATGAGCACGCAGGAGATGTACGACGAGATCGGTGAGGCCTTCGAGGGGTTCAAGGCTCTGCCGCTCGCCCGGTACGTGGAGGCGCCCAGCTTCCTCGGCATGGTCGGGGATGTCGCAGGCCGGAGGGTCATCGATCTGGCGTGTGGTACCGGCTTCTACACGCGTGAGCTGAAGCGGCGCGGTGCGGCGGACGTGTTCGGCATCGACGTGTCCGGTGAGATGATCCGCGCCGCCGAAGGCATCGAGCAGGCGGCCCCGCTGGGGGTGCGCTACGAGGTCGGTGACGTGGCCGATCTGACGCCGGCGCGGGAGCCGTTCGACGTGGCGACCGCGGTGATGTTCCTCAACTACGCGCAGACCGTCGCCGAGTTCGAGCATCTGTGCCGCAAGGTGCACGGGAGCCTGAGGAGCGGGGGCGAATTCCTCATGCTCCACCAGACACCGGACTACGACTTCTCCGGGCCGTCGCCGCGTGAGTACGGATTCCTCACCGAGCTGACGGGCGAGGAGGGCGGCACCGGCCCGCGCGTCCGGATCACCGCGTTGCTGGAGGAGGCGCCGATCACGTTCACCGCCGGCCTGGCGCGGCGCGAGGTGTTCGAGACGTGTCTGGCGAAGGCCGGGTTCGGCGAGATCGAGTGGGTGCCGACGGAGGTGTCGCCCGCCGGCGTGGCCGCGTACGGTGACGCGTTCTGGGCGGACTACCGCGCCAATCCGACGTTCGAGATGCTCCGCTGCCGCGCCTGAGGCCCTAGATCGCGCCGGGAGCGTCCGCGTCCGCGTCGGTGGAAGCGGGGTCGGGGATCGACGTGGCCCACTCGGCCATCGTTTCGAGCACGGGGCGCAGCCCTTCACCGAGGGGCGTGAGGCGGTACTCGACGCGCGGGGGGATCTCGGGGAAGGCGGTCCGGGTGACGAGGCCGTAGGTCTCGAACTGGCGCAGGCGGCTGGTGAGGGTGTGCGGGCTGATGCGGGGGAGCGCCTGGCGCAGCTCGGTGAAGCGGTGCGGGCCGTGGAGCAGCTCGCGGACGATGAGGGTCGCCCACGGTCCTTCGAGGAGGGCGAGGAACCGGGCGACACCGCATTCGGGGAGGGGTGTGATGGTCACGATGCCACGGTAGCCCATTAGTGCAGTTGAAGTAACCGGTGCAGTGTGTGCACTAATGGATTCATGAGCTACGTGATCCACGGCGCCACCGGCGCCCAAGGTGCCCCCGTCGTCGCTGTCCTCGCCGCCTCCGGCGCGTCCGTGACCGCCCTCACCCGCAACGCCGACGCCGTCGTGGCGGGCGCGCGGGTGAGGGCGGTCGGCCTCGACTCCGTCGAAGGGCTGACCGAGGCCTACCGCGGGGCCGACGGCGTCTTCGTCCACCTCCCGCTCGGTGGGGAGGAGGACCGGCTGGCGTACGCACGCAATGTCGTCGAGGCCCTGACCGCAGCCCGACCGGCGCGAGTCGTGTTCTCCACGAGCGGCGGTACGCCCGTCGAGCTGGCCGACGGCGCGGTCGTGACGGTCATCGACGGCCTGAAGGCCGCCGGCCTCTCCCACGCGGTGATCGCGCCGCGGCTGTTCCTGGAGAACCTGCTCCTGCCGCCGGTCGTCACCGGTGCCCGCGAGCAGGGCGTACTCCGCTACCCGCTCCGCGGCGACTACGCCGTCTCGTGGGCTTCGCACCTGGACGTCGCCGATGCGGCGGTGGCCCTGTTCGGGCGCCCCGAAGTCACCGGCCTGGTCGAGATCGGCCACGATCCTGGAACCACCGGTCCCGAACTCGCCGAGGCCTTCGGGACCCACCTGGGACGCGACGTCACCTACGAGGCCCTCAAGCCCGCGGCGTTCGCGGAATCCCTCGCGCCCCTGCTGGGCAGCGGCGCGGCGGCCGGCGTGGCGGGTCTGTACGACTTCCTGGCCACGCTCCCGGACAACGCCATCGCGTCCCACCGCTCCGCCCGGCACCTGCTCGGCCTGGCCCCCCGCACCACGCTCCAGTGGCTGGCGGACGCCGGACCGGCCCCCTCCGGGGGAGGGGGCCGGTTCTAGGGGGCCTACAGGTAGTCGGTGTCGGGGTCGAGTCCGACCAGGACCCGGCCGTGGGCTTCCAGGCTGCCCAGGGGCGTCATCAGGCCGTGCAGGTACAGGCCTTCGATGTCGCGGTGGACCCGCTGGAAGGGCACGGCGCGCTGGATGATCGAGGCGCCGCTCACGTCGTGGAGGACGCCGACGGCCTCCTTGGCCAGCTGGACCGCGTACCCCATCTGTCCGCGGATGGCCACCCGCTGCTCCATCGGCAGTTGCTCGCCGGCATCGGCCGCTTCCTGCATGCGGCGCAGCCAGCCGGCCGCGAGGGCCTCGGCGGCGGTGATCTTGTTCGCCGCCGTGGCGACCTGGATCTGGGTGTAGGGGTGCTCACGCTGCTCGGCCCAGTGGGTGTAGGCGATGCCCCGTCCGGGGAGCCGCTCCAGGAAGAGTTCCAGTGCGGCGCGCGCGAGTCCGATGTAGACGGGTACGGACAGTCCCATCACCAGGGCTGTGAGGCCGTAGTTCCGGCCGGTCGCGCCGGTGTTGCTCCGGCCTTCGACGAGACCTTCGAGGGCCTCGACGGCCCCGGCGACACGGTGCGCGGGGACGAACACGTCCTTCAGACGCGTGGTCGAGCTGCCCGTGCCCGATGCGGACGAGACGTGCCAGTCGTCGAGGATCTCCACCTCCGACGCGGGCACGATGGCGAAGATCTCCTCGTCCTCCTGGCCGGGCCGCTCGACCATGGCGGCGTGGACGTTCCAGTGAGAACCGCGGATGCCCGTGTTGAAGCGCCAGCTGCCGTTGAGGATGTACCCGCCCTCGGTCTCCACCGCCGTCCCGGTCGGGGTGAAGCCGCCGGAGATGCGGACGGCGCCGTCGGCGAAGATCTCTTCCTGGGCCTTGTCGGAGTACTGCGTGGCGATCCATGCGCTGGAGATCCAGGAGCACAGGATCCAGCCGGTGGAGCCGCAGCCGCGACCGACCTCCTCGATGATCCGCGCCTGGTCCGCGACCGGCAGGTCGAGCCCGCCGAATCGCCTCGGGACGGCGATCCTGAAGACGTCGGCCTTCTCGAGAAGCTCGATGTTCTCGTCCGGGATCCAGCGGTTCTCTTCGGCCTTGATGCCGTTCTCACGGAGCCGGGGGACGATTTCTCGCACTGCGTCCAGTATCGAATCCGATTCAATTGCAGGCGTGGTCATCCTGACTCCTCAACTCTCATGGGCGCCGGTGTGCGAAATGCTTGCGGGACACGCTTTCGGCGCGGCCCTTCTCCGATTATGGGAGTGCTGGGTTCATGCCGAGTAATGTCGGGGTAATCGCCTTGTCCGCCAGAGACGATGAGCATTCCGTTACCGAAGGATGTGGCCTCCGCCCGGCGGGTGGCCCGCAAGGTCCCACCGCTCACCGCTCACCGTTTCAGGGCCGGCACCGAGTTCCGCCACGCGAAATGGGCGGTTGTCCCCAGCTCCCGCTGTTCGGGAACGTGAGGGCAACCGCCCGGACGGGCAGGCCGGTCAGACGCCGCGCCGGTACTGCGCCGTGAGCCCTTCGAGAACGGACACCGTCTCGTGCGGGCCGGGTGTGGCGAGCAGATCCCGATAGATGTCCGCGGCGCCCTGGCGGAACGACGGCTCGGTCAGGACGCGGTCGATCAGCTTCTGCATGTCGGCCGCGGAATGCGCTTCACGCCTGATCACCAGGCCCGCCCCGGACTCGGTCACGAACCGGGCGCTGAGCGGGCCTTCCATGCCCTGGTAGTTGTCCATGGCGACGATCTGGGGGATGTTCGCCGCGGCGGCGGCACACATGGTGCCGTAGCCGCCGTGGTGAATCAGTGCCGAGCAGGTCGGGAGAAGCTGGGCCAGCGGCACGTAGTCGACGGTGCGCACATTGTCGGGAACGTGATCGATCCCTTCCAGCTGCGCCTGGTTCAGGGTCGCGACCACGTCGACGTCCAGTTCGCCCAGCGCCTTCAGCAGATTGGCGATGAGCTGCTCGCTGTCCTTGGAGAAGACCCGGATGGAGGCGCCCAGGGAGAGCGCCACCCGGGGGCGTTCCGGCTTCGCGTACAGCCATGGGGGCAGGACGTCCGCTCCCGAGTACGGCACCCAGCGCATCGGCACCGTCCGCAGCGCGGAGGGGAGCCGGGCAGCGGTCGGCATGGGGTCGACGGTCCACTGGCCGTTGAGGAGTTCGTCGTCGACCTCGAACCCGTACCGCTCCGCCATCGGCCGCAACGAGGCGATCTGCGGCTCCTCGTCCGTCAGCGGCGGCCCGGGCTGCCCGGCGCGCTCGGTGTAGAGGTCCCTGGCCCACGTGAAGTGGTCCAGGCCCCACAGGAACCGGGCGTGGGCCGCGCCGGAGGCACGGGCCGCCACGGGTGACGACGGCATCGTGGGGTCCCACAGCACCAGGTCGGGCTGCCAGCTCCGGCAGAACCGGACCAGCTCGTCCAGCAGCGGCTGAGGATCCTGGGCGGTGACGTCCACGGGGCTGAAGTCGCGGATCGCGGGCAGCATGTAGTCCCGGTGGAACCGCCAGGCGTGCTCATCGGCGGGGTCGATGGCCAGCGCTCGTGTGATGCGGTCCAGGACGCGCGTCGTCTCCTCCGTCGGGGGCTTGCCCGCGCCGAGCGGCGGGGGAAGGGTCGACTCGTCGCCCAGTGAGACCGCGGTCAAGCCGACCGAGTTGACGGCCGGCGCGACGGCCGGATGAGAGGCCACGCACACCTCGTGCCCCGCGGCCTGCAGGGCCCAGGCCAGGGGCACGATCGGGTAGACGTGGGCCGTCGCCGGCCAGATGGTGAACAGGACACGCATGGGGGTCTTCTCCCTGGGGTGCGTTGACGGGGCTCCACCGCCGCACGGGGACCCGGCGGAGCGGGGCCGCTCCGTGGGCCGGTGCGCGGCGTCGTCATCCGGATGTGAGGGTGATCGCCTCAGTGGGGCAGCACGCGACGAGGTCCTCCACCGCGGCGATGTCGTCGGTGTCGTCGAGCTCGGTCGCCAGGGCGACGGCGTGGCCCTCGTCGGCGAGCCGGAAGAGTTTCGGATACGTGATGGCACACAGCCCGCCGCCACCGCAGACGGTGCGATCGATCGTCAGCTTCGCGGTCACGGCGTTCACCCCCCGGCCCGGTGGGACCTGCTCGCGCCCAGATCGACGGGGAGCGAGACGAGGCCGCGCAGCAGCCAGTTCTCCGCATAGGTGACCTGGTCGCGCGGGACGGCCAGCGACAGGTCCGGGAAGCGCTCGAAGATCGCGGGAATGGCGATCTGGGCCTCCATCCGGGCGAGGGCGGCCCCGAGGCAGTTGTGCAGTCCGTGCCCGAGACCGAGGTGGCGCGGCCCGCTGCGGGTGAGGTCGAGGCGATCGGGATCGGTGAACCGGTCGGGGTCACGGTTGGCCGACTGCAGCGCGGCGACGACCGGGGCGCCGGCGGGCAGCTTCGTACCGCGGAAGTCCATGTCCTCCTTGGCGAACCGGAAGACGCCCACGCACAGGGCCCCCTCGTAGCGGAGGAACTCCTCGACGGCCGTCGCCTGGATCTCGGGCCACTTCGGCAGCAGGCGCCGCTGGTCGGGGTGGTCGAACAGGGCGAGGATCGAGGAGCCGATCAGGTTCCGCGTGGTGTCGAGACCGGCCATGATCATGAGGGCGAGCATGGCGACGAGCTCGTCCTCGTTGAACCGCTCGTCCCCGTCGCGCGCCTCGATGAAGCTCGACATCAGGTCGTCCCCGAGCATCGAGCGCTTCTCGATGATCAGGGTGCGGCCGTAGTCGGCGATCTCCTCGAACGCGCGCTGCGCGCTGTCCTTGTTGTCGTCCGGGTGGAACGCGCGCTCGATCGCGTCGAGCATCTCGTTGTACTGGCTGAGCGGAATGCCGAGAATCTCTCCCATGACGGCCGCGGGAATCGCACTCGCGTACGCGACGGCGTCAGGGCTCTCCTGCTTCTCGAGCCGGTCGAGTTCCGCCTGGACGACGCGTTCGGTGGGCTCGCGCCACTGTGCGGTCCGGCGTGGGGTGAACGATCCCATGGCCAGTTTGCGGATGCGGGTGTGGTCCGGCGGGTCGAGCACGGTCATGATGCGTGAGACGACCGTGTCGGCGCCGAGGATCATGCCGGACTCTTTGAACTCGGAACTTCCGTGGACGGGCGCGAAGTTGCTGAAGCGCGGATCGGCGAGCACGGCCTGTACGTCGTCGAAACGCGACACGATCCAGGTGCGTATGTCGCCGACGGGAAACCGGAACTCGTGAATGGGCGAGTTCTCGCGCAGCCACGCGAAAGCCTTGTACTGGTTCTGGTAATACTCCGGCGTAAAGAGCGATGGCATCGAAGAAGTCATGGATAGATCTCCTGATTCCGGACGTTCGTCTGCATGGAACGTACCCAGCGGTCTCAAGTGCGCAGTAACGGCCCGATCACTGGCTTCTCCGCGCCGAAAGCGCCCCTGCGCCGCGCGGCCGGCGGGCCGTACAGGCACCAGCGGGAGCCCGCGACGCCGGCACGGCCCGGAAGAGGCCCGCCTAGCGGGTCACCGAAAGGGAAGCCTGCGCCGCGGCCTCGATGCCCCGCTCGATGGCGCCCTCGACGAACCCGGACCACCCGGTGGCGATGTCGCTGGTGGCGAACGAGATCCGTCCGTGGGGCTGCTGGACGGCACGCAGCAGCTTGGTCATCTGCCCCTGCTGCATCCAGGACCACGCGCCCTGGGAGAACTGCTCCTGGCCCCACCGGGCCGCCTTGACCGCCGTGACGCGGGCTTCCGGCACGAGGGACTGCACGGCGGCCTGCACCTGGGTCACGTTGCCGGTGTCCAATGTCGCGTCGGCGCTGAAACCGGCCATGAGAAGGCCGTTGGCGGTCTGCGCCCAGGGAACCGCGGTCAGCAGCGGGTGGCCCTCGGGCGGCTGGGCGACGAACCGGCCCACGTCGCCCTGGACGTTCATCATGAACTTCTGGCCCGAGATGACGGACATCGTCTCCTGGGTGGCGGTGGTGTGCGCGGCCGGCAGCGAGGGCGTGAACTGGATCGACTTCCACACGTTCACCGGAACGGCGACGACCACGGCCGCCGCCGAGTAGGACTGGCCCGCACGGGTCGTGACGGTGACCTTGGACCCGTTGTCGCAGACGGACCGGACGGGGGAGGCGAGCTTCAGCTGCGCGCCGGAGCTGTCCAGCATCCGCTTGAGGAGCGGGGTCATGCCGCCTTCGGGGCGGTAGGTGTTCAGACCGAGGTAGCCCATGTAGCTGTAGCCGCACAGGGCGTGGGTCTGGCACAGGTCGGCCAGGCCGCCGCGGGCCGCCCCGCCCTCGACCGCCGTGACCGGAGTGATCCAGTCCTCCTCCTCGGCCGTCAGGCGCATCTGCTGAAGCCGGTCCCGGAGGGTGAGCTTGTCGAGTTCCGCGACCAGGTCGGCGCGGAGGAAGGGCTGTTCGGGCTGCGGGAAGGCGTCCTTGGAGCCCGCGACAAGACGCTCGAAGAGCTCGCCCTGGCGCCCGAAGGCCTCCTCCGGCGTGAACGCCCTGAACTGGCCGGAATTGCGGAAGATGACCTTCTCCGGAGCGGGATCCTCCAGGATCCGGACCCCGTGGCGCTTGATCTCGGCCTGGATCAGCGGCTGCTTGGCATCGACCCAGGTGCCGCCCATCTCCACCATCTGCCCCTGGAACGTGGTGGTCCAGGTGCGCCCGCCGATACGGTCACGCGCTTCGAGCAGCAGAGTCTTCCTGCCCGCGGCCTGCAGCTCGCGCGCCGCGGTGACACCGGCGAAGCCCGCGCCGATGACGATCACGTCGAACGTGGCGTCCGCCTTCGTGCCGGCAGCGGCCCGCGCCGTGGAGGCAGCCGCGGTCGCCGTGCCTATTCCGGCCAGCCCGGCGACTTTGAGCAGTGTCCTGCGGCGCGGTGTGTAGGCGTGGCCCGGGCGGGGAATGGTGTTCTCCGGTTGCATGGCGCTCCTTGCGCTGGGTGATCCTCTGCTGGCCTGAATTCAGCCAGATGAGCGACCAGCGCCCGTCCATCGCTTCCCCATGCCCTGGTAACGGGGCGGTAATCGGCTGTCTCCCGGAGAGGCGCGGGCATTCACGTCGCACGGCACCTGGGACGCCCGCACCACCACCACGCCACGCGCATGCTTTCCGGTGCTTTCCGATTCTTTCCGGATGCACGACGAGGGGCCGTCGGCGAACCGACGGCCCCTCGAAGAGACGTGTGTGCTCAGACGATCACGCCTTGGGGTTCTTGATCCCCTCGATCAGCCGGGCGAGGCTGTCGTCACCGTGACCCGCCTCGACCTGTCGGTCGATCAGTTCGGCGATGGGCTTCATGACATCGGTGCCGATGCCCTGGTCCTCGCTGATGTGGATGATGTGGTCCAGGCCGCCCTTGTTGAACGCCAGGCTCTGCACGTCGGTGGTGTAGTCGCCCTTGTCGATGAACTCCGCCTGGCCGGGCAGGAACGTGGTCATCGCCTTCAGCCACGGCACGGCCAGCGCGGTGAACTCCTCGGCCGTCACGCCCTGCGTGCCCACCAGCGCCGCACCGTGGAAGAACCCGGCGAACATCGAGTACATCGACGCCAGCAGGCCCGTCTCCAGGAGCGACGCACGGGCGGCGACGTCACCGAGGTACGTCGAGGTGCCCAGCAGCGCCAGCGCCGCCTTGTGCTTTTCGAACACGGTGGACGAACCGGCGTACAGCAGCGACGCCTCTTCGGGGTTCCCGATCAGGTCCGGGGTGGCCATGATGGCGCCGCCGAGGAACGCGATGTTCTCCTGGGCCGCCCACGCGGAGGTCTCGTTGGCCTCCGTGGGGGAGAGGCTGGTCAGCACGAGCAGGCCTCGGCCTGCCAGCAGGCCGGCCACCGGGTTCAGGATCTCCTGGGCCGCGTCCCGGTCCAGAACGCAGACGACGACGAGTTCGCCCGCTTCGACCGCCTCGGCGGGGGTCGTGGCGAGGGTCGCGCCCTTGGAGACGAGGGCGTCGGCCTTGGAGGCCGTCCGGTTCCAGACGGTCGTGGGGTGGCCGCCCGCGAGGAATGCCCCGGCGATCGCCTGCCCCATCGAGCCGAGGCCGATGACAGTGACAGGTGTGGCCTCAGCGGGCTGGGGGGCGTACTCGTTCATGTTCGTGGTCTCCATCTTCCGCATGGGTTCGTTCTTCGGCCAACCGGGACGTCAGCCGCACGTGGGGGGTCGGATCGACTGCCGCACCCAGGGGCTGGAACGATCCTTCCGCCGATCTGACGGGTTGCCAAGTGCGCACTAATTTGTAAGCACTTACCTGGAGGTAAGGGAGGGGCGCACTCCGGCCACCGTGGGCACGGTGACCGTCCGCCGCGTGATCGAGCAGGTCAGGACGGCTTCCTGAACTGCTCGATCATCGCTGCGTAACTGTCCTTGCCGTGGCCCGCCGCGATCGCGCGATCCGTCAACCGCGCGACGAATTCCGGCAGTTCGACGGGGACACCGGTGGCCTTGCTCTCGTGGATCAGGTGGACCATGGTGGCCCAGTGCGTGTTGATCGTGGCGTCGTGCGCGGGGTACGCGCCCTCGTCGATCTGCTCCGCGTAGGCGGACACGAAGTTCGTCACCGCGCCGATCCACTGGTTGGCCAGCGGCGAGAACGTCGTCGCCTTCACCCCTGCCGTCTCCAGTAGCGCGACCCCGTGCAGGAAGCTGTTCAGGACACCCCACATGATGCTGAGCAGGGCCACGTCGTAGAGCGACGCCAGTCCGTGGTCGGCGCCGAGGTGGGTGGCCGCGCCCAGTCGCGCGAGCGTGGCCTCATGGGCGCCGAACACGTCCTCGGGGCCGCCGTAGAGCAGGACCGCGTGCTCCGTGCCGATGACGGGCGGGATGGCCATGATCGCGCCGTCGAGGTACGAGATGCCCAGGCCGGCGGCCCATTCGGCCGTCTGCCTGCCTCCTTCGGAGTGCCCCGAGGTGAGGTTCACCAGGGTCTTGCCCCTCAGGGCCGAGGCGACGGGCTCCAGGACCTCGCGCACGGCGTCGTAGTCGGTGAGGCAGACGATCACCAGCGGGGCCGCGGCGATCGCCTCGGCGACCGAGGGGGCGAGCGTGGCGCCCTGGGCGACGAGGCCGTCCGCCTTCTGGGGGGACCGGTTCCACACGGTCGTGGCGTGCCCGGCGCCGAGGAACGCGCCGGCCAGTGCCTGGCCCATGAGCCCGAGGCCGATGACCGTGACCGGGGTGTTGTTGTCCATGGCCATCACACCGTCCCGCCTTCAGGGCAATGCGATACCGAATGACTCTGGAAATCGGCGGTGTCTGCATGGAGACGCATAGAAGAGAGGCACCATTTTCTGTAATTCGAAGGGCGCTGGCACGCGACGCTCCCCATCGGTGAGCAACCAGAAGTTATCGGCCCACCGGAATCCGCCTCTCATCGAACGGTAACCAACGAGTCATCACCCGGGGCCACTTCGTCGCGTGCGCCCACGGCAGACGAGGGCCGTAGTGTTCATCGGGCATGGGGAACGGGGGAGCGGATCGCCGAGGGGGCTGTCGTGGACTGGTCGACAGGGCTGCTCGGTTTCACCGCCGGACTGTCGATCGCCGTGGCCACGGCGCCCGTGGGCGTTTCCGGGGCGGTTTTTCTGCTGCCCGTCCAGGTCAGCGTCCTGGGCGTGCCGAGCCCCGCGGTGACACCGACGAACCTGCTCTACAACGTCGTGGCCGGCCCCGGCGCTCTCTTCCGCCACTGGCGGGCCGGTCGGCTCGGAGGGCCGCTGACGCGGCTGTTGATCGCCGGCACCCTGCCCGGGGTCGTCCTCGGCGCGCTCATCCGTGTCTTCGCCGTACCCGGGCCGCGCGTCTTCCGCCTGCTCGTCGCCGCGCTCCTCCTGCCGCTCGGGTTGTGGCTGTGGCTGCGGACCGTGCGTCCGGCGCCGGCCCGAGACCCGCTCCTGCCCTCGCCACGCACCACGAGGATGCTGGCCTTGGTCGTCGGCGTGGTCGGCGGCATCTACGGGATCGGAGGCGGCTCACTCCTCGGCCCGATCCTCGTCGGTCGCGGAACTCCGGTCGCCACCGTCGCACCCGCGGCTCTGGCCGCCACCTTCGTGACCTCCATCGTCGGGGCGGCCACCTATGCTGCGCTCTCCCTGGCCGCCACGGGTGACGTCGCTCCCGACTGGCTCCTGGGCCTGTCGTGCGGGGCCGGCGGACTCCTCGGCGGATACCTCGGCGCACACCTTCAGCCCCGATTGCCGGAAACCGCCCTGCGCCTCCTGCTTGCCGCCCTTGCGGCCGGCGTCGGCGCGCTCTACGCGGCGCAGGTGCTGGGCTGACCGATCGCGCGGCGATCAAGACACCTGGGGTGCTGTCGCACGTCGTCAGGTCGAGGGCCCTACCGGATCCGGTGCTCGGTGCAGGTCAAGCATCATGTCAGCGTGAGCACTCCAGCAGCCTTTCTCCGAACCGGCGTCGAGGATACAACCTACCGGCGCCCCTCCGGTGTCCCCCTGGGGACGACGTGCGCGTTGAGGTCGGACCACACGGTCGAGCCCCGAGAGACCCGCGAGATGAACCGTGGTGGATTCGGCAAGGCGCTGTCACCGAACTGTGAAGCACGCGCGCGAAGCTGAAGTCCACCAGAGCACCGTTTCGCGCCATCATCGGGGGAGCACTCCATGAGAACGTTCAGCAGAGCCGTCGCCGTCGTCGCCGTCGTCGCTGTATCCACGCTGACCCTGACCGCCTGCGGTCCCGACGAGGACGGCGCCGCGGGTGGGGCCGACGTGCCGACGGCGACTCCCGCCTCTCCGTCGACGCCCGCAGAGTCGTCCGCCCCCGCCAAGCCGTCCGCCCCCGCCAAGCCGTCCGCGCCCGCCAAGCCGTCGGCATCCGCCAAGCCGTCTGCGCCCTCCAAGCCGGTGTCGCCGTCGGCCGACCCGGACTTCGACGTCTTTCCCTGCAGCACGTTCGACGTGACGTTCACCGCGAGCCTGGCAGAGCCCACGACCAGCAGCTACCTGCTGAAAGTCACCAACAAGTCCGGCAAGCCGTGCCGGGTGCTCGGCCACCCCGTCGTGACCTTCGGCGACCTGGACGGGCAGGCGACCGAGCGCGGTACGGCCCCCGGCATCGAGGAGGCCATCCGGCTCGCACCGGGCCAGACCGCCTACGCCGGCCTCATGGGCGGCCTGAAGGGCGCCGGGAGCAAGACGGTCTCCTCGATCGCGATGACCATGAACACCGAGTCCGACCTGAAGCAGGTCCCGCTCAAGGCCTCGACACCCGGGTTCAACGTCTCCGACGACAACTCGGTCACCGCGTGGATGGACAACGCCGAGGATGCGCTGAGCCTGTAGCCGGTCTCCTTCTCGGGTTTCCGTCTCGGGCGCCTCCGCCGCACGGCGGAGGCGAGTCCGGGGACGGGGAGCCGTCGGAGTGCCGGCCGTCGTCGGCCCGCACGTCTCATGCCGTGCCGACGCCGTTCCGCGCGGAGGACAGCCGAGCCTCCGCGCTGTCCAGGAGCGTCTCCAGGACGACCGGATAGGCGCTGCGATTCATCCGGGCTGCCAGCAGGTGTGCGGTGGCGGCGATGTGCGGATGCGTCTCGGCGGGCAGCCGGGCGTACGTGGAGGACCACATGTCCTCGTCCGCCTCCCGGACCTCGTCCTTGATCGCCAGCGCGCCCGCGTCCAGGGAGGCGAAGGCCAGGGCCAGGTCGATGAAGGCGTGGTACGCACCGACGGCGTCCGCCTCGCCGAAGCCCGCGCCGCGCAGGATCCCGAGGATCGTCTCGTCCACCTCGATCTCCCGGGGGCGGCCGGTGACGCGGCTGGCGGTCAGCAGGGCTGCCTGGGGGTGGGCGAGGTACGAGGCGTGAATGGCCAGGCCCAGAGCACGCAGGTCGGTACGCCAGCTCCCCGTGGCCGTCCAGCTGTCCAGGGCGCGCCCCATCAGCTCCTCGCCGATGGCCCGGGTCAGACCGTCCAGGCCGGCGAAGTACCGGTACAGGGTGCTCGGGTCGGCCCCGAGAGCGGCGCCGAGCCGACGGGCGGTCAGTCCGGCGCTCCCGTGCTCGCGCAGCATCCGCAGCGCCGTCTGCACGATCAGCTTCTCCGACAGCACGGAGCCCTGGCGAGTCGGCCGCCGCCTGCGCCGTTCCGCCTCAGGAACCACCTTCTTCGGCATCGCTACACCGCCCCATCGGTCCTTATGCCAACGCTGTAGACCTTAACCGCCGGGACCGTGTTGCATCGAGGTGTGCCCAGGCGTTCGCCGGGACCGTCGAGCGAAAGTGGTGTGTGACATGCGAGTCCTTCTCGTGGGTGCGGGCGGCGTCGGAACCGCCGTCACCCGTATCGCGGCCCGTCGTGACTTTCTGACCCACATGGTCGTGGCCGACTACGATCCGGCCCGCGCCGCGGCTGCCGTGGCCGCGCTCGACGACCGGGAGGGCCGGTTCAGCGCGCACCGCCTGGACGCCTCCGACGAGGCGGCGGTCCGTCGCCTCGTCGTCGAGGAGAACTGCGACGTGCTGCTGAACGCGACCGACCCCAGGTTCGTGATGCCGCTGTTCAATGCGGCGCTCGCCGCCGGCGTGCACTACGTCGACATGGCGATGTCGCTGTCCGTTCCGCACCCCACCGCTCCCTACGAACAGTGCGGGGTCAAGCTGGGAGACGAGCAGTTCGCCCTGGCCGAGGCCTGGGAGAACGCCGACCGCCTCGCCCTGGTCGGCATGGGCGTGGAGCCTGGCCTCTCGGACGTGTTCGCCCGGTACGCCGCCGACGAGCTCTTCGACGAGATCGAGGAGATCGGCGTCCGTGACGGCGCGAACCTCACCGTGGAGGGCTACGACTTCGCACCGTCCTTCAGCATCTGGACCACCATCGAGGAGTGCCTCAACCCGCCCGTCGTCTACGAGAAGGGCCGCGGCTGGTTCACCACCGCGCCCTTCAGCGAGCCGGAGGTCTTCGACTTCCCGGAGGGCATCGGCCCCGTGGAGTGCGTCAACGTCGAGCACGAGGAGGTCCTCCTCATGCCCCGCTGGGTGGACGCACGCCGGGTGACGTTCAAGTACGGCCTCGGCGACGACTTCATCGCCAAGCTGAAGACCCTGCACGACCTGGGGCTCGACTCCACGGCCAAGGTCACCGTCCCCGGCGCGGACGGGCCGGTCCAGATCTCCCCGCGCGACGTGGTCGCCGCCTGCCTGCCCGACCCCGCCACGCTCGGTGACCGCATGAGGGGCAAGACCTGCGCGGGCACCTGGGTGAAGGGAACCAAGGACGGCACGGTGCGGGAGGTGTACCTGTACCACGTGGTCGACAACGAGTGGACGATGCGCGAGTACGGCTCCCAGGCGGTGGTCTGGCAGACCGCGCTCAACTTGGTGATCGCCCTGGAGCTGATCGCGGACGGAACGTGGAAGGGGAGCGGCGTCCTCGGCCCCGAGGCGCTTCCGCCCCGTCCGTTCCTCGACCTGCTCGGCGCGTACGGATCTCCGTGGGGGCTGCGCGAAGAGCGCTGACCCGCCTGTTCCCGCAGCGACCCGGGCGTCAGGGCTGCCGGTCCAGGACCGGACCGGCAGCGAAGCCCGTCACACGTCGCCCAGGAACCCGGGATCGGCCGGCCCCATCTGCCGGGCGAAGTCCGCCGCGACTCCCAGCACCTCGCGCATCGGCACGGGCTGCCGACGCGTGGCGGCGAGATCGGCGTGAGCTTCCTCGGACCACAGGAACGGATACACGGAAAGACCCTGCCCGAAAGCCAGGGCCGCGGCCTCCTCACGCCAGCCGGGCCAGCGCATTCCGTCGTAGAACACCTCCAGCCTGCCCGAGAGCAGCCAGGAGACCCACCCGGAGTGGCCCATCTCCATGGCCTCCCACTCCAGAGTGTCGGGAGCGAAGTAGGTCATCTGCCCCGGTGCCCCGGGGCGGCCCGCTGCCGCGGGATCGCCACCGTTCAACGCGAAGACCCCTCCGACGATGTCGTGGCCGACGACGAGACCTGTCGCCGGATGCCAGCCAGGGTCGAACTCCGTGGGGAAACGGTTGACCTGCGCCAGACTCGGGAGCCGCCCCTCCGAGGCCGAGGCCGGGACCGAGATCGAACCCCCTCCGAAGACGCGCAGCCACCCGTTGTCCACGAGCACCCCGCCGGTTCCCCACGCCAGTGCACCCAGCACCGATCGCGCGCTGACCTGCATCTGCAGAAGGCATCGGCGGCCCTCGTCGATGTCTCCGGGCAGCACCTGAACCGGCACGGAGCTCGCCCCGAACATCCCCTGGAGCTCCGGCCACGCCGGCTCGTCCACATCGACCAGCTCATCGATCCCTCGCATCCGACGATGGTCGCACCTGGGGGTATCGCCTCCTCATGCGGGTGGACCGCGCCCACTCGGAGGCCGGGGCGATGGATCGGTGAGCGACGGGGAGGTCAGCCGTCCGACGGTGGCGACGGGGAGACACCTGTGCGGATCTCGTCCAACGAGTCCTGCAGCAGGACCTTGGCGCGGGTGAACCAGTCCGTCAGTACGGCGACCTCGTCAGGGGTGTAATCCGCGAAGAGCAGGCCGAGGCGCTCGTAGAAGGGTCCGTACGCCTGGAGGATGCGCTCCAGCGCGGACTCCTCCATGACCAGCCGGACCTTCCGGCGGTCCTGCGGGTCCGCCTGGCGGCGGATGTACCGCGCCTTCTCGAGGCGGTTGAGGACGCCGGTCACCGCACCGGTGGTCAGCCGGGCCCGGTCGGCGAGATCGCCGGCCACCAGGGACTCGCCTGCCGTAGCGGCTTCGACGAGGAAGCCGAGACAGGTCAGATCTGTGACGTTGAGGCCGAGGAGCCGCGCGATGTCCTGCTGCCCGAACTGCGCGGTCGCGATCATCCGGTCCATCGCGTACAGCGCCTGCTCCGCTGTCGCCGCCGGACGTGCCTTGCCCTGCACCACATATCCCCTTAGCATCTAAGTAAATTATCTCGCGAGGTAAGACATATATGGCGAGCCATGCGGACCACGGCTCGCCACCCGAGCATCCCATTTCCCGAGGAGGCGCCCGTGAGCGCGCACGGAGACCACGACCTGGGCCACACGGTCGCCGGCTGGACAGGCACCGGCATCGCCACAGTCGGTTGTACGGGGATGGGTGTGGCGTTCGCCGTCCACTCGACCGCCGGGCTGCTGCTGGGCGGCGCCGTCGTGGTCCTCGCCGCGCTGACCACCTGGTGCCTTCATCTGGCGGGATGGGGCAAACCCACCGGACCGCGGCCGGCCGGTCAACAGCACTGGCGCGTCCGTGACACGACGGCCCGCCGGGGCCATCCCGACTGCCTCGGCTGCCGCTTGGCGGGACGCAACCCCGCCGAGGTCCCGGCGGTCGCGGTCGAGCCCGCACTCGCGGGGCGGACGACGTAGCGAGGTTCTGTCCTTGTGCGGCTGACCCTCCATCGCCAATTCTCCGGCGAGCAGCACGGTGCGTCAGCGATCCCGAACCCGACTGACCGGAAGGGAGTGCATCCGGGGGTCGCCCGTACGCGGGGCACCGACGAGCCCACTCTCCAGCCGGGACAGAGTGCTCTCCGGCACGCCCGTCGTCGCCGCGAGATCGGCGAGGGTGATGCCGCGGGCGCGGCGCAGCGTACGAAGGCGCGGCCCCACCGCGCCGAGCACGCCGTCGTCCGTCGCGTGATCCATCAGGCCATCTTGCAGTGACCGCAAGATTCCGTGAGACGGTGACGGGCCTGCCGCCCGGTGACGCGTCGGACCTCGGCTGCGGCACCCCCGTCGGCCTGGATCGGGCAGCCGTCCTCCGCTCCGCCCCGCTCGCACTGCGCCCGGGCCGGCGGCTACTGGTCGTCGACCACGGCTCGGTCCCGCCCTGGTCGTGGGACCGGGGTTCCGACGTTCGCCGTCCGACCGCGCGCGAAGCCGCGGCGGGTATCGGACTGGCCCCTCGGACGTGGACGGTCGAGCGTGCCGACGCGCCCCGGCGGATCGCGGCCGGCCCGGACGGACGCACCGCCGAGGTCACCGGCCACGTCCTCCTCGTCCGCCGCACCGACGGACAGCGTGGCCGGCGTCCTCGCCCGCTGCCGAGACGCGTCGTTCGGCCGTCAGGCCGAGGCCACGACCTCGCCGGCCGTGATCTGGGGAGGGTTGGGGAGCAGCGAGGCGAGGTTCTCCGCCACGAAGTCGGCGGCCCTCGCGATCGATTCCTCCGCGCCGGACCGGTCCTGGAAGACGCTCGTCGAGACCATCACCCCGTCCCCGGCGTCGACCCAGTAATAGGCCACGAAGCCGGAGACCTGGCGCATGAGCGGCACGAAACCCTCGTTCACGAGGCGTCCCGCCTCTGCCGCATCGGTCACCCCTTCGTACCTCCGGACGGCTGCGTACATCGCCAAAGCTCCTCAATGCAGGGTTCGTCTGGTGCTGAGGAGTCGTACCCTGCGACAACCGCCCGGACCATGAAGCATCCGACAATCACCTGAAGAGCCGACGGCCAACCGGTCGTTGCCGCCCGCCCCGCGCCACGAGCACTGTCAGACCTCGCTCCTACGATCACCGCATGCCTGATGCCTTCACCGTCCTGTGGACCCATGACACCTGCCGTGCCCTGCGCAAGGCCGGCCGCGTGGGCGAGCGTCCGCCCGTCGCCTACTCAGGTGTCCACCAGTCACTGCCGACCTGGTCGGGTGCCCGTGCCGGTGACGAGGTGTACGCACTGCACGTCAACCGGTGCGAGGTGTTCGTCGTGTCCCGCATGCGAGTCCTGGACATGGAACACGGCGCCTGCTGCGGGACGCCCGCGGTGACATGGCAGGACCCGCGCTTTCCCGGACACGACGACTGGTCGATGCTCGGCGCCGGCGGCTGCGGCGCCACCGCGGTCCACGTGGACGCGACTCCCGTACGCTTCGACACCCCTGTTCCCGGCGAACTGCTCCCGACCCTCACCTGGCGCAACGCCCGAGGCAGGACCCGTCACCTCAAGTACGTCGTGGACGGCCGCCTCGAACGCTCGGTCAGCCTCCAGGGCTTCTACCGCCTGACCCCCGAGTCCGCCCACGCACTGGCAGAGCTCGCACCCCGTACCCCGTGAACGGCAGACCTCCTGCCCGCCGGCGTGAACGTACGGCGACCGGCATCGCGCGGTGAAGGAACCGGCCAGCGTGTCCAGGTCCGCCTTGAGGCCTCCGGGCCCGGCGGACCACCAGGGCGTTTCGGGGCCGCTCGGCCAGCCGGGTGGGCTCGGCTCGACGGGCTTGCGCAATGCGGCCGGAGGGGCGGCCGGGGCGTAACCGTGTCTCCAGCCCTTCGTACACGAACGCCAAGGAGTACACAGTGGGTGACATCGACGCGGTGGTCACGGGAGCCGGAGGATTCATCGGCGGGCATCTGACCCGAGCGCTGCTCGCCGAAGGGCGCAGCGTGCGGGCCGTCGACCGCAAACCGCTCCCCGAGTGGTATCAGGTGCACGACGGTGCGGAGAACGTGGAGGGGGACGTCTCCCGGCTCGACACCTGCACGGGTGTGCTCGCGGGCGGCGCCCGCGAGGTCTACCACCTGGCCGCCGACATGGGCGGCATGGGCTTCATCGAGAGCAACAAGGCCGCCTGCATGCTCTCCGTTCTCTCCAGCACCCACATGCTCCTGGCCGCCAGGGAAGCGGGCGCCGACCGCTACTTCTACGCGTCGTCCGCGTGCGTGTACGCCGCTGACAAGCAGACCGACGTCGACGTGCTCCCCCTGCGCGAGGAGGACGCCTACCCCGCCATGCCCGAGGACGGCTACGGCTGGGAGAAGCTGTTCAGCGAGCGCATGGCGCGGCACTTCCGCGAGGACTACGCACTGGCCACGCGCACCGCTCGCTACCACAACGTCTACGGCCCCAACGGCACGTGGACGGGCGGCCGCGAGAAGGCGCCGGCGGCCGCCTGCCGCAAGGTCGCCCTCGCCCGGCTCACCGGAGAGGCCGAGATCGAGATCTGGGGTGACGGCGAGCAGACGCGCAGCTTCACCTACATCGACGACTGCGTCGAGGGCACGCTGCGGCTCACCCGCAGCGAGTGCACCGATCCCCTCAACATCGGTTCGGACCGTCTGGTGTCCATCAACCAGCTGTACGCGATCGTCGAGGACATCGCCGGCGTCAGGCTGCGGCACCGCCACGTCCCCGGTCCGCTCGGGGTGCGCGGTCGCAACAGTGACAACACCCGGATCGGCAAGGAACTCGGCTGGGCCCCGGAGTCGTCTCTCGTCCAGGGGCTGGAGACCACCTACCGCTGGGTGTACGACCAGGTGAAGGCGCAGCTCGAAGGGCGGCCCCACCAGTGCTGACGAGCGCGCCGGGCGACCCGGTGAGGGTCGACGTGCTGGGCGTGGGGGTGAGCGCGGTGAACCCGGAATCGGCAGTCGCCCGGATCTCACGCTGGATCGAGACCGGAGAGCGGTCCTATGTCTGCGTGACGGGCGTCCACGGTGTCATGGAATCGCAGCGGGACCCCGCTCTGCGCCGCATCCACAACGCCTCGGGACTCACCGTCCCCGACGGTATGCCGATGGTCTGGGCCGGTCACCGCGCCGGTGCGCCCTGGATGCGTCAGGTACGCGGTGCTGACCTGATGCTGGCCGTTCTGGAGCGGGCCGCCGAGCGCGGCTGGTCCTCGTACCTCTACGGCGGCGCGGAGGGAGTTCCCGAACTGCTCGAAGGAGCTCTGCTCCGGCGGATTCCCGGTCTGAAGATCGCCGGATGCCACTCACCGCCCTTCAGACCGCTGACGGTCGAGGAGGACGAGGCCGTCGTGCGCCGCATCAACGACAGCGGAGCCGATCTGGTCTGGGTCGGGCTGTCCACCCCGAAGCAGGAACGGTGGATGGCCGAGCACCGCGCGAGGCTGGACGCCGCCGTACTGTGCGGAGTGGGCGCCGCTTTCGACTTCCACGCGGGCCTCGTCCCCCAGGCTCCCGAATGGACGCGGCAGCGCGGGCTGGAGTGGTCGTACAGGCTGTACAAGGAGCCCCGTCGGCTCTGGCGGCGCTACCTCCGCAACAACCCTGCCTACGTGGTGCGTACGGCCTTGCGGCCGCCGAAGCTGCTCGGACGCGGCGAGGCCTGAGGGCCGACCCTCAGAGCCTCGGGGCCCCGGGCGAGGTCCGATGCCGGCCGGCGCATCCTCTCGCGCCGTCCGGTATCGCCGCGCCTCCATGACCGAGTGCCGGACCGGGCCCCGAAAGCCGGTTCAGTACGCGCCCCTGGAGCTCAGGACCGCCGCGACCGTACGGACGAGAATGGCGAGGTCCAGGGCGATGGACTGGTGCTTGACGTAGTGCAGGTCGAGCCGGACCATCTCCTCCCAGGCGAGTTTCGACCTGCCGCTCACCTGCCACAGTCCCGTCAGCCCGGGCACCACCGAGAGACGGGTGCGGGCGTCGCCCGTGTAGCCGGAGTCCGCGAGGATCAGCGGACGCGGGCCGACGAGGGACATGTCGCCCCGCAACACGTTCACCAGCTGGGGGAGTTCGTCCAGCGAGAGCCGTCGCAGCCATTTCCCCTCAGGCGTGATCCTGGGATCGTGGCGCACCTTGAAGAGATGGCCGTCCGATTCGTTGAGTGCCGCGAGAGAGTCCCTCTCGGCGTGTGCCCCGACCCGCATGGTGCGGAATTTGAACATTTCGAAGGGGCGGCCGTTCAGTCCTACACGGACCTGCCGGTAGATCACTCCGCCGGGTGAATTGAAGACGATCACGAAGGCGATGACGCACATCATGGGGGCGGCCAGCAGGAGCAGAACAATGCTGCCGATGACATCGATGATTCGCTTGGTGGGCATGCTGCATCCGTTCGCGGAAACGTGGAAGAATTCGTCACGAATGGGTTGACCGGGCGGTAGGGCTTCTCGCGATTTCCTACCTCTGTCGCCTGCCGCGATGTCTCACGCGATCGCGATGCCGCGGCGCCCCGACGGGGCGGCAGTTCTTCAGCCGGACCGTCGACGGCGCGGCCCGAGGGCGTGCAGCCCGAGGGCTGCGCCCGCGAGGAGAGCCGCCGGGCTGCGGGGCCTGAGCCAGCTTTCGTCGTGGCGGTCCTGTGCGCCGAACGACCGGTACTTGTACGTCTCGTCGCCGCGCAGGAAGTCGAAGGTCTCCACGCCCGCCCCGGCCACCGTGGCGATGGCCTCGTACAGCAGGACGGTGCCGAGACTCATCCGCGCGTACGCCGCGTCCCAGCCGCCGTTGTAATAGGCGAACGTGTTCTGCCACAGGAACCCGTAGACGGCCCCCACGGCGATGCCGTCCCGCTCGGCGAGCAGGGCCGCGGGCCCGCGACCGGGACCCGCGCGGGCCTGCAGCCGCAGATGGAAGCCCCGCCGTCCGGGCCCGAAGGCCGTCGTGGTGCCCTTCACGTCCTGTCGCTCGCGGTGGAGCCTCATCACGGTGTCGGTCACCTCGGCGGTCATCTCCTGCGGAGGGACCCAGCGGAAGGAGACACCGGCCGCGGCGAGCTGCCTTCGGCGCCGCGCCATGAGCTGCCGGAGGCTCCGGGAACCGACGGCACTGTCCGGCCCGATCGTCAGGCGCGGGCACGTCATGGTGGTGATCCGACGGGTGCCGGGCGGCAGCAGCCCGGGGTCGGCCTGCGGATCCGTCGCGGGGAACCAGCAACTGCCGTGTCCGATACGCGCTTTGAGAAAGGCCCGGACGTCGTCACGGCGGTGCGGCAGTGCGGGCAGCAGTCCGTGGTCCGCCGCGTCGGCGCCGGCTCCGAGCAGGGTCCAACAGGTCACCGGGAAGGGGAGCCGGCGGTGCAGCCGCTCGCGGACGCGTACCAGGGGGACGACCGCTTCCACGCGCCCGCCGGGCCCGGTCCACACGGCCACCTCGGCGGAGGCGGCCGGATCCATGGCCTGCCACGAGCCCAGCACCCAGTCCGGGGTGATGAAGTACGAGGAGCCGGGGACACCGCTGACCAGCTCGCGCCACGCGTCTTCCAGCGGCGCCAGGCTGCACGGGGTGCGGTGCACGTGGAAGCCGGCGGTGGCGGGCGCCCGGGGGGTCGCTGTGCGGATCATCTGTGTCTGTCCTCGAGGAGCTGGACGAGACCGTCGGCGAAACGCCGGCTCATCTCCTCGACGGTGTACCGGCCGGCGTCCTTCCGGCATTCCTCGCGCAGAGCGCCGAGCCGTCCGGATCCGGTGAGGAGCGCCGTCACGGCGTCGGCGTACTGCTCCGGGTCGTCCGGTGCGACGACGGCGTTGCGGCCGTGTTCGAGGTATTCGAACTCCGGGGCGTGCCAGGGCCACGGGGTCGTGACGATGGGCGTCTGCAGGACGAACGAGTCGACCGCGCACAGCCCCACCAGGCCCGGCATCAGCATGACGTCGGACACCGCGCCCAGCAGCGCCTTGCGGTCACCGAACGCCTGGCCGACCGGCACCACCACGGGCCGCCGTGCCGCCGCCGCGTCGACGATGTGCCGCTCCTGCCCGGTACCGGCCACCAGGAGCCGGAAGCCGGGCAGACGGTCGGCGATCCTCTCGGCCGCCTCGACGAGGAACGGGATGCGCTTGCCCGAGCTGAGCGCTCCGACGAACAGGCCGGTGCGGCCCGCCGTGAGGCCGTACGTCCGGCGCACCTCGGCGCTCTGCTGCTCGGTCACACGGCGGTACGCGTCGCCGAGCGCCTTGGTGTCGACCGCGTTCTGTACGACCGTCACCCGCTGGCGCGGGAACCGGTGCTCGGTGACGGCTCGCGCCCCACCGGCGGTGTAGGAGAAGAACCAGCGGGCACGTCGGGTGAGGGAGTACTTGAGCGACTGCTCCAGCCCGGACTGCGGCCGGGTGTACGTACGGCCGTGGTCCCACATCGCGACCGCCGGCCCGCGGCCCGTCAACTGCCGGAGCAGCAGGGGATACAGCTCCATGTTCCGAAGCGCCTGGTCGACCACCACGACGTCTGCCGACCGGGCGAGCCCGCCCAGATGCTTGTGCACGAGCGGCCGGCCGGCCACCCATGCGGTCCGCTGCTTCAGCCGCACCGCGCCTTCCATGTGGATCACGTCTCGACGTGCTTCCTGATCTCCGCTGTACGGCGCACCGTGCGCGATCAGGAGACGGACGCCACGGGCCTCCAGATCCTCTTCGAGGCGCCGATAGAAGGAGCGCCGGAACTCGGAGAGGAAGGGAACCAGGAGCACCACTCGTGGGCGGTCCGTGGGGTGGCGTGTCGATCGGGACTTTCTTTCCATGCTGGATAAATTGCCATGAACGCAGTGAAGGGCAAGTCAGACAATCGGCAGCCGAGTCGGAGAAGACTCATTAGGAGTATTCATGCAGAGCAGTGAGCTGGCCCGTCGAATCGCAGCAAGTCAGCTTGCGCACTACGCCGCATTTCCGGGACGACTCGCGAAAGTGGCCCGGCACAACGCCCGTGTCGCCAAGCAGACGGCGTCCTGGCTGGTGCGCTCTCGTGAGTACGTTCACTACACCTACGATCTCGAACCGCTGAACATGGAGCACCTGGCCTGGTTCGTCAGTACGGTCACGGGCACCCGGGTGGACGTCGTGCGCGGGTACCTGACGGAGCTTCGGGATGATGCCGAACTGCGCCGGATCATCACCGACGGCCTGGCCGCCGGCCCCCGGAGCGCCATCACCGACCGGGTGGTCCGGTACGGCCGAAGGGTCGGCTGGTACGCCATCGTCCGGGCGCTGCGTCCGGAGTTCGTGGTGGAGACCGGCACCAATCGCGGCATGGGGAGCGCGGTGATCGCCGCCGCGATGATGAAGAACGGCCGGGGCCGCCTGGCGACCGTCGACATCGACGACCGTTCGGGCGAACTGATCCTTCCTCCGTACGACCGGGTGATCGAGCACGTGGTGGGTGACTCGCTCGAATTCCTGGCGAGCCCGGTGGTACGGAGCCGGCCGATCGACCTGCTCTTCGTGGACACCGGACACACCCCGGAACACGAGCGCGCGGAACTCGCGGCGGCGACTCCTCTGCTGGCCCCCGGCGCGGTCGTGGTGGCGACGAAGACCTACTGCTGGCCGGAGCTGTCGCGCTGGGCCGAGGAGCAGCAGCGCGAGTTCCTCCACTTCAACGAGAAGCCGCACGACCACTGGTACCGGGGCGTCGGCATCGGCGCGTCGTTCCCCGCCCTGGTCCGGGCGTGAACCCGGCGGTCAGGGCCAGGCTCGCGGGCTGGTACGCGCGGTACGACTCCTGGCAGGCCCCCGACGCGGTGCTGCGCCGCTCGCCGGCCCAGACGTGGTTCCACCGCCGGGCCGCGGACCGACTGGCCGTCCTCGGCTATCACGGCGTGGACGACCCGACGACCTTCGCGGCCCACCTCGACCTGCTGCAGCGCTCGTTCGTGCCGGTCTCCCTTGAGCAGGTCGAGGAGGCCGCCCACGGCGGCCGGAGGCTCCCCGCCCACAGCGTGCTCGTCACCTTCGACGACGGTGACCGCAGCGTGTACACGCACGCCCTGCCGATGCTGACGGCGCGCGGCATCCCGGCCGTCTGCTTCGTCATTCCCGGCCTGGTGGATGCCAGAGCCCCGTTCTGGTGGGACGAGGCGGAGCACCTGGTCCGGAACGGCGGCACGACCCACCGGATCCCACCCACCCGGCCCGAGTTCACCCCGCACACCCTGAAGCTGCTGTCCGAACGTGACCGCCGGCTCGCCCTCGCGGAGCTGCGGGCCACGGCCACCGTGCCCAGCCCGCGCCCCCACCAGCTCACCGCCGCCGAGCTGCGTGCCCTGGAGGCGGGGCGCATCGTCGTCGGCAACCACACGCTGACCCACCCCTGCCTCGACCGTTGTGACGACGACCAGGTGCGTACGGAGGTACTGCAGGCGCACGAACGGCTCACGGAGCTGCTCGGCCGCCCGCCGTCCTCCTTCGCGTACCCCAACGGAAACGTCGACGAGCGGGCCCACCGCCTGCTCGCCCGGGCCGGGTACCGCTCCGGCTTCCTGTACAATCACCGTCTCGCCGCTCCGGGGGCCCGCCACCCGTTGCGGATCGACCGGCTCGTGGTCTCCAGCCGGACCAGTGTGGACCGGCTGGAGACCATTCTCTCCGGGCTGCACCCCGCCCTGTTCCGCGTCGGGCGCACGGCCGCCCGCGCCGTCGCGCGAGCGGGTCAGCCGCTCATCAGCAGGTCCTGACCGGCCGTGAGCGCTGCCGCCACCTGGCGCAGCGCCCGGTCGACACGAGCCGCGCAGACGCGCAGCTCGTGCAGGGGGCGGCCGTCGGGGTCCGCGACGTCGTCCGACTCCGCCGCCACGGGGGCGCTCCGGCCGCGGGCGGCCGCGGCGCAGGCCACCGCGTCCGCGGGGCCGCTCCCGAAACGCCGTCCATCCGTGAGGCGCACGAACTCCTCGAGCGTGAAGCACCGTCGCAGCGCCGCGGGCCGCAGCTGTACCGCGGCCTCGCGGTGCTCCCGGGCCAGCCCGAGGACCACGTCGGCCGAGCCGACCAGCTCGGCCGACAGCCGTGTGGCCGTGAACCCGGCCGCCCGCCCGCCGAGGTCCTCGATCACCGCCGCGCTCCGGGGGCTCAGCGGAGCCCCCGGCCGCGCCGCGGTTCCGGCGCTGACGATCCGGAAGCCGTCGGCGGCCGCGCCCAGGTGCACGGGGAGCAGCCGCTCGGCGATCGGCGAGCGGTAGAGGTTGCCCGTGCAGACGAACAGCACCGTGAACAGGGTCACTTCGCGGTTCCGATCGTGTGGGTCTCCGCCTTCCGCGGAGGCACGAGAAGGTCCTCCGGGCCGGAGGGGCGCTCCCCGTAGCCGTACCCGTAGCCGTACCCGTTGCTCTTCAGCTGGACCATGCTCAGGACGCTGCCGAGAACCGGTGCGCTCACCGAGTGCAGGGCGTCGACCGCGGCCCTCACGCGCTCGGCAGGAGTGCGCCGGGCTCGTACGACCAGGACCGTTCCGTCGACGACCGGGGCGAGTCCGACGGTGTCGGCGACAGGCAGCAGGGGGGCGCTGTCGACGACGACGATGTCGAAGTCCTCGGCCAGGTCCCGCAGGATCTCCCGCATGCGGTCGGAGGCGAGCAGCTCGGCCGGGTTCGGGGGGATCGGTCCCGACGTCAGCACGCTCAGGCCGTGTTCGCCGAACTGCTGCATGACCTCGGAGGCGGTCGCCGCGCCGATGAGGACGCTGGTGAGGCCGGCGCCCTGGACGAGTCCGAAGGTCTTGGCGACACACGGGTTGCGCAGGTCGGCGTCGACCAGACAGATCCTGGCGCCGGTCTCGACGAGGGAGAGCGCGAGGTTGGTGGCGGTGTTGGTCTTGCCCTCGCCCGGCAGCGGGCTCGTCACCATGATCACCCGGGGCCTCTGGTCGACCTGGGCGAACTGCAGGTTGGTCCGCACCAGCCGGAAGGCTTCCGCGCGGGCGCCGTGGGCCGCGGGGCCGGCCGCGAGTGGCTTGTCCGGCGCCTCCTTGTCGAACGGGATGGTGCCCAGTACCGCCACCCCGGTGACCTCGGCCATCGCGGGGCCGGTGTGCAGGGTCGTGTCGAGCGTGTCGCGCAGGGCAGCGAGGCCGACACCGGCGAGAAGCCCGGCGAACAGCCCGACCAAGGCGTTGAGCAGGGGCCTCGGGCTGACCGGAGCGGTCGGGGGCTCGGCATCGCGGGTGACCCCGATGCTCACGGGGGAGCGGTTCTCTCCCTGCGGTGTCTCCAGCTGCACCAGTTGCCTGCTCCCCTCGCTCGCGACGGTGTTGGCGATCCGCGCGGCCAGCGCCGGGTTGCGGTCGGTGACGGTGATGTCGATCAGCACGGTGCCGAGCTTGACCTCTGCGCTGATGCGCTCGGCGAGCTTTTCCGGTGCCATCCGCAGGCCGAGCCGCTGGACGACGAGTCCGGCGATCCGGGGGCTGGTGATGATGTCGGCGTAGGACTCCACGCGTGCCTGCGAGAACGTGTTGCCCGCGTTGAGTTCCGTGATGTCCGACGTGGTGCGGGCGGAGACGAAGATCTGACTGGTGGCTCGGTACTGGGGAGTGGAGAACGAGGTGAAGGCGATTCCGGCGCCGAGACCGACGAGAGCGAGAGCGGTGATGGAGAGCCACCGCAGTCGCAGGGCCTTGAGGAAACCACGCAGATCCAACGTGCGCCCCTTCGGAGGTGAGGAACTTGAGGGTGATTGACGGGGACCGAGGCCACTCGTGGCCCGGCCCATGCTGGTACCGATGACCACCGCGACCGGCATCATCACGAACAGGTAGACGAGCAGATTGGCGGTGGCGACGTTGAGGCTCAGCCCGACCACGGCGAGCAGGGCCGCCTGGTGGATCGCCCAGTCGTCCGCGCTCCGCGCGGCGCGCCTGCGGCGGTACACCCCGCGTCCGATCACGAGGATCGCCAGCGTCCACAGGGCGAGACCGAGCAGTCCCAGGTCGTGCCAGAGCCTCAGGTAGTCGTTGTGCGGATGGCCGACGACGCGCTCCACACTGCCGATGCCGTGGCCGAGCCACGGAGCCTCCCTGACCGAGGCCCAGGTGGTCTCCCAGAGCCACGAACGACCCGAGGTGCCGATCTCCACCCCGGCGAAGGTCTGCATGTCGTTCTGGGTGAAGCGGTCCTGCAGTGGCCGGTACCAGTCCACCACCAGGTACGCGACGACAGCCATCACCGTGCCGAGTACGACGGCCCGTCGGAACTCACCCCGGCCGCGGCCCTTGAGCACCAGCCCGAGGGTCAGGATCAGGCACACGGCCGCGGACGTACGGGACAGGGACAGGATGTCGGCGGTCACCAGCAGGCACGGCGCGAGCCAGCCCCGGCGCGAGCGCTCCGCCAGCGGCACGGCGGCGACCATCCCGATCCAGATGACCTCGCCGAACAGGCGCCCGGGATACAGCGCGCCGGTTCCCGGCCCGTACAGGACCACCGTCACCAGATAGACGAGGGCGGCCACCACGGCCGCGCCGCGCAGCCAGCGCAGGAGCTGCAGGGGTGTCTCCGTCGAGGTCCATGCGGCGGCCAGTGCCGTCACGGCGACGAAGGACACGTACACCAGGGTGTTCTGGGCGGCGGCCTGGGTCCGCTGATGGACCGCCGAGGCGAGCACATGGCCGACGAAGAGCCACAGGGGAAGCGGCACGCCTGCCGCCGGCCCGAGAACCGCCGAGCGGAGAGCGGGGGAGAGGACGGGCCGGCGCAGGACGGCGTAGGGCAGCGCGACCACGGCGGCCAGGAAGATCAGTACGGTGGCGGGGCCGTTCAGTCCGAACTGTGCGGGGATGCCTCCCAGGAGGGTCCAGAAGGCCGCCATGGCGATCAGGGTCATGCGCGGTCGTGCGTCCACCACAGACCGCATCGCAACAGCTCGTGGCATAACGGGCATTTTATCTATGGGTGGGCCCGGGGATGCGGTGGAGGGCCGTACAGCCGCGCCCGAACGTCCCACGGACGGACGAGCCCCGTGCACGTCCGCCGGACGATGCGCATCGCTGCCGCGACGATCTCGTACGTTCAGGGGATGTCCACCGACGCCGCGGCACCCGAGTCGCGCACCACCCTGGTCGCCCTGGTCTGGAATTACTCCTCGGCGATCGCCGCCGCGGTGCTCCAGCTCTGCTACACCGCCTACACCGCTCGCATGGTCCTTCCCGAGAGCTTCGGCGCGTTCGCCGCCGCTGCCGCCGCCACGACCGTACTCGGGTACGTCGCCGGAGCGGGCCTCGCGACCTACCTGATGCGGGCCGAGGAGCTGACCCGTCGGACCGTCCGGTGCGCGTACCGCGTCTCCGTGCTGAGCGGTGTGCTCTGCTGCGCCGTGAGCCAGGCGCTGGCGCCGCTCGCGGCCACCCTGTGGGGGTTGCCCGAAGTCGCTCCCATGGTGCAGCTCTACGGCGTGTACTTCCTCGCCCAGCCGGCCTCGCAGGTGGCCGTCGCGGCACTGCGCCGGCTGGATCGCGCACGGTTCTGCGCGCTCACCGAGACCGTGGCCCAGTTCGCGGGCATGGCGGTGGGCGCTGTCCTGCTGGCCCTGGGCTGGAGCCCGTACGGACTCGTGGCCGCACAGGTGGTGACCCCCGCGGTGACGCTCGTGGCGGCGGCCGTGCGGCTGGCGCGCCTGCCGCTCGCGGAGGGCCCCCCGGTGCCGCCTCGCGAGATGCTCCGCATCTCCGGAGCCTTCGCCGGCTACGGAATGATCCAGATGACGGCGGCCGACGTCACGCTCCTGGCCGTCACCCGGTTCCTCGGACCGGCCGCAGCGGGGCAGTTCTCCCGCACGACGCTCGCGGTGGGGCTGCCGGTCGCGATGCTCTGCCAGAGCCTGAGGCGTGCCGTCATGCCCTCACTGGCCCGCATCAACGCGGACGGACGGCCGCTCGGCACGGTGCTGCCCGACGTGCTCAGCGCGACGTCCGCGGTCGCGTGCGTCTCCTTCGGCGTACTGGCGGGTGTGGGCCCCGCCGCGCTGAGCCTCCTGCTCGGTCCCGGATGGGAAGCGGCGGGCGCGCTGGTTCCCGTCCTGGCGGCAGGCGCTCCACTCGTCCTGCTCTGCCAGGTCAGCTACGCCGTGGACGAGATCCGCAAGGGGATGGGCAGTCTGCTGCGGACCCAACTGCTCGTCCTGGCGGCCACGGTGGTCCTCGTGGGCCTCGCGGTCGTCGCCGGCCAGGGCATGGCCGGCCAGGGAATGGCGCTCGTCGCCCTGGCCGCGTCCGTCGCGGCCGGCATCGGTCACCTGGAGCAGCTCGTCCGCTGGCAGCGGGCCGGTCTGTGCCGCCTGACGTCGCTCGTCCGGCCGTACACCGTCCATGCGGCCGTCGGCATCGCGCTGTACGGCAGCGGCCGGCTGGCGACGGGCTACGGCACCGGCCCGCTGGAACAGGTTCTGCACGGCCTGCTGGGCATGGTTCCGGTGGCCCTGGTGTGCATCGTGTTCCGTCGCAGGCTCCCGCTGTATGCGGCGGCCGTCTCCCGCGGGATGATCACGGGGCCTGTCGGCTGATCCGCCCCCCCCGCACGTCACGGGTTGGAGGCCGGCGACCCCAGGGCCTCCCGGTAGAGCCGCTCGGCCTGCCGCAGCCAGGCGCGTTCGGTGAAGTACGTGTCGAAGACGCGGCGGGAGTGCGCGCGCAGCCCGGGGAACCGTTCGGATGCGTCGGTCAGGACGGGCGCCAGCGGTTCCTGCCAGCCGACGGTCGCACCGGTCCCGAGGGAGCGGACGGACTCGGCGACCGACGAACCGTCGAAGGCGAGGATGGGCAGCCCGGCGGCCAACGCCTCGACCTGGACCAGGGGAGCGCCTTCCAGGCAGCGGCTGGGGAAGACGAGGCCGAGGTACGACGGCAGTCGTCGGCGCAGTTCCGCGCGGTCCAGGCGGCCGAGGAACCGCACCGACGAGGGGGCCGTCGCCCGGGCGGGGTCCAGGAGTTCGCCGTCGCCGACGATGTCCAGCGGCACCGACTCCGGCCAGCGACGGAGGAGGTCCAGGACGCCCTTCTCCGCGCTGAGCCGACCGGCGAAGACCCACCGCTCGCGGGGCGGGCCGTCGGCGCAAGGGGCGGTGCACGGCCCCGGATCGTCGACGAAGTTGGGGATCAGCGCGACGCGGTCGGCATCGATCCGGGCCCGGAGGTACATCCGGCGGCTGAGCTCGGACACCACGACCAGCCGGTCGGCGCGGCGCAGCAGTGGATCGTCCGTCGCACCCCGTCGGTTGGCCCACGCCAAGGGTGCCGTGGCGAGCCTGGAGTCGCGGTAGCAGCCGTGCCGGACACCTGCCCAGCGGTCGCCGTCGAGGCAACGGGTGCACGTCGTGCCGTCACGGGAAAGGGTCGCGCCGGCGCAGAGCGGACGGTAGTTGTGCAGAGTGGCGACCAGGGGGCCGTCCCAGGCGCGCACCCAGCCGCGGCCGAAGTTCGGAAACAGGTTGTGGACGTGCACCAGATCGGGGGCGAAGTCCCGCAGCGCGGCGACCGGGCTCCGACCCCTGCCGGTGGCCACCCGCGCGGTGGCCCGTACCGCGTAGAAGCGACGCGCGGCGAGCGCATCGGTGTGGGCGGCCACCAGAGCCACTTCGTGCCCTGCGGCACGAAGGGCGCTCACCTGGTCGCGTACGGCCTCGTTCTCGCCGCTGGGCTGCCCGGAGGCGTAGAAACTGTGCACGACGGCGATGCGCAGCGGGTTCGTCCGGATCACGCCGGGTGGGGGTGGTGGTGCCGGCATCCGTGCCGCCTCCTGCTTCAGTCGGTCGTCGACAGGGCGGCGGCCACGCCCCGTTCGGGACGGTCCTCGGCGGAGGAGGACATCGCCGGCGGCCTCCGGGCGGCCAGGACGACGCGATAGAGCTCCTCGGCCGCTCGGGCCTTCGCCGTCCAGGTGTGCTTCCGTGCCCAGGCCAGTGCCGCCGCCCGCATGCCGTGGTGTGTCTCCTCGTCCGCCAGTACGGCGCTGAGCGCGTTCGCGAGGCGCTGCGGCAGATCGGCGGGGTCGCCCAGCGGTACGGAGACCGCCCCGCCGGGGGCCGAGAAGTCGCCGATGCCCTGGTGACCGACGTGGACCTCCGGCAGCCCCCTCGCCCATGCCTCCAGCGACTGGGTGCCGAACGAGTCCCGCAGACTGGTCATCAGAAAGACATCCGCGGCGTCGTAGGCCGTGCGCAGATCCGTCCAGGGCACCTCACCGTGGAAGACGACGGACTCGCTCACTCCCAGACTCCGGGCCAGTCGCTGAAGCGAGGGCCGCAGCGGTCCGTCGCCGAAGAATTCGAGGCGCGCCCGAGGATGGTCCGCCCGGACATGGGCCATCGCCCGCAGCGCCAGTTCGGGAGCCTTGTGCGCCGTCAGTCCGCCGACCCACAGAATGGTCGGCGGCGGGCGAAGGCCGGACCCGGTGGGCGGGGCGGGCGGCTCCTGTCGGATCACCGACTCGTGGATCCCGTCCGCCAGCATCAGAGTCGCGTCGGCGCGACCCAGACGGCGAGCGCGCCGCTCCGTGTCCCAGTTGGTGACCAGGACAGCCGCAGCCTCGCGCAGCGTCGCACGGCACAACGGCCGACGGCTCAGATGGCGAACGCGCAAGGTCCGCACCACTTCCTGCAGATACGCCTGGCCCAGGTAGCGCCGGTGGCTGTGGGGAGCGACCTGACCACCGCCGACGGGGCCGAACACCAGGGGCGGCCCCAGGCGGTGCAGCGCACAGCCGCCCTGGAGGGACACGTACGAGACGTGGTGCACCAGATCGGCCCGGTCGAGTCCACGGGCACGCGCGTGGGCCAGGGCCCGGCGCTGCCAGCCGTCGTAGCGCAGGAATTCCCGGGCGCTGTCGCGAACGAAGCCCGGCAGCAGAGCAGCCCAGGACGGGAGGTCGGGCACCGGGACGACGTGGAGCCTGATCCGCTTCCCGACGTCCCCCAGCTCCGCTGTCCGAAGCCTGATCTGGCGCTCGTTGTCCCGGTCGGGGTGGGTCAGCACCTCTACGGTGTGTCCGCGTTCGGCAAGCGTCTGGGCCCATCCCCAACCGACGGCCGGTTCACTGCCGCGTGTGGGATCGCAGCCGTACGCGACCAGGACGATGTGCAGCCCTCGTGGCGCACCGCCGCGCTCCGAGGGCTGCCCCGCCTCGTGTGCCTGTTCCTGGCGCATGACCCTCTCCGTCCGCTGCGGGACCCCCGAGGTGCAGCGGCACGTGGCCGACGAGCGCGTGGCGGTCATGGTCGAGCCGACGCCGGAGATCGCGTGCCAGCCTAGGAAGCATGGCGATCGAAAGCGTCACCATCGAGGCGTTTCCGGGGTGATTGCCCCATTCGGCAGAGGGCCGGGCGCTCAGTCGCGGCAGGGCGAGGCGTGCTTCACCGTGGTTCTCAGCGGTGTCACCAGAGCCTGCCGGAGAACCGTCGGGGGCCGGTCGGCGTCGGGCTCGCGCAGGTGCAGCACCAGCGTGCGGCTCGACTGCCGGGGCAGCTCCAGATCGAGCGTGAAGACCGGGTGGCCCCGCTCGACACCGGGGATCAGCTCGATCCGGCGGCCGTCGAGAGTGGCCCCTTCGAGGGTCGCTCCCTGGCCGGCGTAGTAGTCGACCAGCAGCCGGTTGTCCCCCGGGAGGGTCCGGTACGGCGGAGCGTCGACTCTTTGCGTGACGTACTCGGGCAGGCCCGAGGCCGGCGCCCTGTTGGTGAGCGTCACCGTCGCGGTGACCGACCGGCCGCCGTCCGTGCAGGCACCCGGCGCCCAGACGAGACTTCGGTCCAGGTAGTAGTCCAGTTTGGTGCCGGCCGCGTTGTTCACCACCAGACCCGCGAAGGGGCCGGGCGAGTCGGGCAGGGCCCCTCCGAACGCCCCCGACATCAGCAGCCGCTCCTCGTCCGCGTTCGCGCTCCACACCTGCACACGGCCTTCCCGCTGGACGTCGCGGAGGGCGCCCAGGAGGGCGGGAAGCAGTTTCGGGTCCTCGATCGCGCCCATCAGCCGTTCGGCGGCGGCCCGCGCGGCCTCGACGAAGAACGCCTTGCGCTCGGCGGTGTCCGAGTACGTCGCGTAGCTGGTCCGCTCGGTGAGATCCGTGGCGTTGTCGGCGGTGAGTGCGGTGCCGTCGGGCAGGCGGGCAGGCCCGGTGACGCGCAGAAGCAGGCCCAGGGTGCCGGGGTCGACCGCGATCGCGCCGTCGACGTGCTGACCGGTGCGCGCGCGCCAGTACCCGGCCCAGATGTGGGCCGCGTAGGGGAAGTGCGGGCTCATGTTGGAGTTCGCCCAGGCGCTTCCGGGCTCGTTGCTCCCGTAGCGGTCGGCGAACTCGGCTCCGAGGTTCACCTCGGTGCGCAGTCCGTCCAGCTCGGTGTTGTTGCCGAAGCGCTCGAAGGACAGCCTGCCCCGGTCGGCCCGCAGTACGGCGAAGGCTCCCGGGAGGCCGCCGGTGCCGCGGGCCTCGGCCGTGTTCTGGAAGGCGAGGAAGTAGCGGCGCGGTCCGTGCGCTCCGAGCATCGACGGCATCACGCGGGCCGCGACGGCGGCGTCGCGCGTTCCTGTGGCGAGCCGGTCGAGCTGATCCGAGAACTGGGCACGGCCGCGGTCGCTCGCCGGCAGCCAGCTGGAGCGGGGGAGACGGGCGATGTCCTCCCGCACCTCGGCCGCGACGCGCGCGGCTCGCTCGAACGCGGGCGCCTCGCTCTCCAGCCCCACAAGGGCGTCTGCGACACCCTTCGCCTGAGCCCCGGCCGAGAGCCGGGGGACGGCTCGCACCAGCGGCGGCATGACGTCTCGGGCCAGTCTGTCCGAGGCGAGCGCGATGCCGCGCCCGGTCTCGAACGGCCTCCCCAGGAACGGCAGCTGCGCGGCGGTGTACCAGGCAGGTCCGGTGGTGAGGTCGTGCGCGCGTGCGGCATGCGCGGCCGCCGAGCGCAGCAGACGCTCCTGATCGGACTCCGCCGACGAACCTGCGGCGACCCCCGGGACGGAGCCGGACCCCGGGGACGCCGAGGCGGCGAGCGACTCCCGGAGCGCGCCGAGGTCGTGTTGCGCGGCGCGAAGCTCGGCGACGGCGAGCCCGCCCGTGACCACGATCCAGGCGCCCGCCGCCGAGGGGAGGACGGCGGCTGCGAGCAGTGCCTTCCTGACCGTAGGGCGGTGGATGTGCCGACGCACTCCACGGGCGTCCCGGTCACGCCCGGGACGCCCGCGGAATGTCATACGGAGGCGCGGTGCCGTCATGAGTGGCGACGGCGGCGCACGACGAGCACGGTGCCGACACCGGCCGCGACCAGGGCGGCCGCGACACCACCCAGGATGATCTCGGTGTTGTCGTCACCGGTGTCCGCGAGGTGACCCCCGTGTTCCGGCTTGTCCGGGTGGTCCCAGTGATCGGGCTTGTCCGGGTGATGGGGCTTCGGTGGCTTGGGCGGGTAGGGATGGTGCGGCTTCGGCGGGTACGGGTGGCCCGTCGTCGAATGCGACGGGTAGGGGTCGTCCTCGGCGAACGCGGTCCCCGCACCTGCCAGGGGCGCTACGGCGAGCGCGGCGGTTGTGACGGCTGCGGCCACAACCGATCGCCATCGTGGCGATGTCGTCATCTTTCTCCACTCTCCTCGACTTCGGTACGGCGTGCCGGTTGCTGCCTGGGCAGGGTCGGCACACAGATGACCTAGGGCGGATCAGTAGATAGATAGGATTTTCATGGCATGAATAACGTGAATCAGGTCAGAAGCCATCGGATGGTGCAGCGCGTTCACCCGCCCGCAGGCCGGCGTCCCGGCGTCGGCGTCAAGGCGCACCGGAGCGGGTACGGCGGTCTCAGGCCACCAGCTCGTAGATGCTCCGGGCCGACAGCCACAGGCCGACCAGCACGGAGAGCGTGACCACCAGCTGTTCCTGATGCCGCTCCAGCCAGCTCATCAGCGCGTTCAATCGGGCGTTCGCGGCTTCGGGCGCCCAGACCGCGTACATCTCCATGACGATGAGGCTGAGAGTGGCCAGCAGGCAGTAGCCCGTCAGTGCGAGCCAGTCGGTGAGGGTGGAGAGGTCCGCGTCGAGGGCGGTCGCGGCACCCGCGCCCACCAGACCCCAGGGCTGCAGCACCCATGCCAGACCGGCCGCCGTGACCGCCGACGCGTTGTCGATCCGGGCGGTCCAGCGGGGCGGGCCGTGCGGGCGGGGCGGCCGGCGGTGCCGGTAGCCGCCGTACAGCACCAGAGCCAGGCCGATGGCGAGTTTCACCGCGACCGCGGCGGTCGACGGCGCGCTGTGACGCGCCGGGGGCTGACCGCCGGTCAGCAGCACCACGACAGCGATCACCGCGATCAGGTTGGCCAGCCACGACAACAGGAACGCCAGACCCTGGCGAACGCCGCGCCGTGAGGAGAGCAGCAGGATGAAGGCGCTGTTGTGCAAGGGCCCCAGGGTGATGGCCGTACCGATCACCAGCAGGTCGAGGGCCATCGGACCAGCCGCTCCTTGGTCTCGAGGGTGTCCGCCGCGAAAGGACGGGGGCCGGCCGGTGGGGTGCTGCGTTGCTGTGGACCGCGTTCCGACTCTGCAGGGGGCGGCACGGCCGGTCAAGCTGCCACGCCCGTGACGCCCGGGAAGGTCAGAGGTCGCTGTCGATGCCCGTGACGGCCGGCGGGCCGAGGGGTGCGTCGGCTTCCGCGATCCCGGCGCCCTCCAAGGCGGATGCGACCAGACGGGTGGCGTCCAGTTCGGCCTCGTACCGGTCCCGGGCATCGATCTCGAGGCGGATCGAGAAGGTGCCGTCCCCGTTCAGCGTGAGGAGGTCCAGGCCCTCACTCTCACTCACGTCCGTGTGCTGGGACGCCAGCTTCCGCTCGAGAACCGAGCGCGCGGAATCATCGATCCCCGAGAGGAACGTGCCGGGAACAGTGATGACGAACGTGGTCATGGCGACTCCTCGCGTAGGTCAGAGTGTGCGTGGCGTACTGCTTCCCCCGTCCGTCGTGCCGAAGCCGCCGGTACGCCGGCCGGCCCATCGGCCGGCGAATCCGGCGCTCACCGCGGCGCTCCTCGGGCACGACCGGGATCAGCCCACCAGATCCGGTGCGCGCAGCATCTCGGGCGGGATGCCCCACGCGTCGACGAAATCGACCGCCAGGGGCCGGACCTTGCGGCAGAGGTCGTTCACCTCCCGGCTGATCGCCTTGGAACGCTGGACGGTCAGCCGGCCGTGCTCCATGAACCACGCCCGGTCGGCCTCGATCGTCGACAGGGCGAACAGGTCGCACAGCAGGGCCAGGGCCACCCGCTCGTCGCCGTGGGGCATCGCTCGCACCTTGTCGACGAAGGCCTCCGTCACCAGGCGTTCGACGTGGGCACGGGCGAGCGCGATGACATGGTCCTGCACCTGGGAGAAGACGGCGCCGGGGTCGCGCTTCTGGTCGATCCCGCGTTTGATCCGGCGGGCCAGCCCGGCGAGCATGTGCTCCTCCCGGAAGCGGACCATGGCGAGCTGATACTCCGAGTCGCGCAGCCCGGCTTCCCGGTCCCACTCGTCGCCGCCGGGCAGCAGGTCGCGTACCCGCTCGAGCAGTTTGTGGGCGGAGGTGCGCTCGATGACGGTGTCCACGGCGAGGTTGGTGAGGTAACGGACCATGCCGAGCTGGTCGAGGTCCTCGAACTCGCTCGCGTAGTCGGTGAGCAGACCCTTGGCCACGAGCTGCAGCAGCACGTGGTTGTCGCCCTCGAAGGTGGTGAAGACGTCGCTGTCGCTCTTCAGCGCGGCGAACCGGTTGACGGCCAGGTAACCCGCGCCGCCGCAGGCCTCGCGGCACTCCTGGACGACGCGGGTGGCGTGCCAGGTGGCGAGCGCCTTGAGGCCCGCGGCCCGTGATTCGAGCCGGCGCCGTGCCTGTGCGTCGTCCTCGATGCCGGAGAAGACGTCGTGCAGCTGCGAGCGCACGCCGTCCTGCGCGAAGTGCAGAGCGTACGTCCGGGCGATGAGCGGCAGCAGCCTGCGCTGATGCAGGCCGTAGTCGAGCAGCACCTGCTCCTCGGCGCCCGAGGTGGCCTCGAACTGCCGTCGCCGCGCGCCGTACTTCGTGGCGACCGCCAGGGCGACCTTGGCGACACCGACCCCGGCGCCGGCGACGCTCACCCGGCCCTGCACCAGCGTGCCGAGCATGGTGAAGAAGCGGCGGTTCGGGTTCTCGATCGAACTTTCGTAGACGCCTTCGGCGCTGACGTCGGCGAACCTGTTCAGGAGCGCCTCGCGCGGGATCCGCACACCGTCGAACCAGATGCGGCCGTTGTCCACGCCGTTGAGACCCATCTTGCGGCCGTCGTCCTCGATCCGGACGCCGGGCGCCGGCTCGCCGCCGACCCGGACGGGCACGACGAAGGCGTGCACGCCCTCGGACCGGCCGTCCACCTCCAGCTGGGCGAAGACCACGGCCAGCTCGGCGTCGCGGGCCGCGTTGCCGATGTAGTCCTTGCGCGCCTGGTCGTCGGGGGTGGTGACGACGAACTCCTGGCGTGCGGCGTCGTACCGCGCGACGGTGCCGAGCGCCTGAACGTTGGAGCCGTGACCGGTCTCGGTCATCGCGAAGCAGCCCATCAGCTCCCCGGTGATCAGCCCCGGCAGACAGCTCTCGTGGTGGCGCTCGGTGCCCAGGTGCAGGATCGCGCCCCCGAAGAGCCCGAACTGCACACCGACCTTGACCAGCACGGACAGGTCACCGAAGGCCAGCGTCTCGAACGCGGCGATCGAGGCCCCGACGTCGCCGCCTCCGCCGTACGCGGCCGGGAAGCCCATGCCGGTCTGGCCCGTCGCGGCCATCTCGACCACGATCTCGCGCACCCGCTCGCGGAACGCGTCCACGCCGAGCTCGTCGGCTTCGTCGAGAACGGAGGCGTACGTCGTCAGATTGCTCCGGACGAGGCCGCGAATCCCGGCGTACTCGCCGTCGAGTACGGCGGTCAGTGACCGGACGTCGATGCCGGGCTGTGCGGAGCCGGTCGTCGTGGAGGGTGAGTCGTCGAGGGCCATGCCGCTTCGCTACCCCGCCGCGGCAAGATCAACCGACGCCGGCCGAGTGGTGGGCCGGAGCCCCCTGGTGGGGAGGGGCGTCGTCGACAGGGGTGGCTCCGGCCGTCAGACTGTTCGCGGAGGTGACGCGAGTGGTGGAAGAGCCGGTGGAAATGCGGGCCGCTGTCCGGGAGACGTACGGTCCGGCCGACCTCAGTGCGGTCCCGGTGTTCGCCGGAGGGTTCATCAACTTCGGGTACTGGCGCTCGATCGACCTCGCCGGACCGATCACGGTCGACGACCGGGTCCGCAGTCAGCGGGACATGTACCGGCACGTGCTCGACGCCGCCGGTCCGCTCGCCGGCCGGCGGATCGTCGAGATCGGCTGCGGGCTGGGTGTCGGCTGTGCGCTCGCCCTGCGCGAGTACGGACCGGAGCAGGTGACCGGTATGGACATCCATCCGCAACAGCTGGACCGCGCCCGCCGGACCAACGCGGAGCTGCTGGAGACCTCGCCGGCGGGGCTCCGGTTCGTCCGCGGTGCGGCGGAGGAAATGCCCTTCACCGAGGGCGAGTTCGACTGTGTCTACAGTGTCGAGGCGGCCCAGCACTTCGACGACATGATCGCCTTCACCCGGGAGACGGCCCGCGTACTGAAGCCCGGCGGGCGGGTGGCCGTCGCGAGCTTCTTCACCCCGGACGACGATCCGGGCAACGGAGCCCGGCTCGCGTCGTACCTGGAGTCGTACGCCGACGGGCTGGACATCGCTCGCCCCGTCACGCTCGTGACGGAGGCGTTCACCCGGGCGGGCCTGACGGACGCCCGGGCCGTGTCCATCGGGCCCGATGTGTGGCAGGGCTGGGACCGCTGGCTGTCGGACCAGTGGAAGCCGGGCACCTGGCCGCGCAACTTTCTGAAGGCCTACGAGCAGGGCAGCCTCGACTACTACGTCGTCACGGCCAGGCGTCCGCAGGCCTGAGCCCGAGACCCGGACCCGCCGTCACGCGCCCTCGCGGCCCATGCGCGGGCGCGCTTGGCCTATACCAATTGCCCGAGTCCCCGTAGTCTCCTCCGTGGCCAGCGGTCCCCCATTCCCCCCACCCCGGCCGCGCGCTGGTGCGGGCGACGCCGCTCTCGACGTCGCCCCGAGCCGTCGGGTCTCCCCTTCGCCGCCTCCAGGAGGATTACGGTGAACATGCGCACGAGAAGCTCGGCGATCATCTGCACTCTCGGTCTCGTCGCCTCCCTCGCCCTGACCACGGCCTCGGCGGAGGAGCGCGATGCCCGGCGCTCGGCCGCGAGGAGCGCCGATGCCGCGACCGTCGCGCGCGCGGCGAAGATCGCGCTCACCCACGTCGCCACCGCGCGCAATCCGACCGCCGGCGCAGCCGGCCCCGGCGGCACGCTCTGGATCGCCGAACGGGCGGGTACCGTACGGGTGTTGGGCGCCCAGGGGCTCGGCGAGCCGGTGCTCGACATCTCTGCCGAGACCACCACCGACGGTGAACGCGGCCTCCTCGGCATCGCGTTCGACCACGCACGCGCCCACCTCTACATCTCGTACACGAATCTCGAAGGCACCAGCACCATCGACGAGTTCGCCGTACGGAAAGGCAAGCTCCGGCCGGAGACCCGGCGCACCGTCCTCACCCAGACGCAGCCGTACTCCAACCACAATGGCGGCGACATCAAGTTCGGCCCCGACGGATACCTCTACATCGCGTTCGGGGACGGGGGAGCGGGCGGCGACCCGCACGGCAACGGGCAGAATCTGGACACCCTGCTCGGCAAGCTGCTGCGGATCGACCCGCGTGGAGGCACGCCGTACGCGATCCCCACGGACAACCCCTTCGTCGACGACGCGAACGCGAGGGACGAGATCTGGGCCTACGGGCTGCGCAACCCGTGGCGGTTCTCCTTCGACTCGCGCACGGGTGACCTGCTGATCGGGGATGTCGGCCAGAACGACTGGGAGGAGATCGACTGGGCGCCCGCGAGGAGCAACGGCGGCGAGAACTACGGCTGGTCCCAGATGGAGGGCAACCACCCCTTCCGGGGCGGCACCGAACCGGCGAACCACGTGCGCCCGGTCCACGAGTACGCCCGAACCGGTCTCGGCTGCTCGGTGACCGGCGGGTTCGTCTACCGGGGGAGCGCGATCCCGGCCCTCAGGGGGCAGTACGTGTTCAGCGACTACTGCGACGGCACCATCCGTTCCCTCGCGCTGAAGAACGGCAAGGTGACGGCGGTGAACGACCTCGTCGTCAACGGGGGCGAGGTCATCTCCTTCGTGGAGGGCCGCGCGGGCGAGCTGTACGTCCTCGCGCTGGGCGGCAACATCGCCCGCATCGACCCGGCGTAGCCGACGGCCCCCGTGCCGTCCGGCTCGCCGGAGGGAGGCGAAGCCGGACGGCACACGCTGCGGGGCGGAAGCGGCTACGACCGCGTCGCCGTCCCGCAACCCCCGTCCGCCGCCGTGCCCTCGGCCATCGACGTGCTGCGGTCGTAGGGGTCCACGGTGGATCCGTTCCTCTCCGCGTCCGCGCGCGAACGGTCGAAGTCGGGGGTGAGGAAGCCGGTGACGGGGCCGCAGCCGCCGTTGGTCATGTCGACCTTGTACGAGACGAGGGAGAACGTCCCCGGCTCGGTGACGATCTTCGCGGGATCGTCCCAGCTGACGACCACCTCGCGCCGCACGATCGTCCGGACGACGTCCTCGCTGCCGGCCTGCGCGCGGACGACGGGGTACACGTAGGTGACGTCCCCCGTGACCCGTACCGAACCCTTGGGCCCCTCTTCGAAGGTGAGCCGGCCACGGACCTTCACGGTCTCGCCGACGAGCCGGGTCGTGGACGGGTCGAACCGGCTGAAGAGCAGGACGGGGTCGCTCTCCCGGTCCGGCTTGCGGAACGCGGAGCCCAGGAAGGCCTGGACGTCCTGCTGGTGAGGGTTGATCAGGGAGATCGCCCTCGCGGGACGCTTCCCTTCGAGCACCTGCCGGTCCAGGTTCGACCAGGAGAGGAAGTCCCGCGTCCGCTCCAGAGCGCGTCCGACCTGGTCGCTGTTCATCCAGCCCGTCGCCTTGGGGCGCGGTATGCCGACCCCGGCCACGCCGTCCGCCCAGCGCGCCGCCGGTGAGCCGAGGAACGGCTCCGCGAGCGTCGCACGCTCCGGGGTCTCCGGCGGGGGTGCCTGGTCGGGGCGCCCTGATTCCACGGCAAGCGGCTTGAGGTCCCCCGCGCCGAACCAGTCGGTGAGGAGCCCGGGCGTCAGCGAGGCCGCCAGCACCGCCGCCGCGGCGACCATACCGGCGACGTACCATCCCTTCCCCCGACGGCGAGGCCGGGCGGGCCCGGACGCGCGCCATACCGGTGGTGCACCGGCGGACCGCCCGGGCGACTCCGCCGTCCTGCCACGTTCCTGGGCCGACGGCTCCCTGGGTGCATCCGCCGTTCCGGCCACCGAGTCCCGAAGGAACCGCTCCCACTCCTCATCGGGCACGGCAGAACCGCCCCGCCCCCCGCCCGCGCTCACTCCGCACTCCTCAGCTCTGCGTGATCCGGCTTCCCCATGATCGTGGACCCGATGATCGCACAGCCGTTCGTGCCAGGTGGATCTCCCCGGCACGCAGAGCGGTCACTCCCTGCCCTCTCCCCGCGCCTCGCTCATGCGGGCGAGGGCACCCGCTCGGAGCGCGGCGGCGGACCGGGCGGTGTGCCCTCACCGAACGGCCGTCCCCCGAGTGCGTCCCGGCCGTGCGGGGTGAACCAGCCGCTCGTGTCAGGGCCTTCAGGGACGATCCCGGTCGGGTTGATGGCGTGGTGCACCACGTAGTAGTGGGCCTTGATCTGGTCGAAGTCGATCGTGTCGCCGAAGCCGGGCGTCTGGAACAGGTCCCGCGCGTAGGCCCACAGGGCCGGCAGCTCCGTCAGTTTCTGTCGGTTGCACTTGAAGTGACCGTGGTAGACGGCATCGAACCGCACCAGTGTCGGGAAGAGCCGGACATCGGCCTCGGTGATCGTGTCACCCACCAGGTAGCGCCGGCTCGTCAGTCGCTCCTCCAGCCAGTCCAGGCGGTCCCACAACCGCTGGTACGCCCTGCCGTACGCTTCCTGCGAGCGTGCGAAACCACACTTGTAGACACCGTCGTTCACGTCCTGGAAGACCTTGTCGGCCACGTCGTCGATCTCGTCGCGCCGGGCCTCCGGGTACAGCTCCGGCGCGCCGTCCCGCTGATGCGCCGCCCACTCATGGCCCAGGTCGAGTGTGATCTGCTCGAAGTCGTTGGTCACCACCCGGCCCGTGGACACCTCCACGAGCGCGGGCACGGTGATGCCCAGCGGATAGCCGGGCTCACGGGCGAAGAACGCCTCCTGCAGCCGTTCGATGCCCAGCACCGGGTCCTTGCCGCCCGGATCCAGATGGAACGACCAGCTCCGCTCGTCGTGCAGCGGCCCGGCGACGCCCATCGAGATCACGTCCTCGAGACCCATGAGGCGCCGGACGATCGCCGCCCGGTTCGCCCACGGACACGCCCTGGCGATGACCAGGCGATAGCGCCCGGGCTCCACGGGAAAGCCGTCGCGGCCGTCGGCCGTGATGCGTGTCGTGATGTAGCGCTTGTCCCGCTTGAACTCACCGTCACCAGCCATGCTCCGAGCCTAGCCAGGGTGAGCCCCGTGCATGCCTGTCACCCCGGCGCGGTTCCCCGCGGGGTCACCGAGGCTCTGGAACCGGATCCAGATCGAGATCCAGCCAGCGCCTGCGCCCCGGTCCGGTCGGGTGGGTACCCGTGACCCCCATGACCACCGAGTAGAGGCTGGTCTCCGCGGCGATGAAGAGGCGGTTGCGCTTGGCGCCGCCCCAGGTGATGTTGGCGACCGCCTCCGGGACGTCGAGCCGTCCGATCAGCGTGCCGTCGGGGTCGTAGCAGTGCACCCCGTCGTCCATCGCGGCAACCCAGAGCCGGCCGCCGTCGTCGAAGCGGAGGTTGTCGAAGCGTGCGGCCCCACGGGCCGCGGCCGCGGCGAAGACCTCGCCGTCGGACAGCGTGCCGTCATCGCGTACGTCGAAGACCCGGATGAAGCCCGCCCGGGTGTCGGAGACGAAGAGCTGCCGTTCGTCGGCCGAGAAGGCGAGTCCGTTCGGGGCGCCGAAGCCGTCGGCGACCAAACGCACGTCACCGGTGGCCGGGTCGATGCGGTAGACGTTGTTGGAGCCGATCTCGCTCTGCGCGCGATGCCCCTCGTAGTCGCTGGTGATGCCGAAGTCGGGGTCGGAGAACCAGATGGAGCCGTCGGACTTGACCGCCGCGTCGTTCGGGCTGTTCAGGCGCTTGCCCTGCCAGCGGTCGGCCAGCACCGTCAGGGTGCCGTCGTGCTCGGTTCGTGTCACCCTGCGGTTGCCCTGTTCGCAGGTGACCAGCCGGCCTTCGCGGTCCAGGGTGTTGCCGTTGGTGTGACCGGCGGAGCGACGGAAGACACCGACGGCGCCGGTCTCCTCGTCCCACCGCAGCATCCGGTCGTTGGGGATGTCGCTCCAGACCAGCTGCCGCCAGGCGGGCACGTAGACCGGCCCCTCGGCCCAACGGCAGCCGGTGTACAGGACTTCCAGGCCGTCATCGCCGTTCATGCATCGGCCGGAACGGAACCGGTCGTCGAACATCTCGTACAGCGCGGGGCGCTCAGTGGTCATGCTGGTCCTCCCCATCCAGGCATGTGCCGAATACAGTTCGGCACACGGGAGAGACTGGCGGATGAGCTATGGTCTGAGCAAGGTCTGTTCGAATGGAGAGTTGTGGATCACATCGATCGCTCCCTGCTGGCACTGCTGCAGGAGGACGCCACCCGGTCCTACGCCGCGCTGGGCCAGGCCGTCGGTCTCTCCGCGGGCGCCGCCCATGAACGTGTACGGAAGTTGCGCGAGCGCGGCGTCATCCGGCGCACCGCGGCGGACGTGGATCCGGCGGCGGTGGGCGGCGGGGTGCTGGCCTACGTGACGGTCGACTCGACGTCCTGGATGGGAGACACCGCCGAGAGCTTCGCCGCCCTCCCCGAGATCCTGGAGGCGCACATCATCGCCGGCAGCGCATCGGTCCTGGTGAAGGTCAGGACCGCGACCACCGAGCAGCTGCAGGACGTACTGCGCCGGATCTACGCGATCGACGGAGTGAGCGGCACCCAGGCCACGGTGGTCCTGGAGACCTTCTTCGAGCGGCCGGTCTCCCCGTTGACGGCCGCTCAGGGGTGATCGGCGGTCCCCGGCGCCCGACCTGTTGTCAGGCGTCACTGTTACGTTGACGCGAGGATCTTGCCTGGACCTCTGGAGAGGGCGCATGTACGACGAACGGCTCGCCGAGTTCTCCCGCGAGCGGCTGGGCGGCCGTCCCGTACCCGACGATCTGCGCGTGCTGCTGGTGGCGCAGTGGGAGGGCCGTACCGACTTCACCCACCTTCTCGACCTCGACTTCTTCGAGGCGGGAGAGGTCCACCCGCTCCTGGACACCAGCTATCTGAGCGAGAAGGAACTCGCGGACCCGGAGATGCAGGCCGTCAACGCCGGAGCCGCGGAGATGGCCGCGTACGCCAAGCTCGTGGCGAAGGGCGGCAGTGGGTGGATCGGCTACTGGCTGCACCCCGGCGAACCCGCCGACCGCGCCTGGCGCCTCATCGAGCTGGACACCGAATTCACCTTCTCCGGCCTGGTAGGCCTCACCCTGACCGAAGGTGCCGCGGCCGATCAGGCAAGCAGGCGGGGCGAGCCCGACGAGCGCACCGCGTTCACACGCCTGGCCGCCGAACTCGCCGGGCTCGGCCTGCCGCTGAGCACACAGGACTACGACGCCCTCGATGACACCGCGTCCACGGTGGACCCGGAGGAACTCATGGAGCGGCTGATCGAAGCCGAACGAGGGAAGCGCGGTCTTCGCTGAGAGATCCGGCACCGCTCGGGTGTTGCCGGCGCCTGGAGACGATCCTGAGCGGCAGAATTTCTGACCGTCGTTGTCGACAACGCAGGAGGAACACGTGGCTCAGCTGCTGAGAGTCCAGAACTTCAACGTCTCGAGTGACGGAATCGGCGCCGGTGAGGACCAGACCCTGGAGCGGCCGTTCGGCCATGTCGATCCCGGGAGGCTGTTCGCCTGGGCGGGCGCGACGGCGAGCTGGCCCATGCGCACCGAGCCCGGGGGCAGCCGGGGTCTCGACGACTACTTCACGCGTGACTACGCCCGCAACATCGGCGCCGAGATCATGGGCCGCAACAAGTTCGGGCCTCAGCGTGGCCCGTGGCCCGACCTCGAGTGGCAGGGCTGGTGGGGTGACGAGCCGCCGTTTCACACTCCGGTGTTCGTCCTGACCCACCACGGACGTCCGTCGTTCACACTCGGCGACACCACGTTCCACTTCGTCGAAGGCGACCCTGCCACGGTCCTGGAGCGGGCCAAGGAGGCTGCGCAGGGCAAGGACGTCCGACTCGGGGGTGGGGCGAGCACCATCCGGCAGTTCCTCGATGCCGATCTCGTCGACACCCTGCACGTGGTGGTCTCGCCGGTGAAGTTCGGCTCGGGAGTGCGACTCTGGGAGTCACCCGACGAGCTGCTCGACCGCTTCCATCTGGACGTGGTGCCGAGCCCGAGTGGGGTGACGCACCACTTGTTCTGGCGGAAGTGACGGTCCGCACAGCCTGGCGCGCGGCCGGGCGGTCCGTTCAGATGGTGCGGACCGAGCTGAAGTCGACAGCCCGGTCCGCCTCCTCCAGCACCCGCGCGGCCACCTGCCTCGCCTCCGCCGGCACGTCTCCGCGCTCCCGGACGAGAGTCGCGTAGATCGGAGCGTCGGCTGCTGCCCGGCCCATGGGGTCGTACTGGTTCACTGCGCTGGTCCTTACCTGCGGTGGAATCAGCTCATGAGTGTACGGGGGCCGCAGTCCGCCCCGCGCGATGCGGGTCAGACCCTCCGCCACTTCGCCTGGCCGAACGAGAAGACGCCGAACAGGACGAGCCCGACCGCCACGGCCACGAGCAGCCAGGGGCCGGCAGGCGTCTGGGCGAACGACCGGATCGCGTCATCCATGCCCTTGGCCTCTGCCGGGTCGAACTCGACGGCCGCCTTGACCCCGAACCAGCCCACCGCCGCGAAGACGCAACCCCGCCCGACACCGCCGACCACGCCGGTGATGTCCATGAAGCGCTGTGCCTTGCGGGACATCTGTCCCCACGTCAGGTGTTTGCGGTACTTCCGCATCACCGCGCTCCCCGCCATCCACAGACCGGCCGACGCGAAGCCGACGGCCACCGCGCCGACCCACCACTGGCCGCCCGGCAGCCCGAGCAGCCGACCGGTGATGTCCTGGCTCTGCTGGTCGCTCGACCCCGCACCGCTGTCCCGGGAGCCCGCCGCGAAGGAGAACACGAGGAAGGCGGTGACGCCGTAGAACACACAACGTGCCCCCGACATGGCCCGCTTGGCCGCTCCGTCCCCCTTGGGGCCGGCGGCACCGAACACGGCCTCCGACAGCCGCCAGAGGGCCATGCCGGCGAGGCCCAGCCCCAGCGCCCAGAGCAGTACGGCGCCGAACGGGGTCCCCGAGACTTCGGTCAGTGCCCCGCCACGGTCCGCCTGCTCGCCCGTGCCTGTCAGACCGATCCGTACAGCCAGCGCACCGACGAGCAGATACAGCACCCCACGCGCCACGAAACCCATACGCGCCCCGCCACGGACGGCGTCGCCACGGGCCACCTTTCTCGCCACGGCGGACGAGCTCGCTGCGGTCATGTCCGGTCACTCCCCTCCAGGTCAGGAGCATCGGGTTCCCCGGCTTCGCCGGCCCAATCCCGGCTCCGCTCCGTCAGGGACTCAGCCTTCGGCGCGGGCCGCCTTCCTGGCCCAGAGGATGAGGGGCACCTGGAGGGGGAGGCGGGCGTAGGCGAGGGTCCTGGCCGCGGTGGGGCGGTCGCGCCAGTCGTACGCCATCTTCACGTTGGCCGGGAAGACGGCCGCGAAGAACACGGCCGTCGCTCCGGCGCTCACCCGGCGTGTCGCCGGAATCGCGAGCCCTGCGGCCAGCATCAGTTCGGCGACTCCGCTCGCCTTCGTCCAGGCCCGAGGACTGCCGGGCAGTGCCTCCGGAACGATGGCGTCGAACTGCCGCGGTGCGACGAAGTGGGCGGTGCCCGCCGCGGCCAGCAGGCCGGCGAGCAGAAGAGCGGGACGGGCGGGCCGAGACATGGGAGCTCCTTCGGGAAGCGGCGGACGCCGACGTGTTACCGGCGAGTATGTACCAAGCGCATGCGGCCGCTTCGGTGGTATGGCGATGTCGGTGAGGGCGACTTCGCCACCCGGCGTCTGCCGGGAGCCGGGGTGTGTCCAAGGGCGTGAATCGGACAGAGAGGGAATGAACGGCGTTCCGCCGAGACCGTCTACTGGCCAGTACGAACGACTTCCCGGCGCATGCGGGTGTGCAGTGAATTCGCGCCGCTTTTTCTTCCCGGAGTGTGGGGTGAAGGGTGTCGCCCCTTCAGGGTCCACCCCCTCTGGAAGCGCACCGCGCGACGCAGGGACCGCTCTGATCAGGGTGAGGACGTTGACCCTTCAGTAACTTGGCGCTACTTTCGCTGCGTCCACCGAACGGCCCTAACTTCTTGCCACGGGCCCGCGCGACCCCATGCCTTTTGTTCGGCTCTTTTGTTTGACCGAAATTCTTCCCGGGCAATGCATCGCACATTCGGAGAATTATGACGTCAGCAGAGTACGTCTCGGACCTGGTCATCGGAGTGACTCCTTTCGGCGAGCCCGACGCGCGACTCGCGGCCGCCGTCACGCGCGGCGGAGGGCTCGGCGTGCTGGACCTGGGCGCCGGCGACCGTGCGGCCAGGGAGGCGTGGGGCGATCTGCGCAGGTGGCTCCCCGAGCGTCACGGGATCCGCGTCGGGCCGCAGTGCCGATTACCCGTCGACAGCCTGGCGCGCGGCCCCCTGCCGCACACCGTGGTGCTCGGCCTCGGTGTCTCCTGGCGGCCCGGTGACCTGCCCGACGGTGTGCGCGTGCTGGCCGAGGTGACATGTGCGGACGAGGCCCGGGGCGCCCTGGACGCGGGTGTCCACGGACTCGTCGCCCGGGGCAGCGAGTGCGGTGGACGGATCGGCGAACTCGGCACTTTTGTCCTGCTCCAGCTACTCCTCGACCTGGTCGGCCCCGACGGCCCGCCGGTGTGGGCCTGCGGCGGCATGGCGCCGGACACGGCGGCCGCCGCCGTGGTGGGCGGAGCCGCGGGGGTGGTGCTCGACACCCAGCTCGTGCTCCTCGCCGAATCGGCCGTTCCCACGCCCGTCGCGTCCCTCCTGCGAGGGATGGACGGCTCCGAGACCACCGTCCTGGGCGGCCACCGGTTCCTGCGCCGCCGCCTCCCCGGAAGCACGCCCGGGAAGGACGTGCCCGACGATCCGAAGCGCGTGGCGGCCCTGCTCGGAGGCCGGGACCCGGAAACACAACTGCTGCCCGTCGGCCAGGACGGTTTTCTCGCAGTCCGTTTCGCCGAACGGTACGGCGACGCCGCGGGCGCCGTCCGCGCCGTCGCCGACGCGGTGTCGGCCGCCGTCGAGGGGGACGGAACCGCGGACGTCCTGCGTCCCGGATCGCCCATGAGCCGCGCACTGGGCACCCGACTGCCGATCGTCCAGGGCCCCATGACCCGGGTCAGCGACGGTGCCGGCTTCGCCGCCGCGGTGTCCGACGGCGGAGGCCTGCCCGTCGTCGCCCTCGCGCTCGCCGGCCGCGACCAGGCCCACGCCCTGCTGGCCGAGGCGGGCGCCGCACTGGCCGGCCGGCCCTGGGGCGTCGGCGTGCTCGGCTTCGCCCCCGAGGAGACGCGCGCCGCCCAGCTGGAGGCCGTACGCGCCCACCGGCCCACGCACGTGATCATCGCCGGGGGCCGGCCGTCGCAGGCACAGGACTTGGAGGCCGACGGCATCAAGGCCTTCCTGCACGTGCCCTCGCCCGGGCTGCTGCGCCAGTACCTGGAGCAGGGCGCCCGGCGGTTCGTCTTCGAGGGCGCCGAATGCGGCGGCCACGTCGGACCCCGCAACAGCTTCCCGCTCTGGGAGGCCCAACTGGCCGTGATCGGCGACTGGACGGACCAGGACCCACAGGGCGCGGCAGGGGTCGAGGTGCTGTTCGCCGGTGGTGTCCACGACGCCCGCTCCGCCGCCATGGTCGCCGCCCTCGCCGCCCCCCTCACCGTACGGGGCTGCGCGGTGGGCGTCCTGATGGGCACCGCCTACCTGTTCACCGAGGAAGCCGTCACGTGCGGCGCCCTGCAACCGCTCTTCCAGAGGCAGGTCCTCGCCGCCGAGCGGACCGCCCTGCTGAGGACCGCCCCCGGGCACGCGACCCGCTGCGTCCCCAGCCCGTTCAGCGACGGCTTCGGTGACCTGGAGGCCGCCCTGCGCGCCGAAGACGTCCCCGGGCGCGAGGTGTGGGAGCGGCTGGAACGCCTCAACGTCGGCCGGCTGCGCATCGCCAGCAAAGGCGTCGAGCGCACCGCCGCCGGAGACCTGGCACCCGTGGACGAGTCCCGCCAGTACGCCGAGGGGATGTTCATGGCGGGCGAAGTCGCGGTGCTGCGCACGACGACCACCACGATCGCCGCACTCCACACGTCTGTCACCGACGACGCGGCCGCCTTTCTCGGCAGACGGTCGGCCGGCCTCCGCGAGCGCCTCGCATCCGACGCGGACCGGGCCGCGGCGCAGGTGACCGCGGCCGTGCCCGCCGCCGCCCCCCTGGACGTCGCGATCGTCGGCATGGCCTGCATGTTCCCGCAGGCGCCGGACCTGGCCGCCTTCTGGGCGCTCGTCCTCGACGGGCACGACGCCGTCACCGAAGTCCCCCCGGAGCGCTGGGATCCCGCCGTGCACCACTCCACGGAGGCGGGGGCCATGAGCGCCTCCCGGTGGGGCGGCTTCCTGCCCCGGATCCCCTTCGACCCGCTGCGGTACGGGATCCCGCCGGCCTCGCTGGGCAGCATCGAGCCCGTACAGCTCCTGGCGCTCGAAGCAGCCCGGCGCGCCCTCCTGGACGCCGGGTACGGGGAGGAGGGGCGGGAGTTCGACCGTACGCGGGCCGGTGTGGTCTTCGGCGCCGAGGCGGGCAGCGACCTCGCCAACGCCGCCACCCTGCGCGCGGTGCTCCCCTCCTACTACGGTCACCTCCCCGCCGAGCTGGACGAGCAGTTGCCGCGGCTCACCGAGGACTCCTTCCCCGGCATGCTCGCGAACGTCATCTCCGGGCGGGTGGCCAACCGTCTGGATCTGCGCGGCGCCAACTACACCGTCGACGCGGCCTGCGCCTCCTCCCTCGCGGCCGTCGACGCCGCCTGCAAGGAACTGGTCCTCGGCACCAGCGACCTGATGCTGTGCGGGGGCGCCGACCTGCACAACGGCATCAACGACTACGCCCTGTTCACCTCCGTGCACGCGCTCTCCCCGACCGGCCGCTCCCGGCCCTTCGACGAGAGCGCCGACGGCATCGCCCTCGGTGAGGGCGTCGCCTGCGTCGTCCTCAAGCGGCTCGCGGACGCCGAACGCGACGGCGACCGTGTGTACGGCGTCATCAAGGGGGTCGGGAGCTCCAGCGACGGCCGCTCCCTCGGGCTGACCGCCCCGCGGCCGGAAGGACAGCGGGCCGCGCTGGAACGCGCCTACCGCAATGCAGGGGTCTCGCCCGCGCAGGTCACCCTCATGGAGGCGCACGGCACCGGCACCGTCGTGGGTGACCGCACCGAACTGGGCGTACTCACCGACGTGTTCGACCAGGCGGGTGCCGCACGCGGAGCATGCGTCCTGGGGTCGGTGAAGTCGCAGATCGGACACACCAAGTGCGCCGCGGGACTGGCCGGGCTGATCAAGACCGCGCTCGCCCTGCACACCGGGGTACGGCCGCCCACCCTGCATCTGGAGCGGCCCCTCTCCGTGTGGAAGGAGGACGCGAGTCCGTTCGTCTTCCACCGGGAGGCACTGCCGTGGCCCGCCCCGCCCGGACAGCGGCTCGCGGGCCTGAGCGCCTTCGGCTTCGGCGGGACCAACTTCCACGTCGTCCTCGCCGCGCACGACGGCGACGCGCCGCCGCCCGTCCACGCCCGGGACCTCTGGCCGGTGGAACTGTTCACCTTCCGGGGCCCCACGCGTGCGGCGGCCCGCCACGCGGTCGCCGAGCTGCTCGACCTCGCCGCCGCGGCCGAGGCGGGCACCGCCCCGTGGCGGCTTCGCGACCTCGCCGCCACGGCCTCGCACCGCGCGGGCCGCGCCCACGGGCGCGTGCACACGGCCTTCGTCGCCCACGACGTGGCCGGGCTGTGCCGACAGCTCGGGCACGCCCTCTCCGCCCTGGACTCGGAGGTGTCCGACGGGGCTGCCGCGTCCCGCCCCGCAGGGCACGAGGGCGCGACGGGGGTCCGGCCGGCCACCGGTCCGGGAGGCCCGCCGTTCGGGGTCCACCTCGCGGGGGAGGAAGCCGTCGCCCCCGGCCTCACGGCGTTCCTGTTCCCGGGGCAGGGCAGCCAGCGCCCGGGCATGTCCGCGCACCTGTTCACAGCCTTCCCGGAACTCGGCCGGCGGCTGCACACCGGCGACGGGGCCCACATCGCCAACACCCTCTACCCGCCCGACACGTTCGACGACTCCGCGCGGGAACGCGCCCGGCGGGCCCTGACGGACACCCGGGCCGCCCAGCCCGCCCTGGGCATCGTCGAACTCGCCGTGCACGACCTCCTCGCCCGCTCCGGTGTCCACCCCGATCTGGCCGCCGGCCACAGCTACGGCGAGCTGGTCGCCCTGTGCGCGGCGGGCGTCCTCGACCCCGACGCCCTGCCCGGCCTCAGCGCAGCGCGCGCGGCGGCGATCCTCGACGCGGCCGGCGACGACCCCGGTGCCATGGCCGCCGTCGCCGCCACACCCGAGCAGATCCACGGGGCCCTCGGCAGTCCGCTGCCGGACAGCCTTGTCGTCGCCAACCACAACGCCCCACGGCAGAGCGTCCTGTCCGGCCAGACGGCCGCCGTCGAAGCGGCACTGGTGAGGCTGCGGGACGCCGGACACGGCGCGAAGCGGCTGCCGGTCGCCTGCGCCTTCCACAGTCCGCCGCTCGCCGCCGCCGGTCCCGTCTTCCGGCGGGCCCTTGAGCAACAGCTTCTGCACACACCGGAGTTCCCGTTGTGGGCGAACCGCACCGCCCGCCCCTACACGTCCGACCCCGACCTCGTACGCGACGAGCTAGCCGCCCAGATCGGCGCCCCGGTGCGTTTCGTGGAGCAGATCGAGGCGATGTACGAGGCCGGTGCGCGCACCTTCGTCGAGGTGGGGCCCGGCCGCGTCCTGACCCGCCTCGTCACCGACATCCTCGGCGGGCGCCCGCACCGTGTCGTCGCCTGCGAGCCGCGTGCCGACAGCGGCCTGGCCGGCCTCCTGGACGCGCTCGCCCGGCTCGCCGCCGCCGGGCTTCCGGTGGCGACGGACTGGATGTTCCGGGGCCGTGACGCCGCCGACATCGACCGCGACGGCGGCATCGACGGCGACGGCGGCAGGGGCGACGAGCAGGCAACCGCACCGCGCCGACCCGGCTGGACGGTGGACGGGCACCTCGTCCGCACCGCCGCCGGCGATCCGCTCCCCGGCGCCCTCGCGCCGGCCAGACGAGTCGTGGAGACGCCCGTGACATCGAACCCCGGTCAGACCCCGGCCGGTGAGGCCGATGCCCTGATCGCCGAATTCCTCCGGACCAGCCGGGACATGATCTCCGCGCAACGCGACGTCCTGCTCGCCTACTTCGGCGTCGCTCCGGGAGAAAGCCCCCCTCTGCGTGTACCGACGGCACCTCAGGAGCCGGTTGGCCGCCCGGCCGCCGTGCCGCCGTACGCCGAGCTCGCCGTGCACACCCCCGTCCCCGCGCAGACGCTCGCACCACCTCCACCGGCGGCGGCCGGAGGCGCCCCAGCCGGGGACCTCTCCGAGGAGGGGGTGCTGCGCACGGTCCTGGAACTCATCAGCGAGCGCACCGGCTACCCCCTCGACATGGTGGAGCCCGGCCTCGACCTGGAGGCCGACCTGAGCGTCGACTCCATCAAGCGCGCCGAGATCGCCGGTGAACTGGCCAGACGCCTGGGCGCCGCCGCCGGCTCCGCGCCGGTTCTGGACGACGGGGAGTTGGAGGAGCTCACGGGTGCCCGGACGGCGTCGGCGATCGCGCGCTGGATGTTCAGCCGCGTGGCCGGCCCCGGTGGGCAGGCCTCCCCGGCCCCTGCCGGACCCACCGCTCCCAGCCTGGCGCCCGGCCCCACCGCATCCGGACCCGACGGTGCCCCGGACGACGCGCCGCGTATCGCCGCGCCCCGCCGCCTGCGGATGCTGCCGGTGCCCGTTCCTGTTCCCGCGCCGGAACCGGGAGCCGGACCGGACGTGCCGGCCGGGTCGCGGTACGCCCTGCTCGGCGACGGCACCGGTTCCTTCCGCGGTGTCGCGGCGGAACTGTCCGCCCGTCTGACCCGACTGGGCGCCGAAGCGGTCGTCCTGGACGGCGATGTCGCGCCGGGCGAGGTGGACGATTCTCTGGACGGTGTCGTCCTCCTGGCGGCCCTGGGGGAGGACGGCGCACCGTTCCTGCCCGCGGGATTCACCCTCGTACGGGAGCTCCTTCTGCGCGCGCCCCGACGGCTGCTCCTGGCCCGCGCGGCGGACGGGGTCCGGGCCGCCGGAGTGGACGGCCTCCTGCGGACCGCCGCCCGGGAGTACCCGGCCGTGGGCGTACGCTGCGTCGCGCTGGACCCGGGAACCGCCGAGGCCTCCGCCCACGCGGCGGACGCGCTGGTGGCCGAACTCCTCGCGGACGACGCCCTGCCCGTCGTCGTACGCACCCCGGCCGGGCGGTTCGCCCCCGAGCTCACCGCGACGCCGCTCGGCGCGCTCGGCACCACGGGAGCCGGCCCCTCGGGCGAAGGCGCCGCCGAGGCGGAGGCGCTGGGCCTCGACCGGGACAGTGTCGTGATCGTCGTCGGCGGAGCCCGCGGAATCACGGCGCGGTGCGTGGGCGCCTTCGCGACCGCCTCAAGGTGTCGCATCGAGCTCCTGGGGCGCACTCCGGCGCCCGACGGGCCTGAGGCCCCGGAGACCGCAGGCGCCCCCGACAGATCCGCACTTCGGTCCGTACTCGCGGGCACCGGGCGTTACGACAGCCCCGTCGCGGTCGAGCGTGCCGCCGACCTGATCCTGGCCCGGCGTGAGGTGAGCGCGACGCTGGACGCGCTGCGTGCCGCGGGCAGCCGGGCCCGGTACCGAAGCCTGGACTGCCGGGACTCCGCCGCCGTGCTCCAGGCGGTCAAGGAGATCCATGCCGAGTACGGCCGCGTCGACGGCGTGATCCACGCCGCCGGGATCATCGAGGACCGGCTCATGGAGGAGAAGACTCCCGAGTCGTTCGGGCGCGTGTACGGCACCAAGACCGACAGCGCGACGGCGCTCCTCGCCGCCGTCGACCAGCTGCCCCGGCCGCCGTCGTTCGCCGTGCTGTTCGGCAGCGTCGCCGCCGTACTCGGCAATCGTGGTCAGGCCGACTACGCGGCCGCCAACGACGCCCTGGAAACCATCGGCGCCGCCTGGGCCGCACGGACGGGCCGACGTGCGCTGACGGTCCACTGGGGTCCGTGGGCACCGTCCGACGACCACACCGGCATGGTCGGTCCCGAGCTGGCCCGCAGCTACGCGCGGCGCGGGATCACGCTCATCGATCCGGAGGAGGGCGCCCTGGCGCTGTTGCGGGAGCTGGCCTGGGGCGAGGAGACGGTCCGCTCGGTCGTCCACACCGCTTCGGAGTGGTGAGATGGCCCTCCCGGCTCAGCAAGGGGCCGCCGCCGCGCCGGTCTCGCACACGGACGCCGCTCACAGGCCACTCTCGTACGCAGGTGCCGCCCATGCGCCCGTCGCCATCACCGGCATGGCGGTGATGCTGCCCGGCGCACCCGACCTGGCGACGTACTGGCAGAACCTCACCGCCGGCGCCGACATGATCGGCGATGTGCCCCCGGGGCGTTGGGACCCTGCGTACTACCACCCGGGCAGCGCCTCGGAACCGGCCGCGGCCGACCGGGTGTACTGCCGGCGCGGCGGCTTCGTCGACGCCGTCGCGGAGGTCGACGTCACCCGGTTCGGCATCATGCCGACCTCGGTGCCCGGTACGGAGCCGGACCAGCTGATCGCCCTGCACGTCGCGGCGAGCGCCCTTGCGGACGCGGGCGGTACGGAGCGCCTTCCCGACCGCGACCGGGTCGGGATCGTCCTCGGCCGCGGTGGCTACCTCACGCCCGGCCTGGTCCGCCTCGACCAGCGTGTCCGTACGGCCCGGCAACTCGTCCGCACACTCGGTGATCTGGTGCCCGGCCTGGACGAGGAGCAACTGGAGCGCGTACGGGAGGCGTTCACCGACCGCCTCGGGCCCGGCCGGCCGGAGGACGCCATCGGTCTGGTGCCCAATCTCGCCGCCTCCCGCGTGGCCAACCGTCTCGATCTGCGCGGTCCGGCCTACACCGTCGACGCGGCGTGTGCCTCGTCGTTGCTGGCCGTGGACCAGGCGGTGGCCGCGCTCGTCTCCGGACGCTGCGACGTGATGCTGGCCGGAGGTGTGCACCACTGCCACGACATCACGTTGTGGAGCGTCTTCGCGCAGCTGCGCGCGCTCTCGCCCAGTGAACGGATCCGGCCCTTCCACCGGGGCGCGGACGGCATCCTCATCGGTGAGGGCACGGGAGTGGTCGTGCTCAAGCGTCTCGCCGACGCCGAGAGGGACGGCGACCGCGTCTACGCCGTCATCCGGGGCACCGGTGTCAGCAGCGACGGCCGCACCTCAGGGCTGGTCAATCCCGATCCGGCCGGGCAGACCCGCGCGGTCCGGGCCGCGTGGCGGGCCGCCGGACTCGATCCCGCAGAGCCGGGATCGCTCGGTCTGCTGGAGGCCCACGGCACCGGCACCCCGGCCGGTGACGCCGCAGAACTGGCCACCCTGCGTGAGGTGTTCGGGCCGCCGGGAACGGCGTTGCCGGGGTCGGCGGCGACGGACCCCGCGGGCCCCGAGGACCGGCCGAACCGGGCGGATCTGGCGGATCTGGCGGACCGGGCCGATCCTGGGGGCCGGCCGGTGATCGGCTCGGTGAAGTCCATGATCGGGCACGCCATGCCGGCGGCGGGCGTCGCGGGACTGGTCAAGGCCGCCCTCGCCGTCCATCACGGCACGCTGCTCCCCACCCTGCACTGCGAGGACCCGCATCCGGCGCTGGCCTCCACCCGGTTCGCCCCGATCTCCCGGGCGGTTCCTTGGGTGAACGGGCCCGGGCGGCCGCGCAGGGCCGCCGTGAACGCCTTCGGCTTCGGTGGCATCAACGCCCACGTCGTCCTTGAACAGGCGCCCGCGGCCTCAGGTGGCCCGTCCCTCATGGCGTCGCCCCGCGCCGCCGGGGCGGGGCGGCGCCGGGCCGTGGTCGAGGAGAGCGAACCCGTGCTGCTGCTCAGCGCGGCGACACCCGGGGAGCTCAGCGCGCTGCTGGACGCCGCCGACCCGCGAACCCCGCCCGGCGGAGACGCAGGACCCGTACGCCTGGGCATCGTCGGCGCGACGCCCAAGCGGCTCGCACTGGCCCGCCGCGTCGTCGCCAAGGGGGAGGCCTGGCACGGTCGCAACGACGTCTGGTTCCGACCCGGCCCCCTGCTCGGCGGCGGGCCGAGGGGCGGGACCGCCTTCCTTTTCCCCGGCCTGGAAGGGGAGTTCGCGCCCCGCGTCGACGACATAGCCGACCACTTCGGGCTGCCCCGGCCGCCCCTCCCCGCGCCGCCGCTGCCGGATCCCGACGCCCGGGTGCGCGAGCCCGGCGGCGGCCTCGGCCGGCACGGGCTGGGTGTCGTGGCCGTCGGACGGCTGCTCGACACGGCCCTGCGCCGCATCGGCGTCGTCCCCGACGCCGTCGCCGGGCACAGTGTCGGCGAATGGACCGCGATGGCCGTCGGCGGGCTCTACGAAGAGGCGGCCGTCGACTCCTTCATGACCGCCCTCGACCCCGAGTCGGTCCGCGGCGTCGACCTCGCGTACGCCGCCGTGGGCGCCCACGCGGACCGGGTGACCCGCCTCCTGGCCGAAGGCGGTCACCGGTCCGTCGTCCTCTCCCACGACAACGCCCCGAACCAGTCGATGGTCTGCGGGCCTCCCGAGGCCGTGGAGAGGTTCGCGGCCGGACTGCGCGCCGAAGGCGTCCTCGTCCGCGTCCTGCCGTTCCGCTCCGGCTTCCACACCCCGATGCTCGAACCGCGCCTGGGGCCCATCAAGGCGGCCGCCGGCGGAATGCGGCTGCGGGCCCCTCACGTACCTGTCTGGTCGGGCACGACGGCGTCCCCTTTCCCCACGGAGGAGGCCGCGGTCCGCGCCCTGTTCGTCCGCCATCTCCTCGAACCGGTCCGCTTCCGGCAGCTGACCGAGGCTCTGTACGGAGCGGGTATCCGGGTCTTCGTACAGGCCGGGCCGGGGCAGCTCGGTTCCCTCGTCGGTGACACCCTGGCCCGTCGGGACCACCTGGTCGTCGCCGCCAACTCCCCGCACCGCTCCGGCCTCGCGCAGCTCCGAAGGGTGGCCACCGCGTTGTGGACGGCCGGGGCGGAGACCGACCCCCGTCGCGTGGACACGTCGCGGGCCCGTGGGGGTGGTGTCCCGTCGTCCCCGTCCGTCCCGGCGGCCGCCGGCCGCCGTGTCCGTCTCGACCTGGGCGGCGCACTGGTGAACCTGGCGCCGGACCCGGCGCTCGCGGCCGCGCTGACCCGGGATCCGGCCGCGGATCCGGCTGCCGCTCTCCAACCCGTCGCGACCGTGTCGCCGCTGGCCGGCGAACTGTCGGCGCTGCTGAGGGAGACCGCGCAGACGGCCGCGACCCTGATGACCGCGGCGGGCACGCCCCGGCCGCCCGTGCCCGTACGGCCCGTGCCCGTACCGCCCGTGCCCGTACCGCCCGTGCCGGAACAGGCCGTGCCCATCTCGCCAGGGTCCGCGTCGCCAGGGTCCGCGTCGCCAGGGTCTGCGTCGGCCGGGTCCGCGTCGGCCGACGCGGGGGTGCCCGGCTCGGTCCGGCACGAGCACGTGCGGGTCGGGGTGGATCAGATGCCGTACCTGCTCGACCACTGCTTCTTCCCGCAGCGCGCCGGCTGGCCGGACGTCGCCGACCGCTGGCCCGTGGTGCCGGCCACCACGATCGTGGCGCACCTGATGGCCGCGGCCGAGCGGGCCGTGCCGGGCAGCGTGGCCGTGGCGGTGCACGACGCGTGCTTCGACCGGTGGCTCACGGCCGCCGATCCCGTGGACGTGCCCGTCACCGTGACCTCGCGGGGGCCGGACCGGGTCGCGGTGTCGTTCGGCCCCGACGCCAGCGCCGTGGTGGAGCTGGCGGACCGTCACCCCGAGGCGCCACCCGCCCCTCCGCCCCCCGACCCCGGCTCCGAGGGCGTGCCCGCGCACACCGCCGAGCAGGTCTACCGCGAGCGGTGGATGTTCCACGGTCCGTCGTACCAGGGCATGACGCGGCTGACCGCCATCGGCGACCGGCACGTTCGCGCCACGCTGACCACGCCGCCGGCACCCGGAGCCCTGCTGGACAACGTGGGACAGGTACTCGGCTACTGGATCATGGCGACGCACACCGAGCGCACCGTGGTCTTCCCGGTGCGGATGCGACACATGCGCTTCTTCGGGCCTCACCCGGCCCCCGGCACACCGGTGGAATGTGTGATCCGGATCGTGTCCCTCACCGACACGGTCCTCGAGGCGGACGCGGTACTCACCGTCTCTGGGCGGGTGTGGGCGCATCTGACCGGCTGGCAGGACCGGCGCTTCGACAACGACCCCCACACCCGGCCCGTGGAGCGGTTCCCGGACCGCAACACCCTCTCCTCCGCTCGCCCCGGCGGCTGGTCACTGGTCTTCGAGCGGTGGCCCGACCTGGCCTCACGGGAGCTGATCATGCGCAACGCACTGGGCGGCCCCGAACGCTCGGCGTACGCGGAGCGGTCACCGCGGAGCCGCCGCCAGTGGCTGCTCGGCCGGATCGCGGCCAAGGACGCCGTGCGCCGCCTGCTGTGGGCGGGCGGGGAGGGGCCGGTGTACCCCGGTGAGCTCCTCGTCGGCAACGAGGTGTCGGGTCGTCCGTACGTCACCGGCCGCCACGGACGGGAACTCCCGCCGCTGGACGTGTCGATAGCCCACTGCGCCGAGGCCGGCGTCGCCTTCGCGCGGCATCCGCCCACGGGCGGGGGCGAGGGCGCCGGAGCCCCGGGGTGCGGCGTGGGCATCGACATCGAGGAGGTCGCCGAGCCCACCGGGTCGACCGTCGCCACCGTGCTTTCCCCCGCCGAACAGGAACTGCTGAAGGCCCGCCAGGCCGTCGGCGGAGACGGAGGCGGCAGGGGAGGAGGGCAGGCGGCGCTCTGGTTCACGCGCTTCTGGGCGGCGAAGGAAGCGGTCGCCAAAGCCGAGGGCACAGGTCTGGGCGGGCGGCCGCGCGCCTTCGAGGTGACGGGCGCGGAAGGGAACCGGCTGACCGTGACCGTGCACCCGCCGAACGCGCCCACCCGTACGTACCGGGTGAGCTGCGAACGCGTCGCCAATCCGCCCGGGCTGCCACCGCGCGCGTACGTCGTGGCCTGGACCACCGGCCCGGACCCGGAGCAGCCGGGGGCGGGCACCGAACGTGACGAGAGGGATCAGACGTGACGACCACCCAGTCCTCCGAGTCCGCGCGGGCGGACGAGGCAGCGGTTCTCGCCGAACTGACGGACATGATCGAACAGGTCCTGGTGGAGTACGAACTCGACAGCACCGAGATCACCATGGAGACCCGCTTCGGCCGCGACCTCGAACTGGAGAGCATCGACCTCGTCACGCTCGCCGGCCTGCTCCAGGACCGCTACGGCCGTAGCGTCAACTTCGCCGAGTTCGTGGCCTCCATGGAGCTGGAGGAGATCATCGAGCTCGGTGTGGGCCGGCTCGTCGAGCACATCTGCATGTGCCTGAAGGCCGAGGGGCGGGACTGAACCATGGCGATCGTCGACACCGGCGACGTCCGGTTGCACGTCCAGCGTCTGCCCGCCCGCCCCGCCGAGGATGCTGCCTCCACCCAGGACGCCACGGTCGTCCTGCTCCACGGGCTGCTCACCGACAGTCTGGCCAGCTACTACTTCACCGTCGCTCCGGCCTTCGCGGCCGCCGGCCTGGACGTGATCATGTACGACCACCGGGGCCACGGCCGCAGCGGGCGGCCGGAGCGCGGCTACACGCTAGGGGCGTTCGTCGACGACCTGGACACACTCCTGGACCGACTCGACATCCGTAACCCGGTGCATCTGGTGGGCAACTCCTTCGGCGGTACGGTCGCGTTCGGGTACGCGCTGCTCCGGCCGGAACGGGTCGCCGGCATGGTGGTGATCGAGTCGGAGCCGGCCACCCCGTCCTGGGCGGTCAAGCTCGGAGGGCTGCTGGAGCGGGTCCGCCACGAGATGAGTGTGAACGAGGGCGCCGCCCTCGACTGGATCACCGCCCATCACGGCGGTCACACCGCCCGGTTGGCGAAATCCGCCGGCAGGCTCGTCCGTGACACCACCCTCGCCTGGGACATCCCGGCGAGCGCGGTCCTGGGCGACGACGACGTGCGCGCGATCCGCTGCCCGGTCCTCGCCCTCTACGGTGCCGACTCCGATCTGGCCGCCCAGGCACCGCGGATGCGGTCGCTGTTGCCGCACGGCGCGACCGAGTCGCTCCCCGGCCACCAGCACTCGGTCCTGGTGGAGGCGCCCGGCCGGGTACGCGATCTCGTCCTGGACTGGGTGGGCCGGCACCCGTGGCCGGCCGAGGGCCACGCGGTGCGTGCCCGGTGAGCCGTTTCCTGTTCGTCGTGCCGCCGCTGGTCGGGCACATCAACCCGGCCGTGGGTGTCGCGGCGGCGCTCACCTCCCGGGGTCACCAGGTGGCGTGGGCGGGGGAGCCGCTCCTCGTCCGCCGTCTCGCGGGCAGGGACGCGACCGTCCATCCGTGCCCGCCGGACGGGGCGGCCGCAGGGGGATCGGAGCAGAGCGTACGGCCCTCGGAGATCCGCGGCCCTGAGGCGCTGCGGTTCCTGTGGGAGCGTTTCCTCGTCCCGCTCGCCGAGGCGATGGCGCCCGGCGTACGGCGGGCGGTCGACGCCTTCCGGCCCGACGTGGTCGTCGCCGACCAGCAGGCACTCGCAGGCGCCCTCGTGGCCGAGGACCTGGGGCTGCCGTGGGCCACCTCGGCGACGACCTCGGCCGAGTTCACTGACGCTCTGGCGTCGATGCCCCGCGTCGCCGCCTGGAACGCCGCCCTGCTGGGTGAGCTTCGTTCCCGGATCGGCGATCCGGCGGGGAGCGGCGATCCGCGTTTCTCCCCGTACCTCGTGCTCGCCTTCAGCACCCCGGAGCTGGCGGGGCCTCCCGCGCGGGGCGGCGACCGGGTGCGCTGGGTCGGCCCGTCCCTGACCGCCCGGCCTTCCGCCGCCGCGTTTCCCTGGAAGCGGCTCGATCCGCGACGGCCACTGGTCCTGGTCACCCTGGGCACCGCCAACACCGATGTCGGGGCGCGTTTCCTGGACCGGGCGGCCCAGGCACTGCGGGCCCGGTCCCACCGGGTGCAGGCCGTCGTCGTCGATCCGGAAGGCACCCTCGGCACCGGACCCGGAGATCGCGATGTCATCACCCTGCCCGTGGTCCCCCAGCTGGAGTTGCTCGCGCACGCCGACGCCGTCGTCTGCCACGCGGGGCACAACACGGTGTGCGAGGCGCTGTGGCACGGCGTCCCCCTGGTCGTGGCACCGATCCGGGACGACCAGCCGGTCGTCGCCGCGCAGGTGGCCGACGCGGGGGCCGGCGTAAGGATCCGCTTCGGCCGGGCGTCCGCGGACACGATCGGGGCGGCCGTCGACACGGTCCTGACCGATCCACGTCCCCGGGACGCGGCCCACACCATCGCGCGGGCCTTCCGCAGCGCCGGTGGCGCCACGGCTGCCGCCCGCCATCTGGAACGACTGGCCGACGGCCGGAAGGAGGAGGCATGAGTTCCGTGTCCCGCATGGCTCGTACGCTGCGGGTGGCCGCGCTGCGTTCCGCGTACGGCAAGGATCTGGCCGAGGGCACCGCCGGCTTCTTCGCACCGCGCGCCCTGGTGTGTCCCTGGTGCGGCTCGCCCCGGCTCGGCGAGCATCTGCGCACCACGGACCTGCTCCAGCACAAGCCCGGCGTGTTCATCCTCGACCGCTGCCACGACTGCGGCCACCTCTTCCAGAATCCCCGGCTGAACGAGCGCGGACTCGCCTTCTACTACCGGGACTTCTACGACGGCCTCGGCGAGGAGCGTCTGGGCGGGCTGTTCGGCGGGCGCACCGCGGCCTACCGCTCCCGGGCGAAGTCCCTGCAGCCGTACCTCGCGGGAGCCGCCGCCGAGTGGCTGGACGTCGGCACCGGACACGGCCACTTCTGCGAGAACGCCCGGAGCGTCCTCCCGGCAGTCGCCTTCGACGGCCTGGACCGCTCCGAAGGCGCTGAACTCGCCGAGCGGGCCGGCCGCGTTCGCCGGGGCCACCGGGGAACGTTCCCCGAGCTCGCCGAGCCGATGGCCTGCTCGTACGACGTGGTGAGCATGTTCCACTACCTGGAGCACTCCACCGACCCCTGGCGGGAACTGGAGGCCGCGCACACCGTGCTGCGGCCGGGCGGGCTGCTCGTGATCGACGTACCGGATCCCGAGAGCCGGTTCGCGCGGCTGCTGGGCCGCTGGTGGCTGCCCTGGCTCCAGCCGCAGCATCTGCACCTCGCACCGGCGGCCAACCTGCGCCGCCGGCTGACCGAGACGGGGTTCACGGTCCTCGCCGAGGAACGCACCGAGGCGCACGACGCGGTCGACCTGGTGGCCGCCACATGGATCGCCCTGGACGCGCTCGCCCCACGGGAGGACCTGCCGTGGCTGTCCTCCCCACCCGGGCCGTGGCGCCGCGCTGCGAGGACGGCCGTCCTGCTCGCCGGGATCCCCCTGCTGCTGGCGGCCACCACCCTGGACCGGTTGGCGGCCCGCCCGCTCGCCGGCCGGCTGCGGCTGACGAACGCCTACCGACTGATAGCCAGACGGGGACCGGAGGCCGACTCGGCCGGCTCGCACGTGGCCTGACCTGTCCCGGGGCGGGCGGTGGCCGATGGCGCCACCGGCCGCAGGGACCCCGGCCGTCGCCCCATGTCCGGGCGTGGGTCAGCAGGGAGACGAGACTGGTCGTCCGTGATGGGCATAGGCTCTGTTGGATGCAGCGAGCTGAGGTTCTGAAGCGAGTGATCGGCATCCTGACGGAGGCTGCAGAGATCCGTCGCGCCGCGGAGGCCGGTGAGGAGGAGAGCAGCTCCGAGTCCGGGTCCAGCGTGGTGACGCAGATGCTGAACGAGATGCTCCCCGCCATCAGAGTGCCGGCCGATGCCACTCCGCAGGAGGTCGCCCGGCTTGTCGCTTCCGCTCTCGGACCCGCGTTGCAGACCATGGTCGCCGGCTTCACCCTGGCGTTCACCAGCCTGGCCATGACGCACGACAGCGGACGGAGCGACATCTCCTCGACCGAGGTGCTGCAGACGCTGGCCTTCCAGGTGGAGGCCGGGCTCTTCGACGAAGGCCCCTGAGAACGCCCCGGTGGCGCCCACGTGCGGGCGATCGTGCAGGCTGGTCGCATGCCCAGTCGCGTAGAGACGTACCTAGCCCATCTTGATCGGATGTCAGGGGGGAGCGAGCCTCGGTTCTTCCCTGTCGAGTCGACCAAGCAGGGCCTCCCGGGTGTCACGGAGATCGTGTACGACGACCTCCCGGCAGGACTTCTCACGACGCTGACCTACGGCGTGTCGCTGGCAGAGCACCCGGACTGGCGTCACGGCTCGCCCGAGCTCTGTCTCAGCGTGAACTCGACCAACGTGATCTGGGCCCACGCCGTGGGCTTCCTTGCCGAGCAGCTCCGTGGCACCTGCCCCTTCAGTTACGGCAGCACCATCGACTTCGGAGAACGAATCGTTCCCGAGTCGGACATGACGGCGTTCTGCGTGTTCGCGCCGATGGTCCTCGACAGAGACGACTACCTGGGCATCGACGTCGGTGTTCCAGGACATGAGGGTCACGACGTCATCAACATCCAGGGGATGTACCCGATCCACGAAGCGGAACGGCAGTTCATCGACGAGCGTGGGCTCGAAGAATTCTGGAAAGGCGACTGGGAGCCCGCTGACGTGCTGCGACGCCCCACGGTCTGATCGGCGGAGGCCCAGCGGAAATGGCGCGGCGCTGTCCGTGGCAGTGGTGACACCATCCGGTGCCATGGCAGACGACAGCACCCGTGCGTTCAGGCGGGTATGACGGCGCTCATCGTCCGGATTCCGGAGGCGGAGCCGGCGGTCGGCAGGTCGACCCCTCAGCCCGGGCCGGGGAGACGCCGTCATGGAAGAGATCGAGGCCGACCTCTCCGGCAAGCTCCCGTTCACGTCGCGCGTCTCGGTCGAGCTCATCGTCCACGACGGGACGAGGTGGCGGGAACGAGCGTCGTTCGCGCTCGGAGAATGAAACGACGAGGGGCCCGGCCAGGCCGGACCCCTCGTCGTGTCTCCCCGTCACGGCCGCCGCCGAGGCGGCTGCGGGGCAGGGGAAGGACCGATCAGTAGGCGGAGTCGACGTTGTCGATGGAGCCGTACTTGTCGGCGGCGTAGTTGGCGGCGGCCGTGATGTTGGCGACCGGGTCGGTCAGGTCGTGCGGGGTGCCCGGGACGTGGTAGGCGTCGAACGTGGGCTGGATGACCTGCAGCAGGCCCTTCGACGGCGTGCCGTTCTGCGCGTTCACGTCCCAGTTGTTCTGGGCGTCGGGGTTGCCGGAGGACTCACGCATGATGTTGCGGTGCAGGCCCTCGTAGGTGCCGGGGATGTCCTCGGACTTCATGATGTCCAGGGCTTCCTTGATCCAGCCGTCGAGGTTGTCGGCGTACTGCTTCTTCGCCTTCTTGGCCTTCTTCGCCACCGCAGCGTCCACCACCGACACCTGGGACGCCGAGGCACTCGCCGATACCGGGGCGGCCTGAGCGGGCGAAGGGGCCAGCGTGAGCGCCGCTGCCGCGGCACCCGCGGTGGCTATGCCTGCGACGGACAGCTTGCGGAATCGGGTGACGCGGCGGGTGGTGTTCTGCGTGGGGGCGGTCATACGCGAGTGACTCTCCATCTTGGGACGACATGGGGATGCGGGCCGAACGCGGCACGTGCAGGAAGCTGCTCTCCGCGAGGCGGCTGGCGGTCGGGCGAACGCGTTCTGCGCTCCGGCCCGTCCGGGATCCCCGCAACGTCAGCCATGGTTAGGGGCCCGCCGAGTGCGGCGCAAGGATGTGACGTACTACCCCATCACGTAGCAAATGCCCCGAAGGTCGTGCGCAGGCCGCCAGGGGACGGCGCCGCGGTACCCCGCAGTACTACCTCCCCTAGAACGTGACGTGGCTCCTGTGCGGGGCATCACAGCCACGCCTCCCGCCCGGGCGCCCGCATGACTCACCGGTCAGTCGGGATCACACTCCGTGCGCCACTCCGCTTCTCGGGCCACGGAAGATCCCCGCCCGCGCCCGTGCCGCCGTCTCCCGCAGCATGAGCACGGCGGCCGCCGGCGCCGGGGGCCCGGAGCCGTGCGTCGCCAACGACGCGCCCGCCCGGCGTACCGCGTCGAGGCGGAGGCCCTGGACGCCCACGAGGGCCCGGATGAAGGGCCGAAACGGCGGGTCCACCACGCCTGCCAGAGGGGCGGCCACCGCGAGGCCGGTGGCGGCCCGGTCCGCCTGCTCCTGGACGAGCCGGCCCAGCGCCGCATCGGGCCGGGTGAGGTCCGCGCCATGGCGTACCACCGCGTCGGCGGGGACGCCGGTCCGGCCCCCGCGCACGTCGTCGGCCAGATCTTCCAGGAAGTCGATGCGCTGCATCGCGCCGATGAGACGGTGACAGCCGTCCGTGAACGCCGCCGCCCGTGCCGGCGCGTCCGCGGGGGCGAGGAGACAGGCCGTGAGCATCAGCGCGGGTAGCGAGTACTCCCGCACATACCGCTCCAGCTCCTCCTCGTCCGCGATGGTCCGCCAGGCCACCTCGCGCTCGCAGCCCCGCAGGAACGCGTCCACGTGGGCGCGCATGCTCGGGTGCCGCTCGGCGGTGTTCACCAGACAACGCAAGACGGGCAGCGTGGAGTCACCCTCGGCGAACGCCTTCCGTACGAGCCCGCCCCACTCCTCGAGCGCGGCCGCACGAACGTCCGGTGCCCCGCGGTCGATCCGGTCGTCGGTGTCGTGCATGAAAGCGACGGCGGCCACGACGTGGGGCAGCAGCGCGGCGGGGAGCAGCAGCCGCGCGGCCGCGTACTCGGCCGCCGCGAACCTCCGCACCGCCCGGCGCTGTTCCGTGTAGTCCCGCCGTAGCGGCTCCCTGACCCCGGCCCGGTCGAGATGTCGCCTCCACATACCGATCCCCTCTCAACACCGGCTGAGAGCCTACGACGTCGCCTGATCCGAGTCCGGCATCACCCTTCCTGCCCCTCCCCGACGCTGTCGGCAGCCGGGCTCGCTGCCACGTCGACCGGGGCGGGCTGCGCCGGCACGGGCGGATTCAGGAACTGGCGGGCCTGCAGCTCGTACATCTCGCGGAACAGTCCGGCCGCGGCGGTGGGGTCCATGAGCTCGGTGAAGGTGCCGTGCTCGACGACGCGGCCCTCGTCGAGTACGTAGATGAGGTCGGCATGCCGGACGCTGTGGAGGCGGTGGGTGATCAGGACCGTGGTCTGGCCCTCGCCCGACAGCTGGTGGATCTGGTCGAAGACCCGTTGCTCGGCAGCGGGGTCGAGCGCGCTGGTCGGCTCGTCCACGATCAGGAGGGTGCCGCTGCGGTAGCGGGCTCGGGCGAGCCCGATCTTCTGCCACTGCCCGCCGGAGATCTCCTGGCCGCCCTTGTAGCCGCGGGAGAGCAGACTGTCCAGGCCGCGGGGGAGACCCCTGACCACCTCGTCGGCTCCCGCGTGGGCCGCGGCGGTCTCGATGGTCCGGTCGTCCATCGCGGCGTGACTGCGGCCGATGCCGATGTTGACACGGGCGGTGAACGGCCAGCGGAAGAAGTCCTGGGCGACCATCGCGACGCGGTCGAAGACCTGTGCGCGGTCGGCTTCGGACGTACTCACGCCGCCCCACAGCACCCGGCCCGAGTCGGGGAGCCGAGCACCGCTCAGCAGCCGGACGAGGGTCGACTTGCCCGAGCCGTTCCTCCCGACCAGGGCCACGGTCCTGCCCCGCGGGATGACGAGGTCGACCTCGTACAGGGACGGCTTGTCGGCACCCGGATAGGTGAAGGTCACCCTCTCGAACCGGATCTCCTCCGCGTCCTCGGGCAGGGCGCGCCCGCCGGAGGGGATGGCGCGCCGGAGCGCCTCCTCGCACAACGTCTCCAGGTCGGCGACGAACAGGGCCTCCTCCTGGACGTCGGTGACGCGCAGGACCAGGTCGGTGATGCTCGCCGCCCCCGTACGGATCGCCAGCACCGCCGTGCCGGCGACGGCAAGGCCCGTCTGCCCGTGCCACAGCAGCAGCCCGAGGACGCCGTAGGTGGTGAGGGTCGCGACGCCCCGCGCCGAGTCCGCGACCAGGTTGGTGCGGGCGCCCGTCCAGGCGAGCCGGGTCTGCTCCCGCTCGCTCGTCTCGGCCATCTGCCGGAAGTGCTTCAGCAGGAAGGGGGCCGCGTCGTGGACCCGGATCTCGGCGGCTGCCTGCTGGTTGATCAGCAGCTGGCTGATCAGCTTGGCGGCCCGCACGTGCTGGACGAAGCGGTGCCAGCTGATGTACCGGTGCCGGGCCATGGTCAGCGAACCCCAGGCGCTCGGCAGCGCCATCAGGGCCAGGAGCGGCAGAAGGACCGGGTGCAGGACGGTCAGCACGCCGGCGGCCGCGATCAGTGAGATGGCGGAGGTGACCACGGCGGTGCAGTAGCCGACCATCCTCCGTGCCGAGTCGGCGCCCCACTGGGCGGAGTCCATGAGCTTGTGGAAGCTGTCGTCCTCGATCGCCTCCAGCTCCACCCGCGCCACCAGGCCCAGATAGCGCTCGGTCGCCACCCGCTGAGCCTTCGGCTCCAGGATCCCCGTGGCGGCGGACGACGCGGACCGGCACACCGAGCCGATCACCGCGAGGACGGCGACCAGGACGAGCCACGGCAGCGCCGCCCGGAGCCGGCCGGTGATGTCGCCGGCTGCGAGCAGCTCGACGAGCAGGGCGTTGACCGCGATCAGGGACACGGCCTGGGCGATGCCCCGGGCGACCTCGCTCACGGCGACCGTGACGAAGGCCCGCGGGTCGGCCTCACGTGCCAGCCGGACGGCCACCGCGACCTGCCTCGGCAGCGAGCCGGCCATCGCACGCAACCCCAGCTTCAGCCAGGCACCGTCGTGGGCGCCCCACCCGTAGTCGTACGTGAGCTCGCCCCCGAACAACAGCTGCTCCGAGTCCGACGGGCCGCCCGCCGCGGCCGCCAAGGGGTCACTGCCGACGCTCGTCATGCCCCCCACCTCGTGTCCGGATGTGCCGGGCGGAAGGCACCGGAGGTGCGGAGGGCGGATGCGACGCCGGGCCGGAGGCGACCGGGCGCGGCGTCGGCGGTGGGAGGGAAGGGAGTCAGGGTGGCGGGCACGGGGTACAAGGCGGGCTCCATGAGAAGTAGTTGGGGCGTCGCGTGGCTCAACGACGCCGCCCGGCGTGTCGAACACATGTGTTTCGGACGCAGCCAGAACCCCGTGAGCAGGCGAATGTGCGTTCGTGCTGTATGCATCGACCCCTGCCGGAAGAGGGCGGTGGCAGCACCCACCGATGGCCGAAACGCCGACACCGACCGTCAGACCCCCGGCTCGTAGGGACGGAAGCGGTCCGGGACCGTGCCGGCGCGGGCCCGCGGCGCGCGTTAAATGGCTTGAGCTCGGGCGGCGGGGCGGACAGGATCGGTGAGCACCGATGAGTTCTTCCCGGCGCCGCGGTCTGTCGGTGTGACCGGCTTTGCGCGGAGGACACTCACACGACGGAAGGCGCCATGCTCGCACCACACGCAACACCCGCCCACTCGCCCGACCGCGTCACTGCCGTGCTGCGGATCCTCGTGCTGTCCACGTTCGTCGTCCTCCTCAACGAGACGATCATGGTCAACGCGATCCCGCGGCTCATGCGCGAGTTCGAGGTCACCGCGGCAGCCGCGGGGTGGCTTTCCACGGCCTTCATGCTCACCATGGCCGTCGTCATCCCGGTGACCGGGTGGTTCCTCCAGCGCGTGACGACCCGGACCGCCTTCGGCCTCGCCATGGCGCTGTTCCTCGCCGGTACGGCGCTCGCCGCTGCCGCGCCCGCCTTCCCCGTGCTCCTGGTCGCGCGCGTCGTCCAGGCCAGCGGCACCGCCGTCATGATGCCGCTGCTCATGACGACGCTGATGACCCTCGTGCCCCCGCAGGACCGCGGCCGTGTCATGGGCAACATCACCCTCGTCATCTCCGTCGCACCCGCCCTCGGTCCTGCGGTCTCCGGTGTGCTGCTGCAGCTGGGAAGCTGGCGCCTGCTGTTCCTGGCGGTCCTGCCCATCGCCGCAGCCATGGCGATAGTCGGTCAGCGCAGACTGGTCAACATCGGCGAGCCGCAGGCCGGCCCGATCGACTGGCCGTCCGTCCCTCTGGCGGCGGCGGGCTTCGGCGCCCTGGTCTACGGCCTGAGCGGCCTCGGCGCCGGGGACGGCGCCTCGGCGGTCCTGCCGCCGGAGGCCACGACCCTGGTCGGTGCGGTGCTGGTCGGCCTGTTCACCTGGCGGCAGCTGGCTCTGCAGCGCTCGTCCACGCCGCTGCTGGACCTGCGCGCCCTGACGTTCCGCCACTTCTCCGTGGCACTCGGTCTGATGTGCCTGTCCTTCATGGCGCTCATGGGTGCGTTCATCCTGCTGCCGATCTACCTGCAGGAGGTGTGCGGCCTGACCTCACTGCAGACCGGGCTGCTCCTCATCCCGGGCGGCCTGACCATGGGCCTGCTCGGACCGCAGGTCGGAAAGCTCTACGACCGGCTCGGCGCGCCGAAGCTGGTCGTCCCCGGAGCCGTACTCACGGCGCTCTGCCTCGCGCTGTTCGCCTTCACGGGTGAAGAGACCTCGCCGTGGGTCGTCCTCGCCCTGCACGTCGCACTGAGCGCCGGCATGGCGTTCGTCTTCACCCCCGTCTTCACCTCCGGCCTGACCGTGCTTCCGCCGCACCTCTACCCCCACGGCTCCGCCATCCTGGGCTCGCTCCAGCAGGTCGCGGCCGCCGCGGGCACCGCCCTGGTCATCAGCGTCATGTCGGGACGCGCCGCCGCCGCGGCAGCCGATGGCGCCGGCCCGACGGAGGCCCTGGCCGCGGGCATCCGGTGGGGATTCGGCATCGGCGCCGTACTCGGCGGGCTGACGGTGCTGGTCGCACTGCTCGTCCGTACGCCGCCCGTTCCTCAGCCGCCCGTGGAGCCGGAGGCCCAGGGCGAGGACGGCACCACGACGAGCAAGACCGCCCCCACACCCACCTAGGGCGTGATCCGAAAGGCAGGCCCCAGGGCCTGTCTTTCGGAACAGGCCGGGCTCGCCACAGCCCGGCCCTCCTCAGACCACGGAGAGCAGGTCCACGACGAAGACGAGCGTGGAACCGGCCGGGATCAACGGCGAGGGGGACTGGTTGCCGTAGCCGAGGCGCGGGGGCACGATGATCTCGCGCCGGCCTCCGACCTTCATCCCCCTGATTCCGCGGTCCCAGCCCTTGATGACCCTGCCGCCGCCGACGGCGAACTTGAACGGCCGGCCCTGGTCCCACGAGGCGTCGAACTCCTTGCCGGACTCGAAGGTGACCCCGACGTAGTGAACCTGGACAACCCTGCCCGGCTTGGCCTCGGGCCCGTCCCCGACGACGAGGTCCCGGACGGTCAGTTCGGAGGGAGCCTCGCCCTCCGGAAGGTCGATCTCGGGCTTCGTCGGTTCACTCATGTCCTGCCGCCTCTTTCCTCTCCACCGGCGGTCCTCGTACGGGCCGGCCGGGCGCACGGTGACACCCATGCGGTAGAGGATCACGCTACCGAGAAGACCGATCGGCCGACGTGCTTCACGTGACGGGTGCTCGTCGTCGACAGCCCTGCCGCGGGCCGTGGCCGCGTCCGGCCGCCCACCGCGGACACCTCTCGGACGGGACCCTTAAAATGACGGCGCGTCGACGGCGCCGCCGTCGACGTCGCACGCGGTCGGTCCAGTTGTGCGGTCTCTCGTCCGTGAGCCGTCCGACCGTACGCGTCTGGGTAGCTGTTCTTACGGGGGAGAATTTCGGTGTTCGGAATCATCAGGCCATGCCGTCATCGGCTGGGCGAGGGCTTGCGTACCGAGTGGATGGCGCACCTGTGCGGGCTGTGCCTGGCGTTGCGCGGTGAATACGGGCAGTTCGCGAGGGTGGCCACCAACTACGACGGTCTGATCATCTCGGTGCTGACCGAAGCGCAGTCGGAGCGAACCGCAGACTGGCGGCGAGGGGCGGGTCCGTGCCCGCTGCGCGGGATGCGGTCGGCGGACGTGGCGCAGGGCGAGGGCGCGCGGCTGGCGGCGACGGTGTCGCTGGTGCTGGCCGCCGCGAAGATACGGGACCACGTGGCCGACGGCGACGGCCTGTTGCGACGCCGCCCGGTGGCGCTGGCGGCACGCCGGATCGCCCACGGCTGGGACCGTGCGGGCGCCGCAGGCGGCGAACGGCTGGGCTTCGACACCGCGGTGCTGCTCGGGGCGGTCGAGCGCCAGCCCCGGATCGAGCGGTCGACCGGCCGGGGCGGCTCGCTGCTCACGGTCACGGAGCCCACGGAGACGGCGACCGCCGCCGCGTTCGCGTACACCGCCGTACTCACGGACCGTCCGGCCAACGCGGAACCGCTGGCGGAAGCCGGCCGCCTGTTCGGCCGACTGGCGCATCTGCTGGACGCCGTGGAGGACCTGGACGCGGACGAGGCGTCGGGGGCGTGGAACCCGATCGCCGTGACCGGCGCGGACCGCGCCGAAGTACGCAGGCTCTGCGACGATGCCGTTCACGGGATCCGGCTGTCCCTGTCCGACGCCGAGTTCGTCGACGGGCGGCTGGTACGGGCGCTTCTGGGCGGTGAGCTGGAGCGTGCCGTCGATCGGGTCTTCGACCCCCGGCATCGTCATCATCGGCACGGCCGTCAGGCGCGGGGCCTGCGCATGCTGCCCTGGCTGGGCCGCCGTACGGAGACGGAAGCGCGCCCGGAGACCGGCACGGACGCGGCCTGCGGCGTCGGCGTGCTCGCGGCCGCGGCCCCGGAGGGCGTGCCGACGGCCTCGGGCCGGCCGCCGGAGGGACTGTGCCGACGCTGTCGCGAACAGCGCCGCCTGTGCGCCGACTGCAGGCTGTGTGCCAACTGCTGCCGCTGCGACGACGACGCGGACCCGGGAGACGGAGAGTCCTGGCAGTTCGGTGAAGGCAACCGCAGCGGCGGCTCAGGCCGGGACGCGTCCGGAAGAGACGGTTCCGGCAGGGACGGTTCCGGGGGTGACGGCTGGTTCGGCGGGGGCGGCGGCAACTCGGGTGGCTACTCCGGGGGTTCCGGCGGTTCCGGCGGCGGCCACTCGTCCGGTGGCTCGGGTGGCTCGGGTGGCTCCGGTGGTTGCGGCGGCTCGGGTGACGGCTGCGGCGGGGGCTGCTGCAACCCGTGCAAGTGCTGCTGCGACTGCTGCGACTGAACGACGGACGAGCCACGCGGGGGAGCGGCCCACCAGGATTCCTGGTGGGCCGCTTCATTTCGTGCGGTGCGGACGCGTGCCGATGCCTCCGTTCGCGTCAACATCAGGCTGATTCCATTCGAAAACCTTCGTACGGCACGGGTGTTGCCGGGTGCCGTTCACTTGGGCGTATTACTCTTCCTTGACTCGCACTTGGGCTTGCTTTGGTGAAGCCTGATGATGGCTCAACCGGAGGGAGGCGCGCCCAGATGTGGTCCGTCCGCGTGTCCGCGGCCCTGCGCGCAGCCCTCCTTCTTCTCCTCGCCCTCGTCTGCGCGGGTCTCCCGCTCACCCCCCTCGCGTCCGCGACACAGCTTCCCCGGCCCTGCGCCCAGCAGGTCGCGCCGACCTCGGCGTTCGAGTCCACGCACGCGGGGGGCGGCGAGGCCGGCATCCCCGGCGGCTCCGTCCTCCACCGTGACCGGCGGCGGCCCGTCACCGCGACCGCAGGCCTTCCCGGCCCGCCGCCGGTCGCGCGCGCCGTCCCGCTCGCGGATCCGCCGGCCGTCCGGCCCGGTGGCACGGACACACGCCCGAGACCGCACGACCGCCACGACTCCTCCGCCCTGCAGGTGTTCCGCTGCTGACAGGCAGTTCCGACCAGCGCCGACCTGTCAGCCCGACGCGCCGCCACGGCGCGCCAGGAGGAATCATTCATGCAGCCCCTCATCGACAACGCCCGCCGATTCGGACAGCGCCCTGAGGAGTTCGCCGCGCACGCCGCGGGCCAGTCCCCGGCCGTCCTGTTCATCACCTGTTCCGACTCCAGGGTCGTACCCGCCCTGATCACCGGCGCCCGGCCGGGCCAGCTCTTCGAACTGCGTACGGCGGGCGGCATCGTGCCCCCGTACGGCACGGGCAACCCCAGCGGGGAGGCCGCCACCGTCGAGTACGCCGTCGAGGTCCTCGGCGTCGAGGACATCGTCGTCTGCGGCCACTCCCACTGCGGCGCGGTGGGTTCCCTCGTCCGCGGCGACGACCTGAGCGAGGTCCCCGCCGTACGGGACTGGCTCGCCCACGCCGCCCCCGACGGCGCCCCGGGGGTCGCAGACGACCCGGCCGTCACCGATGCCGTCCAGGGCCACGTCCTCGCCCAACTGCTCCGCCTGCGCTCCTATCCGCCCGTCGAGCGACGGCTGTCGGACGGCCGGCTCCGGCTGCGCGGCTGGTTCTACGAGGTGCACACCGGTGCCGTCCTGGAGTACCGCTCCGGGGCCGACGCCTTCGAGGCGCTGTGAGGAGGGACGTCCCGATGCTCCGCTCCTTCCCCTTCCTGCGGCAGGACGTCGCCGCCTCGCTCGTCGTCTTCCTCGTCGCCCTCCCGCTCTGCCTCGGCGTCGCCGTCGCCTCCGGCGTACCCGCCGAACTGGGCCTCATCACCGGCATCGTCGGCGGTCTCGTCACCGGCCTCATGCGAGGCAGCAGCCTCCAGGTCTCCGGCCCGGCCGCCGGCCTCACCGTCCTCGTCCTCGAAGCGGTCCGCGCCTTCGGCCTCGCCGCGCTCGGCGTCATCGTGCTGGCGGCCGGCGTGCTGCAGATCGCCATGGGCCTCCTCCGGTGGGGCCGGTGGTTCCGTGCGATCTCCCTCTCCGTCGTCGAGGGCATGCTCGCGGGCATCGGCCTGGTCATCATCGCCGGGCAGCTCTACGCCGCCGCGGGCATCCCCGCCCCGGACTCCGGTCTCGACAAGCTCACCGGTCTGCCGGGAGCCCTGGTCGAGGCAGTGGGCAGCCGCACCGCCCTCGTGTCGCTCGCCGTCGGCGCCGGCACGGTCCTCCTCATCGTCGGCTGGCGACGGATGCCGCCCCGGGCCCGGGCGGTCCCCGGAGCCCTGGTGGCGGTGTCGCTGGCCGCCGTCGCGACCGCCGTGTTCGGCCTTCCCGTGGAGACCGTGCGGGTCAGCGGCGTGCTCGAAGCCGTCCACCTGCCGGGGACGGAGGCCCTTTCCTCCCTGGCCGATCCGGCCCTCCTCGGCACGGTCCTCGCGTTCGCCCTGATCGCCTCCGCCGAATCGCTGTTCAGCGCGGCGGCGGTCGACCGGCTCCACGCGGGGCCGCGCACGGACTACGACAAGGAACTCGTCGCCCAGGGCGCGGGCAACACACTGTGCGGTCTGCTCGGCGCGCTGCCGCTCACCGCGGTCATCGTGCGCAGCTCGGCCAACGTCGAGGCCGGCGCCCGGACGAAGGCGTCCCGGGTCCTGCACGGTGTCTGGCTGCTGCTCTTCGTCGCCCTGCTGCCCGCCGTCCTCGCGTACATCCCGCTGGCCGCGCTGGCCGGGATCCTCGTGCACGCCGGCTGGAAACTCATCCCCTTCAAGGGCGTCCTCACGCTGTGGCGGCGTCACCGGGGCGAGGCCCTCGTCCTGGTGGCGACGGCGGCGGCGATCGTCTCGGTCGGCATGTTCGAAGGCGTCCTGATCGGCCTCATGCTGTCGGTCGGGAAGGCCGCGTGGGAGGCCTCACAGCTGCGTATCGAACAGAACGACGACGGACGTGGCGTGGTCCGCGTACGGATTCAGGGGACGGTCACCTTCCTTCGGCTGCCCCAGATACTCGACAGCCTGGAAGCCCTGCCGAGCGACCGGCGGGTGGTCCTGGACCTCTCCGGTGTCCACCACCTCGACCACGCCTGCCGGGCCGCGCTGGAGGCCTGGGCGGAGCGGCACGGCGGCGCCGACGCCGAGGCCGTCCGCGCGGCCACGGCCCCGAACCGCCGCGAGGACGCGGCCGCAGCCTCGGTGGGCACCTCTCCCTGACACCGGAGGACCGCCGGAAAGGGACCAGCCGGGCAGTCGGCCATGACCAGGGGGGCAGTCGGGCAGCCAGTCGGCCGCCCGGCTGCCTCGCCCGTTCGGAGCACGCCCTGTCGTGGTGGGGAGGCTGTTGGAGCAGGGTGGCCCTGTGAAAGCAGGGCGGCGCCTGCGGGGATGGGACGCCGTACCTTGCGGTCCGCAGGATCCGCGCGAGAGGGAGATCGCACTTGACCCGGAACCCCGACTCCAAACCCGCAGAACCGGGGATCGTGGCGGGCAACGCCGCGATCCTGCGCCGGTTTCCCTTCGACGACACCCGCGATCTCGACCAGGCGCGGCGGGGGTTCATGGGAACCGCCCGTGAGGCGGTGATCCGTGACGCCGAGGGAAGCGCGGTCTGGGACCTGGAGGCCTACGGGTTCCTCGACGCGGAATGCCCCTCGACGGCCAATCCGAGCCTGTGGCGCCAGAGTCGGCTGTCGGCCGAACACGGCCTGTTCGAGGTGGTCGAGGGCATCTACCAGGTGCGCGGCTTCGACCTGTCCAACATGACCGTGGTCGAGGGGGAGCGCGGCATCCTGGTGATCGACCCCCTCATCTGCGCAGAGACCGCCGCCGCCGCACTCGCCCTGTACCGCGAGCACCGCGGGGACCGCCCGGTCACCGGCGTCCTGTACACCCACAGCCACGTCGATCACTTCGGTGGCGTACGGGGAGTCGTGACCGATGCCGACGTCGAGGGCGGCGTGCCCGTCATCGCGCCCGAAGGGTTCCTCAAGCACGCCGTCAGCGAGAACGTCTACGCCGGGACGGCGATGGCCCGCCGCGCCGCGTACATGTACGGTGCCGCGCTGCCCAAGGGCGAGCGGGGGCAGATCGGCGCGGGGCTGGGCCAGACGACCTCCACGGGCACCGTCGGGCTCATTCCGCCGACGCTGGACATCACGCGCACGGGCCAGACGGAGTCCGTGGACGGCATTCGCATGGTCTTCCAGATGACGCCGGGGACCGAGGCGCCCGCCGAGCTGAACGTCCACTTCCCCGACCACTCGGCGCTCTGCATGGCGGAGAACGCCACCCACAACCTGCACAACCTACTGACGCTGCGTGGCGCCGAAGTCCGCGACCCGAGGGCGTGGGCCCGCTACCTGACGGAAGCGGTCGACCTCTTCGGCGACCGCACCGACGTCGCGTTCGCCTCGCACCACTGGCCCGTCTGGGGCCGCGAGCAGGCCATCGAGTTCCTCACCGAGCAGCGCGACGTCTACGCCTACCTGCACGACCAGACCCTGCGCATGCTCAACCAGGGCTACACCCCCCTGGAGATCGCGGAGGAGATGGAGATGCCACCCGCCCTCGTGCGGGCCTGGCACACGCACGGCTACTACGGCTCGGTCAGTCACAACACGAAGGCCGTCTACCAGCGGTATCTGGGCTGGTTCGACGGCAACCCGGCGCACCTGTGGGAACATCCCCCGGTCGAGAGCGCCAAGCGGTACGTCGAGTTCATGGGCGGCGCCGACGAGGTCCTGCGGCGCGCTCGCGAGTCGTACGACTCCGGTGACTTCCGCTGGGTGGTCCAGGTCGTCGACCATGTGGTCTTCGCGGACCCGGACAACGCCTCGGCGCGTGACCTCCAGGCCGACGCCCTGGAGCAGCTCGGCTACGGCAGCGAGAACGGCACATGGCGCAACTTCTTCCTCACCGGGGCGCTGGAGCTGCGCCACGGGACGGTGGGGACCCCCGCGACCACCGTCGCCCCCGACCTGCTGCGTGCCCTCACGATCGAGCAGCTGTTCGACGCCGTCGCCATCCGCGTCGACGGACCCCGTTGCTGGGACGTGGACATCTGTGTGCGCTGGAACGTCACCGGACAGGACCCGCTGACCATGCGTCTGCGCAACGGCGTGCTCACCCACGTGTCCGGCACCGGACCGGCGGCCGCACCGCCGGACGTCCGGTTGACGCTCGCCGAGGACGATCTGCGCGCTCTGCTCCTCGGCGAGGCCTCCGCCGCCGATCTGGTCCAGGAGGGGAGGCTGACGGTCGACGGCGATCTCGGCCGGCTGTCCGGGCTGATGAGCCTCCTCGGCGAACCCGACCCCGACTTCGCCATCGTCACGCCCTAGGAGCCACGCCCCCCCCCGGGAGCCACGCCCCTGGGAGCCACGCCCCAGGGCGTTGTTCCGGCACGCAGCCGACCAGCGCCGTGTCCGGTCAGCCCGCTCAGGTGCGCCGCTCGGACGGCCACGGGGGACCGACCGGCCCTATCCGTGCCCTCTGCCCGGTGCGAGCGTGGGAGGGGTTGCCCCTGGGGCGCCCTCCGAGCCCCCGGGACGCAGCCGGAGGAGGAGCCATGACCAGCGACATTCCCACCCGGCCCGAACCGGGTGCTGTCATCGCGGGGGTCGACGGATCGCCCTCCGCCGGAACTGCCGCGCTGTGGGCCGCCGCCGAAGCCGACCGCCGGGGCGGCACCCTCCCGACTCGTCCCACCCGCCCTCCTCGCGCGGGGTGAGAAGACATGAACGACATCCTGATCGGGGTAGATCCGCGCGAGCAGTCCATCCCCGCTCTCGTCTGGGCGGCGGACGAGGCCGTCCGCCGGGGACTGCGGCTGCGCCTGGTGGTGGCCGTCCCGCCCGCCCACGACCGCCTCGGGTACGACGCCTTCTCCCACCACAGCGCCCTGCGGCTTCGGGCGGAGTCTGCACTCGCGAATGCCGAGGACCTGGTCCGGACACTCCACGGCGAGCTGCGGACCACGACCGAGCTCGTCGACGGCGTGGCCGCGACGGTGCTGTGCGAGAGGGCGGAGGGCTCCGCGCTCGTCGTCCTGGGATCGCGGCGCCTCGGACGAGCCGCCGAGTTCCTCGGCGAGAACTCGGTGTCCGTCCCGCTCAGCGCGCGAGCAGCCTGCCCCGTCGTCGTGGTCCGGGAACCGGAGCACACCGCGATCCACCCCCGGACCCTCGTCGTCGGTGTGGACGGCAGCGATTCGTGCCGGTCGGCCGTCGCGTACGCCGTGGAGGAGGCGAGCCTGCGCGAGGCCCGCCTGCGTGCCGTCTGGGTCTGGCCGCGTCCTGTCCTCGCCCACGACGGCGGCGGCTCGGCACTGGCCGAGCGTCGCCGCCTGCTCGGCGAGTCCGTGGCCGGCTGGGCGGAGCGGTACCCGGACGTCGTCGTCGCCGAGGAAGTTCTACGGGGACATCCGGTCGAGCGGCTCGCCATGACCTCACAGGAATCCCTCGCCGTGGTCGTGGGGCGCAGGGGGCGTGGCGGCTACTCCGGCCAGCGTCTGGGCTCGACGGTCCACGGCCTGCTGCACCACGCCAGATGCCCGGTGATCACGGTCCCGCGTCCCGGCGGCAGTTGACCCGCGGACGACCTGGTGGTCGCGCGCGGACTGCCCGAGTCACCTCCGGGACCGGGACGTACGGCCAACCGCTCCGTATGGGCCGGTCGGTCCACCTCGGACACGGCCCATCCGGCCCTCGTCCGTCGACCCCTTCGGCACTTCGGCCGGTACGCCTCCGACAGGAGAGTGGACATCGGAAGCCGCCAGGCCCCGCACCGGAGGCCACCGTGACACAGCACGTGGCGCACGCCGAAACCCACCCGAGGAGCACACGATGACCGGAGACAAGGCGGCACGCAGGCACCCCGGCCGCCACAGCCACATGCCCGACTTCAACGACTGGTTCAACCGGGAGTTCCCGGGGCTGCCGGGCTGGCGGCCCGGTTCGGCCGCGCACTCCATCCCGGTCGAGATGACCAGCGGGGAGAGGGAGTACGTCCTGAAGGCGGAACTGCCGGGCATGGACCCGGACAAGGACATCAGCATCACGGTCGACGACAACCTCATCACCGTGAGCGCGGAGCACGGCGAGACCACGGAGGACAAGGAGCACTCGGAGTTCCGCTACGGATCGTTCCGCAGGACGGTCCGCCTCCCGGGCACGATCCCGGCCGACGGCGTGGACGCCGCGTACGCGGACGGCATCCTCACCATCCGTGTCCCGATGCCCGAGGAGGAGATGCCGACCGGGCGGGTCATTCCGGTGAGGCGCGCCGACGCCAAGACCGAGGGCAGGACCGAGGGAGAGACGCGATGAACGCCAAGCGGGTCCTGGTGGCGTACGGCAGCAAGGCCGGTTCCACCGCCGGAATCGCCGAGGAGATCGGCAGGACGCTCCGGGACGACGGCTTCGACGCCGTCGTCCTGCCGGCCGACACCGTCACCGACGTCAGCGGTTACGACGGAGTCGTCCTCGGTGGAGCCCTCTACGCCGGGCACTGGAGCGGCAAGGCCCGGCGGTGCGCCCGGCGCAACGCCGAGCAGCTGCGGCACCGGCCCGTCTGGCTCTTCAGCAGCGGTCCGGTCGACCGTTCCGCGGAGGACCACGACATCCCGCCCGTACGCGGGGTCGCCCGGCGGATGGAGAAGATCGGAGCGCGTGAGCACATCACCTTCGGCGGTGCGCTGACCGCCGAGACCTCGGACCCGGTCGCCCGGCACATGGTGAGCCGCGGCAGGGGCGGGGACTTCCGCGACCCGCAGCGGATCCAGGCGTGGGCACACCACATCGGCACCGAACTCGGCGCCGCCCCATGAGCGATGCCGCTCGTGGCTCTCGGCGGGCCGCGTCACCCGGAGGTGCGACATGGTCCATCACAAGGGGCCGGACCCCGGACGCTCCGCGTCCGGGCGGGGGCCTGCCGGACGGAGTGCCTTGGTCCTCGTCCTCATGATCGCCCTGATCTGCGGTGCGGTGGCGGCGGGGATGCTGTGGAACGCACGAGCCGAGGCCGACCGTGAACTCGCCGCCCACCGCCACCGGGTGACGGCGACCACCACCGAGCGGGCCAAGGAGCAGCCCGGCGCCGCACGCTACGGCGCGGATCCACCGTCCACGGCTCGGGCGGCATGGGAGTACCCCGACGACGTCCGGCGGTCCGGGACCGTCTCCGTCCCTCCCCGGACCCCCGAGGGGCACACCCTGACGATCTGGGTGGACGACACCGGAGCCCCCGCACGAGCCTCTGACGGCGCCGCCGACCGGTCGCTGACCTCACTCGCGGGAGGAGCCGCGGTCGCGGGCGCCGTGGGGACGGCGGGAGTCGGTGTCCTCTTCCTCGTACGACGCAGAAGCGAGGCGCGCAGCCTCGAAGCATGGGATCGGGAGTGGGAAGAGGTGGAGCCGGTATGGTCCGGGCGGCTCCGCAGGGGCGGCGGCGCCGGGAACGGCGACGAGTGACCGCCCGGAAGCCACGGCCGTCGTCCTGTGAAGCCACGTCCGTCGTCGTGTGGCTACTCCCGAGCGTGCTTATGGCTGCTCATGATCCGGGGCGGTGAGCGCGCAGCGTACGTCCACCACTCCCTCGACGGCGCGCGCCAGGCGTGCCGCGAGCGGGATGCGCGCCCTGTCGCGGACCTCGCCGGACAGGGTCACGACCCCGGCGTCGACGCGCACCTGGATCTGCCCGGCGGAGAGCGGGAACAGGGGGTCGACGACCTCGCTCCGTACCTCGGCCGCGAGGTCGTCGTCCGGGCGGAGGAACACCTTGAGCAGGTCGGCTCGGCTCACGATCCCCCGGACCGTCCCGGCCGCGTCGACGACAGGCAGCCGCTTGACGTGGTGGGCGGCCATGAGGCGGGCCGCCCGGGGCAGGGACGCGTCGGGAGGGACGGTGACCGCCGGCGAGGTCATGAGGTCCTGCGCGCGGCGGGAGCCCGCCTTCGCGGTGTCGTCGAGACGCCGCATCTGCTCGACGAGGCCGAGGCGGTGGTCGTGGAACTCTTCCTTGACGAGGAGATCGGCCTCCGAGACCACTCCGACGACACGCCCTCCCCTCTCGACGACAGGTACGGCCGACACCTTCCACCGCTCCATGGCGGCGACGATCTCCTTGAAATCCGCGCCCGGCAGGACGGCGACGACCTTCGTGGTCATGACGTCCGCGACGACGAACGGGTCTGGGGGCATCGCTCTATCCTTGGGTGAGGAGCCTGCTGCCGGTGACCGGGCCTGTGTCGGCCCTCGCCGGACCCTCCTTCGCGGCCCGGGCCGGTCGTCCCGGCCCGTCTCCACCCTCGCACCGCCGGGAGCCCGCGGCAGGGGGCCGACGGGCTCCTCTTGGGGCCTGACCGGCCCATGCGCCGTGGGCTCCGGCCGGGTCAGCCTGACAGTGCGGCCTCTGGGAGGAGACCCAGGGGCATCCAGGGAGGAAGGCGGCCGTCATGAAGGCACTCGTGTTCCAGGGACCGGGCCGTATCGCCTGGCAGGACGTGCCGGACCCAGGCATCAAGGACACGGCCGACGCGATCGTCCGCGTCGACGCCGTGACCATCTGCGGCACCGACCTGCACATCATCAAGGGCGACGTGCCGGAGGTGGAGCCCGGGCGCGTCCTCGGCCACGAGGCCGTGGGCACCGTCGTCGAGACCGGCGGCGACGTCCGTTCCGTACGGCCGGGCGACCGCGTGCTGATCTCCTGCATCTCGGCCTGCGGCCGCTGCCGATTCTGCCGCGAGGGCCGTTACGGGCAGTGCCGTGGTGGCGGCGGCTGGGTCCTCGGGCACACCGCCGACGGTACTCAGGCGGAGTACGTCAGGGTGCCGTTCGCCGACCTGTCCGTGTACGCCCTCCCGAACACGGTCGACAGTTTCGACGCCGTCCTGCTCGCGGACATCTTCCCCACCTCCTACGAGGTCGGTGTCCTGAACGGTGGCGTAGCGCCCGGCGACACGGTCGTCGTGGTCGGCGCGGGCCCCATCGGCCTCGCCGCCGTCGCCACCGCAGGCCTCTACAGCCCCGGGCGCATCGTCGCCGTCGATCTCGACGCGTCGCGACTGGCCGCGGCACGCAAACTCGGAGCGGACGCCACCGTGAACGCCGACGAGGGCCCCGAACAGCTCGTCGAGGACCTGACGGACGGCCTGGGCGCCGACGCCGTGATCGAGGCCGTGGGCGTTCCGGAGTCCTTCGAGATGTGCACCAGGATGGTCCGGCCGGGCGGCCGGGTCGCCAACATCGGCGTCCACGGCAAGCCCGCGGTCCTCCACCTCGAAGACCTCTGGATCAAGGACGTCACGATCGTCACCGGACTCGTGGACACCTCGTCCACGCCCATGCTGCTGCGCATGCTGGCGGCCGGGCGGCTGCCGGCGGCGGAACTGATCACCCACCGCTTCGAGCTGGGCGAGATGGAGGAGGCGTACGAGGTCTTCGGCCGCGCGGCCGAGACCGGAGCCGTCAAGGTCGCGCTGGGCGGCCCGCAGCACACGGCCGTGAGCGTCCCGGGTCCGACGGCCACCTGATGGACGGCAGAGGACCGAGGCGGCAGCCGCCCCGCGGTGTCGTCCTCGACACCGACGGCGTGCTGCTCGACTCCGCCCGTCTGCACGCGGCGGCATGGAAGGCCGCGTTCGACGCCTGCCTCGACGAACTGGTGCCCGGCAGCGGGACACACCCGCGCGGTGAGACGCAACCGCCCTTCGACGCCGACGCCGAGTACCGCCGGCTCGTCGACGGCAGGACCCGGTACGACGGGGCCCGGGCCTTCCTGTCGGCCCGTGGCCTGCGCCTCCCTCCGGGCCGGCCCGACGACCCGCCCGGTTGTGGCACGGTCTGGGCCGTCGCGGCACGCAAGGAACAGGCCTTCCAGACCGTGCTCCGAGCCGAGGGTGTCGAGGCCTTCGCGGACACCGCGCCGGCACTCACCGCCCTGAACGCGAAGCACGTACCGTGCGGCGCGGTGTCCGCGTCCCGGCACGCCCGGATGTTGCTCACGGCGGCCGGGCTCGACCGGTTCCTCACGGTCGTGGTGGACGGCGAGGACTCGGCCCGGCTCGGCCTCGCGGGAAAGCCCGACCCCGCGCTCTTCCTCCACGCGGCCGGTCTCCTCGGAACCCGGCCCGAGGACACCGTGCTGGTCGAGGACGCGGTCGCCGGAGTCGCGGCGGCGCGCCGCGGGCACTTCGGGCTCGTCGTCGGAATCGACCGCACCCCGGACCGGCGCACCACGCGCCGCCTGCGGGAGGAGGGCGCCGAGACGGTGGTCCCCGACCTCGTCGCGCTGGTGCGGCGGGTGTGGGGAGCGCGCGGATGACCGCCGGGTGGAGCTGGGACTACGACGGCTACGAGCCGCAGCGGGAGCGCCTGGCCGAAGCGCTCTGCACGCTCGGCAACGGACGGTTCGCCACGCGCGGATCCGCCCCCGAATGCGCGGCGGGCCCGGTCCACTACCCGGGGACCTACCTGGCCGGCTGCTACGACCGGCTCACCTCACTCGTCGCCGGCCGGAGCGTCGAGAACGAGGACCTCGTCAACCTCCCGAACTGGACGCTCCTGCGCTACCGGTGCCTCCCGGACGACGGCCCGCCGGGCGCATGGCTGAACCCGGACTCGGAAACGCTGCGCCACCACGACGTCCACCTCGACCTGCGCGCCGGCGTGCTCACCCGCCGACTGGTCTTCCAGGACGCACGAGGTCGCGGACTGCGCGTGACCCACATCCGGATCGTCCACATGGGGGACGCGCGGATCGCGGCCCAGAGCAGCGCCTTCCGCGCCTACGGCTGGAACGGTGCCGTCGAGGTCGAGTCCGTCCTCGACGGCACCGTCCTCAATGCCGGTGTCGAGCGCTACCGCGAGCTCGACGGGCGCCACCTCACGGACCACCGGACCGGGTTCGAGCCCGGTGGGGTCGCCTGGCTCTCCTGCCGTACGGTCGAGTCGGGCATACGGATCGCCATGGCCGTCCGCACGGCGACCCGGCCCGCGCGCCCGGCGCGGGAGGACGCGACGGGGGACCGCACCGTTCAGACGTACCGCCTGCCCATCGGCCCCCGCCGCTCCGCGAGCGTGGTGAAGACCCTGGCCCTCCACACCTCTCTGGACCGGCCCGCGGGCGAGCCCCGGGCGGTGGCCGTCGACTCCGCCGCCCGCGCTCCGGCCTTCACCACCCTTCTCTCCACGCACAAGGCTTCCTGGCAACGGCTCTGGGAACAGGGTGAGTTGCGTGTGCCCGGGGAGGCGGGACGGGTGCTGCGTCTGCATCTCTTCCATCTGCTGCAGACGCTCTCCCCGCACACGGCCGAACTCGACGTGGGCGTCCCCGCCCGGGGGCTGCATGGTGAGGCCTACCGGGGCCACGTCTTCTGGGACGAGCTCTTCGTACTGCCGTACGTGACCCTGCATTTCCCCGAGGTGGCCAGGGCTCTGCTCATGTACCGCCATCGGCGGCTGCCCGCAGCGCGTGCGGCGGCGAGTGGAGCGGGTGGGCGGGGAGCCATGTACCCGTGGCAGAGCGCCGGTTCGGGACGCGAGGAGACCCAGGAACTCCACCTGAACCCGCGGTCGGGCCGCTGGCTGCCCGACCACTCCCACCTGCAGCGCCACGTCGGCTCGGCGATCGCGATCAACGTCTGGCGGTACGCGCGGGCCACCGGGGACCGGGGCTTCCTCCACTCCGCCGGGGCGGAGATCCTGCTGGAGGTCGCCCGCTACTGGGCCGGTGCCGCGACGTACGACGCCGGGCGCGACCGGTACCGGATCCGCGGTGTCGTCGGGCCGGACGAGTACCACGACGCCTATCCGGACGCGGCGAGCCCGGGCATCGACGACAACGCGTACACCAACGCGACCGCCGCCTGGGTCCTCGCCCGGGGCCTGGACCTGCTGGGCGAGCTGCCCGAAGCCCGGTGCGAGGAACTGACCGGCGGCCTGTCGCTCGACCGTGAGGAGCTCTCCCGGTGGGAGGAGGTGTCGCACCGTCTGTACGTGCCTTTCCACCACGGCGTGGTGAGCCAGTTCGAGGGCTTCGGAGACCTGGCCGAACTGGACTGGGGTCACTACCGCGACCGGTACGGCGACATCCGCAGACTCGACCGGATCCTGGAGGCCGAGGGCGACACGGTGAACCGGTACCAGGCGTCGAAGCAGGCCGACACCCTCATGCTCGGCTACCTCTTCCGGCCCGAGGAACTGAGGGATCTCTTCGGCCGGCTCGGTTACACCCTGGACGACGACGTATGGCGGTCGACCGTCTCGTACTACCTGCGGCGGACCAGTCACGGATCGACGCTCAGCAGCCTGGTCCACGGCTGGGTGCTGGCCCGTCAGAAAGGTGCCCAGGCGTGGGACCACTGCCGGGAGGCCCTGCTCGGCGACGTGGCCGACGTCCAGGGCGGAACAACCGGTGAGGGCATCCACCTCGGCGCGATGGCGGGCACCGTCGACCTGGTCGAGCGCGGGATCACCGGGCTGGAAGCCGTGGCGGAGGGATTGCGTGTCGCTCCCGTGGCACTGAGGGAGATTCCCCGGTTCGCCTTCACCGTGTGCCTGGCCGGCCATCGAGGCGTACGGCTGCGCATGCTGCCCGGCCGGCTCGGTGTCCGACTGCCGGACTCGGCCCCGGCTCCGCTCACCATCCTGCTCCCGGAGAACCGACGGGGCACCGTCGACCCCGGGCAGGAACGCTGGTTCCGGCTCGGGTGACGGGTCGGACGAACTCGGGTGACGGGTCGGACGGATTCGGGTGACGGGTCAGACGAAGCTGAGCACCTCGGAAACGGGGCGGCGGGGAGTGGCCCGGCCCTCCGGGCCGTAGCCCAGGCGGATCACCATCTGGACGAATCCCGTCGCGGACAGGGGATCGCGGGCGGTCGAGCGGAGTTCGGGCCACTCGAGCGGCTGCGACATCAGGGACGAGGAGAGTCCGTCGAGTGTGGCCCTGAGCAGGACGCGCTGCATCGCCTGGCCTGCCTTCAGCCAGTCCTCCGGGCCGTCCGTGGCCGTGCCGAGCAGCACGATCTGCGGCCTCTTCTCGAACACGGCCGAACCGCGGTCGGCGACACGGCGGTGCGAGCCGAAGTCCCGTACGGGGGAGGTCACGTCGTACTGCCTGGGGCCGAAGGCGTACGACGGGACACCCTCGGTCCCCGGGCCCTCGCCCGCAGTGCCGGTGCGCGTCCAGGCGGAGATCTCCGTGCGTACCGCCGCGTTCGCGGCCTCGAACAACTCCGCGTCGTGGACGAGATCCAGGACGGTGTCGGTGTGCCACGTTCCGGGAACGACGAGACGGCAGCCCTCCAGGAGCGCCGCCGCGCACAGTCCGTCGATCACCTCGGCGGGGATGCGCTCCTCGGAGAAGGGGAAGCGGCTGGTGTGGCGCCGTCTCAGGGCGGGGTGGAGCGACCTCAGGTCGTCGCTCTGCGCGTCGGCCGGACGGAACCGTACCGTGGCGAGGGCCCAGGTGTCCTCGGGGTCGGGCAGCAGCCGTGTGGCGGCGTGCAGAGCGTGGTGGGCCGCGGCGACCCGGAGGCTGAACAGGGCGGCGCCGCAACCGAGATGAAGGGCGCGCCCGTCGGGGTCCTGATACGGCATGCTGCGGCCGGGGTCGCCACGCAGCTCGACGATGCCGGTGTCGGCCCGGTGGACGAAACTCCAGGGCTGCGCGTTGTGCATCGACGGTGCCGTGACGGCGTCCTCGACCAGCGAGGTCACGAGTGTCGGGGTGAGGGCGGTGGCGGACACGGTGCATCCTTCTGTGAGCGGGTTACCAGGGCATGTCATGGGCGGTCCGCGCCGGCGGCGTGAGCCGCGAGTCGTCCACGCGCGCGGACAGCCGGTCCACGACGGCGACGACGCCGTCCACCTGTTCGGTGAGCTTGAGGACCATCGGGACCTGGCTCCGGCGCGGCAGGCGGCCGCCGAGGGTCACCACCCCGTCCAGGACGTGCACGTCCACGGCGTCCCCCGGCAGGGCCATGGTGTCCGCGAGGACGTCCTCCCTCACCCGACGGCGTATCTCCGCGTCAGGTCGCAGGAAGACGCGGAGGAGATCACGCCGGGTCACGATCCCCACCAGCCGCTCCTCCTCGTCGACCACGGGGAGGCGTTCCACACCGCGGCGCACCATCAGACGGGCTGCGTCCGCCACCGTCTGTTCCGCATGCACCGTGATGGCGGGGGTCGTCATGAGGCCGTCGGCGGTGAGCTCCCGGCGGGCGAGGAGATCGCTCTCGGAGACGACACCGAGGACGCGGTCGTCCGCGTCCACGACGGGAACTCCGCTGATGTCGTGCGCGGCCAGGAGCTTCGCCACGTCCCTGAAGGACGACGAACCGATCGCGGAGACCACCTCGTCCGTCATGAGGCCGCCGACCTTGGTCTGTCTCATCGTCGCGCCTCCGCAGTCGCCCGTCCGGATGCCTTCGCCACCACCGTCCCTCGCCCACCGCGGACGGGCGAGGGGCCGAACGGTCCAGGGTCGGGGCCGACCGGGCCCGCGCCCGGCCCCGACGCCGGGGCCAGGGACCTTCGGTCCCCGCCGCTGCCCCTTGCGGCCCTCCTGCCGGACCGGGAGCGGGTGTCAGTGTGGGAGGAGCCCCGCGGGCCGGTGAGGAGGAGCCATGAACGGCACCACGGAAGCGCTCGTTCTCGGTACGGTCGTCGTCGGTGTCGACGGATCGGCGTCCGCGCGGGCGGCGGCCATGTGGGCGGCGGGGGAAGCGGTCCGGCGGGGCAGAGGCCTCTACCTCGTCCACGCGACGGACATCGCGCGCCACACACCGATCCTCTCCGAGGACGAGATCGCTCGCCTCGAGCGGACCGGCCGGGAGCTCCTCGGCCGGACCGCCGAGGCCGTCGCGGCGCGCCATCCCGGACTGGCGGTCATCGGAGAACTCGACCGGGGCGAGCCCTCGGCCGCACTGCGGCATGTCGCCGCCCTGAGCAGCACGATCGTCGTCGGACACCGGGGCCGAGGCGGGTTCTCCTCCCTGCTGCTCGGTTCGGTGGGACTCGAGACCGTGGCGAACGCCGACACACCCGTGGTCGTCGTGCGCGGGGCCGAGGAGGCCGCGGAGACGGGCGCGGTTCTCGCGGCGGTACGGGACGGAGCCGACCTGGGCTGTGCCCGGGCGGCCGCCCGCGAAGCCCTGTTGAGAAAGGTGCCGCTGCGGCTTGTGCACATCGGGAACGGGACGCGGCCGGCCGGTACGCGCGCGGTGCCGGGCGACGGCGCGGAGACGGCGGTCCGTGAGGGCGTCGAGAACGTCACCCGTGAACAGGCCAGCCCGTTCTCGACGCTCGCCGACCGAGTCCGGGAGGACTTCCCCGAACTCACGGTGTACGCCGACGGTGACAGGGGCCGCAGCGTCCCGGGACGGCTCGTCGACGCGTCGCGCCGCGCCGGCCTGCTGGTCGTCGGCGGACGCCGGTCGCCCGGACACCCAGGACCGGCCCTCGGGCGGACCACGCTCGGCGTGGTGCAGCACGCCCACTGCCCGGTGGAGCTCATTCCCCGTCACGGACCCGGACACGGGAGTACCTCATGACCAGCACCACGGAGCGCCGTGACATCGTCGTCGGGATCGATCCCCTCAGGAACTGGCACCTCGCTCTGGCCTGGGCGACGGACGAGGCCCACCGGCGCGGGCTGGGACTGCGCCTCGTGGTCGTGGTCCCGCCGCGGCACGACACGCAGCACGTCGACGACACACCTCGGCACTCGGCGCAACTCCGGGCCGGCGCGGAGGTGCTCACGACGGCCGCGGCATGGGTTCACGTCCGGCAGCCGGATGTCCACGCCGCCACCGCCCTTCTCGACGGTTCTCCTTCCGGGATGCTGGCCGGCCTCTCCCGGACCGCGTCCCTGGTCGTCCTCGGGTCCCGCCACCTCAGCCGGACCGAGGAGTTCCTCAGCGCCGGCTCACTCGTCGTTCCGGTGACCGCGCGGGCGCACTGCCCGGTCGTCGTCGTGGGCGACGCCGAGCACATCACCCAGCAGCCCGCCTACCTCGTCGTCGGTGTCGACGGCAGTGAAGCCTCGCGCGCCGCCCTGGCCTGGGCCTTCGCGGAGGCCGACGTCCGGCGGTGCTCGCTGCGGGCCCTCGCCGTCTGGCAGCCGCCGGTCTTCGCCCTGCACGCCGCGGACACGATGCTGCCCGCCGAGCGCCGGCTTCTCGCGGAGTGCACCGCCGGATGGCCGGAGAAGTACCCCGACGTCCGGCTGACCCACGAGGTGGCCGTCGGCTCTCCCGTCGAGGTGCTCGCCGGCGCCGCCGAGCACGCCCTGGCGGTCGTCGTGGGCCGTCGCGGTCAGGGCGGCTACAGCGGCATGCGTGTCGGCTCCGTCGTCCACGGGCTGCTGCACCGCGCCCACTGCCCGGTGATCACCGTTCCCGCCGGGTGAGTCGGCCACGCGGCGGGACGCTCTCACCCGCGTACCCCTCGGCTTCCGCGTCGTACGGACCGCTTCTCGCCGCGCCCGGCCGACAGGAACCGACGGCACAACCGGACTACGGTGAGAGTGCGCGGGCGGTGGACCGTGCGTCCGTCGTAGCCGGAGGTGTCGATGGGTCGTGAGGGCCCCGAGCCCGCGGACGGGAGGCTGCCGCGGCTCAGACTCGACGAGCTGCTCGACGAGGTTCAGGTGCGCATCGAAGCGGTGCGGGGCACCAGGGACCGGCTCAACGGGCTGCTCGAAGCCGTCATGTCCGTGGGCCGCGAACTCGACCTGCCGCAGGTGCTCCGCGGCATCGTGGAGGCGGCGGTGACCCTCGTGGACGCCGAGTACGGAGCCCTGGGTGTCATCGGCGACGACAACAGACTCTCCGAGTTCGTCCCCGTCGGCATCGGTGACGAGTTGCGCGAGCAGATCGGCGACCTGCCCTCGGGACACGGGATCCTCGGCGAACTGATCCGCAACCCCCATCCGCTGCGCCTGTCGGAGCTGTCCCAGCACCCGGCCTCGTACGGATTCCCGCCCCACCACCCCCCGATGCACTCGTTCCTCGGTGTCCCCATCAGGGTCCGCGACGAGGTCTTCGGCAACCTCTACCTCACCGAGAAACGCGGAGGGGTGGACTTCGACGCCGAGGACGAGGCGGTGGTCACGACCCTGGCCGTCGCAGCCGGCGTCGCCATCGAGAACGCCCGGCTCTACGAGGAAGGCCGGCTGCGTCAGCGGTGGCTGGCCGCGAACTCCGACCTGACCAGCGCCCTCCTCTCCGGGGTGGAGGAGTCCCAGGTCCTCGACGGGATGCTGGAACAGGCGGTGGACATCGCCGGCGCGGACATGGGGGTCTTCTACCTCGTGGGCACGGGCGGCGAGCTGCGGGGCTCGCTCGCGTGCGGCAGGGGAGCCGAAGCGCACCGGGGCGTCGTCCTGCCGAGCAGCGAGGGCACCCTGGTCGAGGCGGCTCTCGCGCAGGAAGGCCTGGTCATGGTGGGCGACGTCGAGAACGAGCCCCGCATCACGGTCCAGCCCGAGCGGTGGAGGGGGCTCGGACCGGCGGTCGCCGTGACGGTCGGCACCAAGGAGCGACTGAGCGGGGTGCTGATCCTCGCCCGGCGCCAGGGGCGGCCTCCTTTCGCGACTGCCGAGGTCACCGCTCTGCCCGGATTCGCGGGACAGACGGCACTGGCGCTCGAACTGGCCGACCGGCGCCGCGACGCCGAGCAGGTGAGCCTGCTGGAGGATCGTGACCGGATCGCCCGCGACCTGCACGACCTGGCGATCCAGCGCCTGTTCGCCACCGGGATGACGCTGCAGAGCGCCCGGCGGTTCGTCGAGCACCCGGAGGCGGTGGACCGGCTGACCCGGGCCATCGACGATCTGGACGCCACCATCAAGATCATCCGATCGACCATCTTCGGGCTCAGGGAGCACGAGTCTCCGGGAGGTGCCCCGAGACTCCGAAACCGTGTCGTCAAGGCGGTGGACGTGGCCGCGCCCATGCTGGGGTTCGCCCCGGCCCTGCGCATGGAGGGCCTGCTGGACACCGACGTTCCTCCCGAGGCGGCCGACGAGGTGCTCGCCGTCCTGGGGGAGGCGCTGACCAATGTGGCGCGGCATGCCCGGGCCCGCAAGGTGGAGGTCACTGTCGCCGCCGACGAGGGCGTACTGACGGTTGAGGTGTGCGACGACGGAGTGGGCATGCCGGAGGGCGGCAGCCGGAGCGGACTGCGGAACCTGGCCGAGCGGGCCGGCAGGCTCGGCGGCACCTTGTCGGTCCGTGGGCGGGCCGAGCCCGGAGGCGGCACGGAACTGGAGTGGCGGATCCCCCTGCCGACGGAGGACCCGTGAGCGCGTCACCGCGGGCGCGTCGCCGCGGGCGCGTCACCTCTCCTCGGCGTCGTGTTCGTGGACCTGAGCCGCGATGACGGCTGCCTGGACACGACGCTCGACGCCGAGCTTGCCCAGCAGCCGTGAGATGTGGTTCTTGACCGTCTTCTCCGAGAGATAGAGGCGTTTGGCGATCTGCCGGTTGGTGAGTCCCTCGCCGATGAGTTCGAGTACCGATCGCTCCCTTTCGGACAGCACCGCGAGCCGCTCGTCCTCCGGCGGCTTCGCCGCCTCGGGGTCGCGCAGCGACCGCATCAGCCGGGCGGTGGTGGCAGGGTCGAGCATCGACTGGCCCGTGGCGACGGTCCGTACCGCCGACACCAGATCGGACCCCTTGATCTGCTTGAGCACGTACCCGGCGGCGCCGGCCATGATCGCGTCGAGGAGCGCGTCCTCGTCGTCGAACGACGTCAGCATGAGACAGGCCAGCTCGGGCATCCGCGAGCGAAGCTCGCGGCAGACGGCGATGCCGTCACCGTCGGGCAGCCGGACGTCGAGCACCGCCACGTCCGGCCGGAGCGCGGGCCCCCTGGCCAGCGCCTGCCCGGCCGTCGACGCCTCTCCGACGATCTCCATGTCGGGCTCGTCGTCGAGCAGGTCGCGAAGGCCCCGGCGGACGACCTCGTGATCGTCGACGAGGAAGATCCGCGTGGGTTCGGTGGCTGCCGGCAGATCGGTCATGGCGACCCCTGTGGTCGGGCGGGTAGACACCTGCTCCCCTAAGGATTGTCCGTCATCAGGAGCCTCGCCCTCCACGGGGCCACCGCCCGTACCGTCGGTGAACGCTGCGGATCCGGTACGTCCCCCGCGGCGCGGACACCTCAGACGGTGCCCGAGCGGAGGTCGTCCAGGACCGTGCGGGCCGCCCGCGCCCCGGATGCCAGCGCGCCCTGGAGGGAACCGGTCGCCCGGTGGTCCCCGCACACGTACCGGCCGGGCGCCCACCGCGCGGTACGGGAAAGCGGCGTCGGACCCGGCATCGCCGGCAGCGCATCGGTGACCGTGACGCTGTGGACCAGCTCCCAGTCGGCCGTGTTCGCTCCGTACACCTCGCCCAGGGCACGTAGCAGGATCGCCGTGTCCGCCGCGCCGGGGGATCCGAGCACCGAGGTGGAGACCAGGGCGCGGCCGTCGGTGGAGAACCCGGGCTGGACGGCGGTGAGGACGCAGGTGTTGAGGAACCTGCGCCGCGAGTCGACGACGAGGACGGGCTCCTCCGACGGAGGCCGCGCCGCCGCGTGGTACACCGTGGTGACGGTCCGCCCGTCCGGGACGCGAAGTCCCGGGAGCAGCTCCGCCGCGACCCGTTGCCCGGTCGCGACGACGACGGCGCGGGCCGGCACCTCACTGCCGTCCGCGAGAGCCACGCCGCCGGGCGTCAGGGCGGCGACCGGGGTCTCGGTACGCAGCACGCCCTGCGGCAGCCGCGACGCGAGCTGGTCGGGCACGGCGCCGATCCCTGCGGCCGGCAGGCAGAGCGTGCCGCGCAGCATGCTCCGCCACACCAGGTGGAAGAAGCGCGCCGAGGTCTCGAGCCGGTCCTCCAGGAAGACGCCGGAGAGGAACGGCCGGAAGAACGTCTCCACCAGTCGTGGCGACACGCCCGCCGCGGCCAGGGCGTCGCGCGTGGTGCCGTCGGTGCCGCGCCGCAGCACGGACGCCGGTGCCAGTGCGTCCCGGGCCGACAGGGCGGAGAGGGCGAGCAGGTCACGACCGGACGCCAGCCGTCCCGGGAGCAGGTCCCGGCTCTCCTTCGGGCGCCGGCTCGGGTCGGTGAACCGGCGCGGCCCGTCTTCGGTGTGCACGAGCACCCCGGGGGTGAACGGCCGCAGCCGCAGCGCCTTCAGGTCGATACGTCGCTTCACCTGCGGATACGACGTGTTGAAGACCTGGAAGCCGCGGTCCGCGGTGAATCCGGCGACCCGGTCGGTGCGCATCCGCCCGCCCACCGCGTCGCCGGCCTCCAGGAGCGACACCCGCAGGCCCTCCGCACACAGGTCACCGGCGCAGGCCAGGCCGGCGGCGCCTGCTCCGACGACCACCACGTCGTACGGTCCGCTGTTCGTCGTCCGCTCCATGCCGTCCTCTTTCCGTGTGGTGACCCGAGCAGGCCTTCTCAAGGCGGTGTGTCCGCCTGCGCGCGCTCCCGCTCCTGCTCCAGGAGGGCGGACAGGTCCCGCAGCCGGTCGAGACCACGCACCGCCCGGGACATGCGGGCATTGCGGCCGAGACGGTCCCGATGCCGGTGGAGGAAGGCCCAGTACCCCGCCGTGAACGGGCAGGCGTCCTCGCCGGTGCGCCGGTCCGGGTGGTAGGGGCAGGGCCCGCACAGGTCGCTCATGCGGTCGATGTAGGCCCCGCCGCTGGTATACGGCTTCGTCGTCATCCGGCCGCCGTCGGCGTACTGCGACATGCCGACCACGTTGGGCAGCATCACCCAGTCGTACCCGTCGACGAAGCTGCGGTGGAACCAGTCCGTCACGGCGGCCGGGTCCCAGCCGCGCTGGAGGGCGTAGCTGCCCAGGACCATCAGGCGCGGTATGTGGTGCGTCCACCCCGTGTCCCTGACCTGGCGCAGTGCTGTCGCCACACAGCGGGCCGACACGGCGTCCGCGTCCAGTTCGTTCCACCAGTCGGGCAGGTGACCGGTGTGGCCGAGCGCGTTCGACGACCGGTAGTCCTCGCCGAAGTACCAGTAGAGATGCCAGACGTACTCGCGCCAGCCGGCGATCTGCCGGACGAACCCCTCCACCGAGTTGAGCGCGGCCTCACCCGCCCGCCAGCAGGCCTCCGCCCCCTCCACGCACTCGGCCGGGTCGAGCAACCCGAGGTTCAGGGACGAGGACAGCAGGCTGTGACTCATCGTGGCGTCGTCGGCGAGCACGGCGTCCTCGTGCGCGCCGAACCCGGCGAGCCGGTGGCCCAGGAAACGCCGCAGCGCGGCCAGGGCCTCCCGGCGGTCCGCCGGGAACGCCCGCGGAGCGTCGCGGCCGACGAAGGAGACGTCCCCGTCGCGCTCCCAGCGGTCCAGGTCGCGCCGGACCTCCTCGTCGACGGCGTCCTCCCGGGGCCGGTACGGCGGTGACGCGCCGAGCGACCGGGCCCCGCGCGGCGGCGGCCGACGGTTCTCGTGGTCGAGGTTCCAGGTGCCGCCTGCCGGCTCACCGCCCTCCATCAGGAGATCGTGGTCGCGCCGGACCTGGTGGTAGAAGGCCTCCATGCGGAGTGTGTGCCGGCCGCCCGCCCAGGCGGCGAAGTCCTCCTGACGGACCAGGAACCCGCGCGGAGGCAGCACCGTGACGTTGTCGAGCGACCGCACGAGGCGCAGGGCCGCCCGTGAGGTGGGGTGGTGCACCGTCACCGGTTCGCGGCCCACGGCCTGCCGGATTCCTTCCCGGTACGTGTCGGTCCGCAGGTACGTCACCCGGTCACCGAGCTCGGCGGCGCGGTGCCGCATCGCCGACAGGATCAGGTGAGCCTTGGCCCGGTGGAAACGGCGGCGTCTGAAGACGGACCGCGATTCGATCATGACCACGGGCGCGTCACGGGCGGGCCCGTCGTCCCCTGCCTCGAGGAAGGAGGGACCCAGCTGATCGCCGAAGAGCCAGTGGGGGTTCGCCATGCCGCATCCGTCCGTGCGTGAGCGGTGCTCCGTCCCTTCACCTTCTCCCCGCAGGCACCTGCCGGATGCGGCAGGCACCCGCGCCCGGTCATCGGGACGGATCAGGCAGTCGCACCGCGATGAGCGTGCGCAGCGCGTCCATTCGGCTGGTGGAGGCCACGCGTGTCGTCGTCGGGGATTTCCTGTCCGCTAGCGTCGGCGATGACGCAGGTCACCGAAGTGACGGCTGCTCCGTTTCCGGCTTTGCGAGGCGTGTTCCATGACCCTGTCCATTCGTAACCAGCTCCCCGGCACCGTCACCGCCGTCACCTCGGGCGAGGCCATGGCGTCCGTGAGGGTGCGCCTGGCGGGCGGTCAGCACATCACCGCCGCGATCACCGCCGACGCCGTCCGGGACCTGGGTCTGGCGGAGGGCTCCGCGGTCAGGGCGCTGGTGAAGTCGACGGAGGTCGCCCTCGCGACCGGTCCCGTCGACGGCATCTCCATCCGCAACCAGCTCGCGGGCTCGGTCACCGAGGTGGCCACCGGTGGGGCGATGAGCTCGGTGAAGGTCTCCGTGGACGGCGGAGACCTGACCGCCGCGATCACCAAGGACGCCGTCGAGGACCTCGGCCTGAGCGTCGGCACGTCCGTCGTGGCGCTGATCAAGTCGACCGAGATCTCTCTCGCCTCCGCCTGATCACCCGCCTCAGGCCCAGCCGGACGTCTCCGGCCCTCAGAGGGCCACGACCGTGGCCTCGGTCGCCTTGACGCTGGTCCAGACGGACACGCCGTCGGCGAGGCCGAGTTCGGCGGCTGCCTGCGGGGTGATCTCGGCGACGAGGTCGGGGGCTTCGTCGGAGGTGACGAGGACCCGCAGCCGGCTGCCGCTCGCGGTGATCTCGCGTACAGTCCCGGGCCAGACGTTACGAGGGCTGCCGGCGGGCTTCTCGCGGTGGACGGCCACCGCTTCGGGGGCGATGACGGCGACGGCTTCGGTGCCGGGCTCCAGCGGGTCGGCGGTGATCAGGGTGCCGCCCGCGTCGAGTGCGAGGCCGTCGGCCGTGGCTCTGCCGGCCCAGGCGTTGCGGCCCAGCATCCTGGCGACCCAGGGGGAGCGGGGGTGCCGGGTGACCTCGCTGGGGGAGGCGTCCTGCAGCGCGCGCCCTTCGTCCAGGACGAGGACGCGGTCCGCGAGCGAGACGGCCTCGACAGGGTCGTGGGTGACGATCAGGCAGACGCCCCCGAACCCCGCCAGGTGGGAGCGCAGGGTGTGGCGTACATGGGCGCGGGTGGTCTGGTCGAGCGCGGCGAGTGGCTCGTCGAGGACGAGGAGCCGGGGGCGGGCGGCGAGGGCCCGTGCCAGGGCGACGCGCTGGGCCTGCCCGCCGGACAGCTGATTCGGCTTACGGTGAGCCAGGTGGCCGACGCCGAGCCGGTCGAGCCAGCCCTGGGCCTCCCGCCGGGCCTCGGAACGGGGCACGCCCTGGGCGCGCAGACCGTACGCGGTGTTCGCGCGTGCCGTCATGTGAGGGAAGAGCGCGCCGTCCTGCGGCACCCAGGCCACCCGTCGTCGGTGCGGCGGCAGCCCGGTGACGTCGGTGCCGCCCAGGGTCAGCTCCGCGTGTGCCCGGTGCGTCAGGCCGAGCAGGGCGCGCAGGAGGGTGGTCTTCCCGGCGCCGTTGGGGCCGACGACGGCGATGGTGGTGCCGGGTCCGGCGTCCAGTGTCAGCTGTGTGAAGCCGGTGACGTCGGCGTGCAGCGCCCAGCGCTCCCCGGACGCGGCGACCGGCTGCGTGACCTCCGTCGCCGGCTCTGCCGCGACGGGTTCCGCGCCGGGCTCGGGTGCCGTGCGGCGCGTGCGGTCGGCCGGGGTGCCCGTCCACCGTCCGCGCAGGGCGACGAGGACGCCCATGGCGATGGCGAGCAGCAGCAGCGAGACGGACGTCGCGGCTTCCGGCTCGTCCTGGAGGAGGAGGTAGACCTGCAGCGGCAGGGTCTGAGTGGTGCCCGGCAGATTGCCGGCGAACGTGATCGTGGCGCCGAACTCGCCGAGGGCGCGTGCCCAGGTGAGCGCCGCGCCCGCGACGACTCCTGGCGCGACCATGGGGAGGGTGACGGTGAAGAACACGCGGACCGGTGACGCGCCGAGCGAGGCCGCCGTCTCCTCGTAATGGGGGCGCAGCCCGCCGAGCGCGCCTTCCAGGCTGATGACGAGGAACGGCATGGCGACGAACGTCGCCGCGACCACGGCGCCGGAGGTGTGGAACGGGAGCGTGATGCCGAAGGTGTTCTCCAGCCACGGCCCGAGCAGCCCGCGCCGGCCGAAGGCGAGGAGCAGCGCGACACCGCCGACCGTCGGCGGCAGCACCATGGGCAGCAGTACCAGCGAGCGGACGAACGCCTTGCCGGGGAAGGGGACACGGGCGAGGAGCCAGGCCAGTGGCACCCCGAGCACCAGCGACAGCCCGAGCGCCCAGAAGGAGACGACGAGCGACAGCTTCAGGGCCTCGACGGTTCCCGGCGAGCTCAGATGGTCGGCGAGTTCGCCCCACTCGGTCCGGACGAGGATGCCGAGCAGAGGCAGGGCCAGGAAGGCCACGGCCGCCAGCGCGGGCAGCGCCAGTGCGAGGGGCGGATGGGCGCGGGACGTACGTACGCCTGCTCTTTTCATCGATGACCCCGAAGAGATGAAGACAAAGGGAGGAGGGGCTGCCCGTTCCCCCGGGACGGGCAGCCCCTCACGATCCGGCAGATCCCGGGTCCGTCACGGCTTCTGGAAGCCGGCGTCCTGCAGGATCTTCTGGCCCTCGGGCGAGGACAGCCAGGCCACGAACGCGGCCGCCGCCTCGGCGTTCTCGGAGTCCTTCAGCGTGGCGGCCGGGTACTGGGCCACGGCGTTCTGGGCGTCGGGGATCTCGACGGCGTCGACCTTGTCCTTGGCGCTCTCGGCGTCGGTCTTGTAGACGAGACCGGCATCCGCCTCGCCCAGTTCGACCTTGCTCAGCACGGCGCGGACGTTGGGCTCCTGGGAGACCGGCTTCACCGTGATCTTCTGGGCGTCGAGGATCTGCTTGCTGTACTTGCCGGCCGGCACCTCGGGGGCCGCGAGGACGACCTTGAGCTTGGTGTCCGCGAGGTCCTTCAGGTCGTCGACCTTGTGCGGGTTCCCCTCGCCGGTGGCGATGACCAGGCGGTTCTTGGCGATGATCGCCGGGGTGCCCGTGTCGGCCTTCACCTTGTCCATGCTCTTGGTGTCGGCGGTGACCAGGACGTCGGCGGGCGAGCCCTGGGACACCTGGGCGACGAGCTCCTGCGAGCCGGCGAAGGAGAACGTGACCTTCGTGCCGGGGTGCGCCTTCTCGTACGCGGCGCCCGCCGTCTTGAACACGTCGGTCAGCGAGGCGGCCGCCAGAACCGTCAGGTCGGCCGCGGGCGCGGCGCTCGCGGAGCCGGAGGCGGTTGCCCCGCCGGTGCCCTTCTTGGTGTCGTCGCCGGACGAGCAGGCCGCGAGCGGTACGAGCAGCGCGGCGGTGAGCGCGGCGCCGGCGGCACGACGTCCGGCGACGGTCAGGGTGAGGGACATGAGGGTCTGAACTCCTTGGGGACGAAAGGAAAGTGCGGGGGCCGGTCGCGCCGACGGCCGAGGTGTCTCGGTACTGCGTGAGGGGTCAGGTGCGGTCGATGTGCACGCTGGTCGACTTCACGCGGGCGGTGGCCTGCATGCCGACTTCCAGTCCCAGTTCCTCCACGGCCTCACGGGTGAGGAGGGAGACCAGCCGGTGCGGACCGGCCTGGATGGTGACCTGGGCCGCGATGTCGCCGAGCTTGATCCCGGTGACGATGCCGGGGAACGCGTTGCGCGCGGAGGTGTACGACGCGTCTTCGTCGTCGTCGCCCTGCGCGATCTCCACGGAGAACGCCGCCAGCGACTTGCCGTCGATGACGCGCCGGCCGCTCTCGTCGCGGTGGGTGGCGACTCGGCCCGCGTCCGCCCAGCGCCGCGCGGTGTCGGGGCTGACGCCCAGAAGTCGCGCGGCCTGACCGATGGTGTAGGACTGCATGTGCGACACCGTAGGGCGGTCTTACTCGTATCTGCAACTACATCGTGGGAGCCTCCATCGCGGATGAGAGGTGGGGTGGAGGAAGGGACGAGGAAATCCGCCGGGGGTCTCAGCCCTCGGACGGACGGCTTCCGGGAAGCCGAGGGGCGCCGATCCAGATTCCGGTCACGGCGCTGACGTAGCGCGCGCCGCAGCGGTCGGACGGCACGACGAGCTGGGTGCCGGCCACGTCGAGCTCCTCGTCGTCCATGCGGGTCGCGAGCAGGACGGGTGCGTCGCCGAAGTCGGGGTCGATCTCCGCCCAGGAGAGGACGGTGTGGTGGCCGTCGCCTCCGCTCACGGCCAGCAGGAAGCGGGAGCGCTCCTTGCGGCGTACGGGGTCGAAGCCCGGTTGGGCCACGGCCGCGACCTCGCGCAGGAGCGGTCCGGCGAAGGTGTGGTGCTGCGGTCCCGCCGTGGCGCAGTCGAAGACCACGTCGGCCCGGTGCTGCTCCCAGCCCTGACGCAGGTCGGCGACGGTGAGGGTGGCCGGGTGGGCCACGTCCCCCCAGAGGTCGAAGGTTCCGGCACGGGCGGGAAGGGCTGGGGGCGCGGAGTGGGGTGGGGCGCTCGGTCGGCTCATCGTCAATCCCCTCGGGGCGTTCGGTGCAGCGGCTGCGCGCAGTGATACCCGACCGCCGGAGCGGAGAACCATGTTTGCCAGTCGATATCGACACTGCTCCCGGCATTTGTGAGCTTGCTACGAGTCGCCTGCTCACATCCTCCCGGCCTTTCGACCGACGTTCCGCGCCTGCCGGTCGAGCGCGAGCCACACTCGGTCGCGGGTCACGGGCAGCTCGGTGAAGCGGATGCCGGTGGCGTCGCGGAGCGCGTTGGCGAAGGCGGGGGCGACGGGGTTGAAGGGACTCTCACTCATGGACTTGGCGCCGAGCGGGCCGATGGCGTCGGACGTCTCGGTGAAGTGCACCTCGGTGCGGGGGACGTCGGCGTACTGGGGGAGCCGGTAGCGGCGGAAGGCGGCGGTGGTGACCTCGCCGCGCTCGTCGATCCTGACGGCTTCGAACAGCGTCGCGCCGAGGGCCTGGGCGACTCCGCCCTCGACCTGGCCGCGGCACTGCATGGGGTTCATGACCTTGCCGGCGTCGGCGGCGTGGACACTGCGCAGGATGCGGATCTCCCCCGAGCCGGGGTCGACGGCGAGCCGGAACCACTGGGCGTTGAAGGCGACCGAGCGCGGCGAGCCGCCCCAGTGCCCGTCCGCCGCCAGCTCCTCCGCCGCGCCGAGGGCGTGCCCCGCCTCGTACAGCTCCTTGAGCGTGACGACGCGTCCCCCGCAGTCGACGGACTCGGCCCCGAGCACGCACAGGTGCCGGGCGACGCCGCTGTGGCGGGCTGCGAGGGTGCGCAGCCGTTCGGCGAGCGAGGTGGCGGCCAGGAGGACGGCCTTGCCGGCGACGACGGTGCCGGCCGAGCCGAAGGCGCCGGTGTCGTGGCGTACGACGTCGGTGTCGGACTGCCGGACGGTCAGCCGGTCCTCGGTGGTGTTCAGGGCGCCGGCGGTGATCTGCTGGTGAACGGTGGTGGTGCCGTTGCCGAACTCGGCGGTGCCGACGGCGATGTCGTACGTGCCGTCCTCGAGCAGCGACACACGGGCATCGGCGTAGTGGCCGCCGGGCGGGCCGGTGGCGATCATCGCCATCCCGGTGCCCTGCCCGACCAGCCAGCCCTCGGGCGCCTGCTCGGCGCTGCTGTCCTCGGCGATGGCCTTGCGTACGACCGACAGGCACTGGTCGAGGCCGTACGAGGCGATGTGCAGGTCCTCCTCCTCGCCGATGGGGCTGTGCATGCCCTCACCCGGGCCGATGATGTTCTTCTCGCGGAGGACGAGCGGGTCCATGCCGAGCCGGCGTGCCAGCTCGTCCATCACGGACTCCACGGCGAAGGTGACCTGGCCCAGGCCGTAGCCGCGGAAGGCGCCCGCCGGGACGACGTTCGTGTAGACGGAGTAGGCGTCGACCTTCTTGTGCGGGGCGCGGTAGACGGCGAAGGACTCGCCGACGCTGTGGAACATGACCGCCGGACCGTGGTTTCCGTACGCGCCGGTGTTGGCCACCACCCGCATCTGCACGGCCGTCAGCGTTCCGTCCCGCCGCGCTCCGACCTTGATGCCGATGGTGAAGGGGTGCCGGGTGGTGGCGCCGTAGAACTGTTCGGCGCGGGTGTACTCCAGCTTCACCGGGCGGCGGAGCTTCAGCGCGGCGAGCGTGACGACGTCCTCGGTGAGCATCTCCTGCTTGCCGCCGAATCCTCCGCCCACGCGGCCCGCGACCACCCGGACCTCGTCCTCCCGCAGGCCGTACAGCGCGCACAGGGCGCGGCGGGTCAGGAACGGCGTCTGGGTGGAGGACCGTACGGTCAGCCGTTCACCGGTGCCGTCCTCCTTCGGCTCGAAGTACGCGACGCAGCCGTGCGTTTCGAGGCTGGCGTGCTGCACCCGCTGGGTGCGGAAGGTCTCCTCGTGGACGACGTCGGCCTCGGCGAAGCCCCGCTCGACATCGCCGATCTCGCCGTGCACCTCGCCCGCGACGTTGTTCTCGACCCGGGCGATACGCACCTCCGGCCCCTTGCCTTCGTGGATGACGGGGGCGCCGGGACGCATCGCCTCTTCCGGATCGACGACGTACGGGAGTTCCTGGTAGGTCACCTCGATCGTGCGGCAGCCCTCCTCGGCGGCCTGCTCGCTGTCGGCGACGACGGCCGCGACCCGCTGGCCGACGTACCGGACGACCTCGTCGAGGACCCGGGTGTCGTCGGGGTCCTCCGTGGGGTGCTCGTGTCGCGCGGAGGAGTACAGCGTCGCCGGCGCGTCCTCGTGCGTGAGCACGGCGACCACCCCGGGTACGCGCAGCGCGGCCGATGTGTCGATCGCGACGATCCGGGCGTGCGGGTGCGGGGACCGGAGCAGCTTCATGTGCAGCAGGCCCGGGACCTCGACGTCGAAGGTGTAGCGGGCGGAGCCGGTGACGACCTGCGGTCCGGCGGGCGCTCCGACGTTCCTGCCGACGGCCTCGCCCGCGCACGGGCGCTCGGTGTGCTTCACACCCCGTACCGAGTCCTCGATCGCGCGGTAGCCGGTGCAGCGGCAGATGTTGCCCTTGAACGCGCGCGGCAGGTCGTCGAGCTTGCCGTCGTCGTACTCCGTGCCCCTTTCGGCTTCGAGCGCGGCGGTGGTCATCAGGAAGCCGGCGGTGCACATGCCGCACTGGTAGCCCTGCGCGTCGAGGAACTTCTGCTGTACGGGGTGGAGTTCACCGCCCGGAGAGGCGAGCCCCTCGACGGTGGTGACGGTACGGCCCTCGGCCCGCACGGCCGGGTACAGGCAGCTGTGGACGGGCTCCCCGTCGACGTGCACGGTGCACGCGCCGCAGTCCCCGGCGTCGCAGCCCTTCTTCACCCCGAACCAGCCGCGCTCGCGCAGATAGGTCCGCAGACACTGACCGGCGCGGGGATCGTCGTCGTGCGTCCGGCCGTTCACGCGCAGCTGGAATCGCTCGGTCTGCGGGCTCATCGGACTCCTTCTTCCGTCGGGCTGGTGAGTTCGCGGCGGACCTCCTCCGCGAGGCGGAGCCCCATGTGCCGTCGCCACGTGGGCAGTCCGTGGATGTCGTCGAACCATTCGCCGGGACGGACCGCATCGTCGATCGCCAGGCGCAGCTGCTCGCGGTCCGGCGGCAGGGGGAACCAGAGCCGGAAGGGCCGTACGGTCGCCGCGCTGACCGTCACCGCCAGCGAGCCGTCCACCGGGTCGAGCGTGCCGATGACCAGGGCGCCGGAGCGGCCGAGCCCGTAGAGCGATGCCTGCCGGAACGCCGTACGGCACTCCAAGGCCCGGCCGGGCAGCGTCACCGAGCGCAGCAGCTCGCCCTCGGCGAGGTCCTTGACCCCGGCGCCGACGATGAAGTCGGCCACCTTCACGCGTCGCGTCGAGCCGTCTTGCGCCTGGAGCAGGCAGGTGCCGTCGAGCGCGGCGGTCAGCGAGATCATCGGCCCGGCGGGCAGGCCGTTGCAGAGGTTCCCGCCGACGGTCGCCATGTTCCAGATCTTGAACGAGGCGAGGAAGGCACGGCAGCACTGTTCGAACAGCGGGGCCGCGGGGGCGTCCAGCTGCCGTCGCCCGAAGCGGGAGAGCTGCGCGATCGTGCATGTCGCCGCGATCTCCAGGGAGCCGTCCGCGTGCCGGGTGAGCGGTTCCCAGCCCATCCGGCTCAGATCGATCAGCCGGCGCAGGTGTGGCTGCGGCTCGGAGAACAGGTACGTGCCGCCGCCGAGCCACGCGTCGCCGGGCCGCCACGGCTCGCGCCGTCGCGCGTCCCTCACGTCCGTGATCGTGTTCAGATCCATCCCATCCACGCCTTCCGACCGATGTCTTCAGGCCAGTGAAGCCGGGCGCGAGCGACGGAACGACTGGACGCGAACCTGGAAAACGTCCACCTCGCGACGGTGCGCCCTGGAGGATCAACCAAGAGCTGTTCTGCCTCTCTGCTTTGGCATCTACGATGACTCGTCTCGCATTCGCCTCGTGAATGTGGGGGCGGGCTGTCCCGCGACCGCGCAAGGAGTCTCGTATGCACGTCGACCACCTCCTCCGTCTCGACCGACTGGACCTCTCCCTCGTCTGGGGCGACGAGGCGTTGCTCGGCCAGGAGATCGGCGGCGTGACGGCGACCGACCTGGAGGACCCGGCGCGGTTCCTCCAGCCCGGAGAGATCGTTCTCAGCGGACTCGTGTGGTGGAGCCGGGAAGCCGGTGCGGAGAAGACCGAGCACTTCGTGACGGCTCTGCGGGAGGCGGGCGCGGTGGCGCTGCTCGCGGGGGAGGAGACCCACGGCGAGGTGCCGCGGGAACTGGCCGAGGCGTGCAGACGGCACCGCGTCGCCCTGATCGCCGTACCGGCCCACACGAGCTTCCGGGCCATCACCGAAGCGGTCTACCTCAGACAGTGGGGCGACCTCAGCCGCCGCCCCACGGATCACTACGCACTGCCGGAGAACGTCCGTCTGGACCTCGACCGCGCTCTGGAGAACGGCGCGACGACCGGTGAGCTGCTCGACCGGGCCTTCGCCCATCTCGGAACGCCCGCCTGCCACCTGCTCACCAGCAGCGGCCGTACAGTCGCCCGGACCAGCGCCGCCCGGGCGGAACTGCCTGCCCGTCAGGCCGCCGAACTCCTGCGCGGCGGGCACGGCACGACGGTGCGTGTCGAGGCCGAGGGCACGGCCTTCGACACCTGGCACCTCTATCTGCCCGAAGCCGGCCAGGTACCTCCGCGTGTCCTCCAGGAGATCGCCGAGTTCCTCGGACGGCACCGGCGCCGGCAGGACCGGAACCGCGCCGCGAACCGGGCGGCCTTCGAGGACCTCGCGGATGCGGTGGGCGCATCGTACGCGGACGCGCACCGCGTGCGGAGCGCGCTGGCGGCCTGTGGCCTCGGTGACGCGGAGGCGTACACGGTGGTCGTCGCGGCCTTGGAACCGTACGGGGAGACAGGCTGCGGCGCCGCGCTGAGGGAGGCGCTGCAGCACCTGCCGACCGCCACCTTCGCGGTCGTCGACCGACTCGGCGGCGAGGCGGTGGCGGTCGTCGCGCACGACGGGGAGGAAGCAGCCGGTATGAGGGAGAGGCTGGGCGACGTGTGGCCGTTGATCCATGCCTGCCGCCCGGAGACCGCGCTGCACGTCGGTGTCAGCGCGCCCGCCCCCGCGTCCGCGGGACTGAACACCGCGCTCACGCAGGCCCGTTACGCGCTGGCGGCGGCGCGCACGCAGGGCCCCTCCTCAGCGCGCGTCTCCGGTCTCGGTGATCTCGACGGACTGCGCAAGCTGATGGCCGGGATCCCCTCCGACGTGCGGAACGTGTACCGCGAGACGACCTTGGGGCCGCTCGTCGGCGCCGGCCGGGGGTCGAGCGCGATGCTCCTGGAGACCCTGGAGGTCTTCCTGGCCAACGACTGCTCGTGGGCGAGGACCGCCGAGGCCCTCCACATCCATGTCAACACGGTCCACTACCGGGTCGAACGCATCGAGGCCCTCACCGGCAGGGACCTGTCGCGACTGGACCACAGGGTGGACCTGCACGCGGCACTGCTCTGCCGCTGACGGCACGTGGCAGAAGGGTCAGGGCACGTCGATGTGCACGCTCGTCGACTTCACCCGGGCGGTCACGGTGACCCCGACGTCGAGCCCCAGCTCCTCGACCGCCTCCCGCGTCACCAGCGAGACCAGTCGATGCGGACCCGACTGGACCTCCACCTGCGCGGCCACGTCGTCGACCCGTACGGCGGTCACGATCCCGACGAAGGAGTTCCGGACCGAGGTCGGCACGTCACCCTCCGGGACGGCATGGAGTCCGGCGCCCCGCTCGTGGGCGAAGCGGGCCAGGGCCGTGCCCTCGATCACCCGATGGCCGGACCCCTCCCGCGCGATGCCCAGCTTGCCGCCGTCCGCCCACCGGCGAACGGTCTCCGAACTGACTCCGAGCAGCTGCGCGGCCTGCCCAATGCTGTACGACGGCACACCCGCACCATAAGCCACGTCACCGCCTCGACGTCGCGGTGGGCTCGTACGGCTGCCCGGGCGCCCCGAGAGGCGTGATCCTTCACAATCTCCGCACTCCCCATTCTGATCGATTCGATCGCAATCGATCGATACGCTAGCGCCAAAGGCGTACGGTGACGCCTCCGTACCGCTCCAGGGGGAGCCATGCGACACCATGTCGACCATCGCCACGACCGGGTCCTCGAACTGGTCCGGGAGCGGGGCAGCATCCGCGTCACCGAGCTCGCGGCCGAGCTGGGTGTCTCCCCGGTGACCCTGCGCCGGGACGTGGACATGCTCGCCAACCAGGGCAAGGTGCAGCGCATGCACGGCGCGGTCGTCTGGCCGGGCGAGGCGGCCCGTGCCGAACAGCCGGACACCGGTGGCCGGGTGATCGGAATGATCGTGCCGACGACCAGGTACATCTTCGGCGACGTCGTCAGCGGCGCCCGCAGGGTCGTCGAGGCGCAGGGGGGCCGGCTGGTGCTCGGGGTGTCCGGGTACGTCGACAGCGAGGACCCCGTCCAGGCCGAGCATCTGCTGAACAGCGGTGCCGAGGGCCTGCTGGTCGCGCCCAGCTGGTTCGTCGGGGCGCCCGCCGGCGGCCAGGAGGAGTGGCTGATGGCCTGCGAGGCGCCGACCGTGCTGGTGGAGCGTACGGCGCAGGCCGCCAACCCGGCGGCCCTGCTCGACCGGGTGCGCACCGACCGCGCGCACGGAGCCGCGCTCGCGGTGAGCCATTTCGCCTCGCTCGGCCACCGTTCGGTCGCCGCCGTGCTCCAGGAAGGTCCGCACGCCGCGGGCATCACGTCCGGCTACCTGGACTCGGTTCGGTCGCTCGGCCTGGAGACCGTACCCGGGTCGCCGTGCGTCCGGATGTCGGGGCAGGAGTACGACGAGGTCGCGGAGTACCTCGTCGAGGCCGTCGGGCGGCACGGCGTCACGGCGGCCCTGGTGCACAGCGACGAGGACGCGATCGTGCTGGTCCCGCGGCTGCAGGCGCGCGGCATCGCCGTCCCGGAGGACCTGGCCCTGATCGCGTACGAGGACGAGGTGGCGAACCTGGCGGACGTCCCGCTGACGGCGGTCGCCCCACCGAAGCAGGCGGTCGGCGAGCTGGCGGCGAAGCTCCTGCTCCAGCGCCTGGCCGAGCGGAGCACGGGCAGGGAGCCCGAGCCGCGCCAACACGTGGATCTGCTGCCGAAGTTGAGGGTGCGAGCCTCCTGCGGTGCTCTGCGGGCGTCTTCGGGAACCGAGTGATCTTCTTGATCGTGAAGCGATCATTTTGATTGTCTTGTGCGTTTGCTCTTGACGGTGATCGAGTTGGCGAAAAAGATATGCCTCGTTCGCCTCTCTCCCCTCGAGGTTTCCGTAGGAGCCGTGCCATGCCGCGCACTTCACGTTCGTTCCGTACAGCCGCCGCCGCCACCCTCGCCGCTCTCGGCCTGCTCGCCACCGCGTGCGGTGGCGGTGAGGGCGACTTGGCCGACTCCGCCTCCGACGGCAAGCCGGTCACCCTCACCTACTGGACCTGGACGGGCGGCGCCAAGGCCACGGTCGACGAGTTCAACCGGACCCACAAGGACATCCAGGTCAAGTTCACCGAGATTCCCGGTGGCGCGGAGGGCTACGGCAAGCTGGCCAACGGCGTGAAGGCGGGCAACGCGCCCGACGTGGCCACCATCGAGTACCAGATGGTTCCGGAGTTCGCGAGCCAGGGATACCTCGTCGACCTCACGAAGCCCGCCGGTGGCACCGTCAAGGAGAAGTTCCCCAAGGCCATCCAGGACCTGGTGACCTTCGGCGGCAAGACCTGGACCGTTCCGTTCGACGCCGCGCCGCAGGTCTACTACTACCGCACGGACCTGTTCAAGAAGTACGGCATAGAGGTCCCCAAGACCTGGGACGAGTTCAGGGCCGCCGCGGAGAAGGTCAAGAAGGCCGACAAGAACGTCCGTCTGGCCAACATGACCAAGGCCGACCCCGCCCTCCTCGCCGCGCTCTCCTGGCAGGCCGGCGGCAAGTGGTTCAGCACGCAGGGCGACGCGTGGAAGCCCGGCGTCGACGACGCCGCGTCCAAGAAGGTCGCGGCCTACTGGGACGACATGGTCAAGAACGACCTCGTGCAGACCTACACCGGCTGGAGCCCGGAGGAGACCAAGGCCCGCGTCGAGGGCAAGACGCTCTCCGTCCTCGGTGCCTCCTGGTCCGCGGCCGGCATGAAGACCAACCTGCCGGACCTGAAGGGCAAGTGGGCGGCCGCCCCGATGCCGCACTGGGGCACCCCGGCCAGCGGCAACTACGGCGGCAGCTCCTACGGCGTGCTGAAGGGCAGCAAGAACGTCGAGGCCGCGGCCGAGTTCATCAAGTGGATCACCACCAACGGTGACGCGGTCGAGGCGCGGCTGAGCGACCCGACCAAGCCCAGCAGCGCCCTGCCGGCCAACCCGGAGATGCGCGCCGTGGCCGCCGCGAAGTTCGACACCGCGTACTTCAACGGCCAGGACCTCTACAAGCTGGCCTCCGAGCAGGTCGACACGATCGTTCCCGGCTGGACCTGGGGCCCGAACCAGATGGACGTCTACACCGCCATCCAGGACGCGAGCGCCAAGAGCGGCTTCACCGGCGGCGTCGCCGCCGGTCAGGCGAAGGCCACCTCGGGCATCCAGGAGCGCGGGCTGAAGCTCGCCGAGTGACCTGGCGGGGCCCGGCCGAACCCTGACCCCGGCCGGGCCCCGCCGTCCCACACCCCCGGACCCGCAGCGCCCACACGCCAAGGAGCACCCGTGGCAGCACCACTCGCGAAGGCCGCACCCCCGCCCGCGGCCGGCGGCAGCCGTACCGGCGGCCCGCGCACCGGCCGCACCCGTAAGGGCAGTTCACAGCTGAGGCGCAACCAGCGCGCCGCAGCCGCGCTGTTCATCGTCCCGTTCTTCGTGCTCTTCGCCGCCATGACGGCGGCGCCCATCGTCTACGCGGTGTGGATGAGCCTCTTCACGGAGAGGTCGTCCGGACTCGGCTTCGGCGGCACCGAGCGGGCGTTCACCGGCCTCGAGAACTTCTTCAGGGCGCTCTCGGACGAGGGCTTCCGCGAGTCGTTCCTGCACATCGCCCTGTACTGCACGCTGTACATCCCGGTGATGATCGGCGGGGCGCTCGCCCTCGCGCTGCTGGTCGACTCGGCCGTGGCGCGCGCCCGGCGCTTCTTCCAGCTCGCGCTCTTCCTGCCGCACGCCATCCCCGGCCTGATCGCGTCGATCCTGTGGATCTACCTCTACACCCCGGGGCTCAGCCCGGTGCTCGACTGGATCGAGGCCGCCGGCGGCTCGTGGGACTTCTTCAGCTCCGACCACGTGTACTCGTCCATCGTGAACCTCACCGCCTGGCAGTGGACGGGGTACAACATGATCATCTTCTACGCCGCGCTGCAGGCCATCCCCCGCGAGCTCATCGAGGCCGCGGACATGGACGGGGCCGGGCCGGTCCGCACCGCACTGCAGATCAAGGTGCCCATGATCACCTCCGCGGTCGTGATGGCCGTCCTGTTCACCTGCGTCGGCGCCATCCAGCTGTTCACCGAGCCCAAGCTCCTCGGGCAGCGCGGCACCGCCGCCGTCGACACCGAGTGGTCACCCACCATGTACATCTGGAAGGCGGCCTTCCTTCAGCACGACTACGGCCTGGCCGCCGCCGCGTCCCTCCTGCTCGCCGCGCTCGGCGTCGCGCTCTCGTACATCGTCACCAAGATCGGAAACCGGTGGAGGGCGGCATGAGCACGCACACGGTCATCCAGGAACCCGCGGCCGGCGAAGCCCGCCCCGGCGCGGCCGCCCCGGCGGTGAGGCGCCGCGAGCCTCGCAGGAGGCGTCCGGGCAACCTGCTCTCCAAGGGCGTCGTCAACGGCGTACTCCTCGTCGCCTCCTTCTACATGCTGATGCCGGTCAGCTGGCTGCTGTTCGCCGCCACCAAGGACCACGGAGACCTCTTCTCCAGCGACGGCTTCGCCTTCGCCGACTTCAACCTCTTCTCCAACCTCGCCGCGGTCTTCACCTTCAACGACGGCATCTACCTGCGCTGGCTCGGCAACAGCGTCATCTACTCCGTGATCGGCTCGGCCGCCTCGACGCTCCTGTGCGTCGCCACCGGCTACGCCTTCGACAAGTACGAGTTCCGGGGGAAGGAGAAGCTGTTCGGGGTCGTCCTCGGCGGCCTGCTCGTCCCCGCCACGGTGATCCAGCTGCCCATGTACCTGCTGGCATCCAAGGTCGGCCTGGTCAACACCTACTGGGCGCTCCTCCTGCCCGCGCTGGTCAACCCGTTCGGCGTCTACCTCGCCCGGGTCTTCTCCGAGGGGTACGTGCCCAACGAGGTGCTGGAGGCCGCCCGCGTGGACGGCGCCGGCGAACTGGGCACGTTCACCCGGATCGCCCTGCCGATGCTCTCGCCCGGCTTCATGACCATCTTCCTGTTCTCGTTCACCGGAAGCTGGAACAACTTCTTCGGCGCGCTGGTCATGCTCAACGACGACACCTTGTACCCGGTCAACCTCGGCCTGTTCATGTGGAACAGCACCACACAGCTGCAGCCCGAGTTCTACTCCCTCGTGATCACCGGTTCGCTCGTCGCCGTCGTGCCGCTCATCATCGCCTTCATCTGCCTGCAGCGCTTCTGGCGCTCGGGCCTCACCGCGGGCGCGGTGAAGTGACCGTGCCCGTACCGGAAGCCTCCGTCCTCCACGACGGTCACACGGCCCCCGCGCCGCCCGTGCACCGGCCGCGCACCCTGCTGGCCATGGGCGCCGCCATCCACGCCCAGCTCCTGGCCGAAGGCGCCCTCGACCGGCTGGCCGGAGTCGCGGCCGTGGACACCGGCCGCTTCGTCAGCGACTTCGCCGACGCGGACCCGGCCGCACTCGCCGACACCGAAGTGCTGTTCACCCACTGGGGCGCCCCGCGGCTCACCGCGGAAGCGCTGCGCGCGATGCCCCGGCTCCGGGCCGTCATCCATGCCGCCGGATCCGTCAAGCACCACGTCACCGAGGCGGTGTGGCAGCGGGGGATCGCCGTCTCGACCGCGGCGGGCGCCAACGCGCTCCCGGTCGCCGAGTTCACGCTCGCCGCGATCCTGTTCACCGGCAAACGGATCCTCGACAGCGCCCGTGTCTACCGGGAGACCCCCGACCAGGTCTCCCTCCTGCCGTACTTCGCGGGCCACGGCAACTACCGCCGTACCGTGGGCATCGTCGGCGCGTCACGGATCGGCCGCCGGGTCCTGCAGCTCCTGCGCCCGTTCGACTTCGAGGTCCTGCTGTACGACCCGTACGTGGAGGCGGACGAGGCCGAGACGCTCGGCGCGCGCTCCGTCGGACTCGACGAGCTCGTACGGCGCAGCAGCGTGGTCTCCATCCACGCTCCGCAGCTCCCGGAGACGCGGCACATGTTCGACCGGCGTCGGCTCGGACTGCTGCGGGACGGCGCCACGCTCATCAACACCGCACGCGGCTCACTCGTCGACACCGCGGCGCTCACCGAGGAGCTGCTGGCTGGCCGGATCCACGCCGTCCTCGACGTCACCGAGCCCGAGGTGCTGCCCGCCGGTTCACCGCTCTACACGCTGCCCAACGTGCTGCTCACCCCGCACATCGCCGGGTCGCTCGGCAACGAGCTCGTACGGATGGCCCATTGGGCGACCGACGAGGTGCGGCGCTACGCCGAGGGCCGGCCCCTCGCCCATGCCGTGGGCTCCGACGAGCTCGCCCGCTCCGCCTGACGACCACCGCTCCGGCCGGGCGGCGGACGGCCGCCGCCCGGCCCGAAGAAACACAGGACATGCCATGCACCAGCCGCACGGAACCCGCTACGTCGAGGACCGTTCCCCCGGCAGCGGCCGGCTGGCGCCGCGCGCCGCCTTCGGCTCCGACGCCCCCGCCCTCGACCTGGACGGCGCGTGGCGCTTCCGGGCCGCCACCGGGCTCGGGGACCTCACCGCGGGGTTCGAGGACCCCGCCTTCGACGACACCGCCTGGGACCGGCTGCCGGTACCGTCCTGCTGGCAGCTCCAGGGTGTCGGATCCCCCGCGTACACCAACGTCACCTATCCCTTCCCGCTCGACCCGCCGCGGGTGCCCGACGAGAACCCGACGGGCGAGTACCGCAGGGACTTCACGCTCCCCGACGGGTGGCCCGCGGGACGCAGCGTGCTGCGCTTCGACGGCGTCGACTCCTGCTTCGCGGTCTGGCTCAACGGCGTCCGGCTCGGTGACGGCAAAGGCAGCCGCGTTCCCACCGAGTTCGACGCGACGGACGCGCTGCGGCGGGGCCGCAACGTCGTCGCCGTACGCGTCCACCAGTGGTCGGCCGGCAGCTATCTGGAGGACCAGGACATGTGGTGGCTGTCCGGGATCTTCCGTCCCGTACGGCTGCTGTCCCGGCCCGAGGGCTGCGTCGAGGACTTCTTCGTCCACGCGGACTACGACCACGTCACCGGCACCGGCACCCTGTCCGTCGACACCTCGGTCCCGGCCACGCTCTCCCTGCCCGAACTCGGCCTCGTCGACGCCGACCCCTCGGGACCGCACACCTTCGTGGACGTCGAGCCGTGGAACGCCGAGCAGCCGCGCCTGTACGAGGGCGAGCTGACCGCCGCCGGCGAGCGGATTGCGGTGCGCATCGGCTTCCGGCGGGTCGCCGTCGAGGACGGCCTGCTCAAGGTCAACGGCCGTGCCCTGCTGCTGCGCGGTGTCAACCGGCACGAGTGGGATCCGGAGACCGGCCGGACACTCTCGTACGAGACGATGCTGCGCGACGTGCTGCTCATGAAGCGGCACAACATCAACGCGGTCCGCACCAGCCACTATCCGCCGAGCAGCGACTTCCTCGCCCTCTGCGACACGTACGGGCTGTGGGTGGTCGACGAGTGCGACCTGGAGACCCACGGCTTCGAGCAGGCCGGCTGGCGCGGCAACCCGAGCGGTGACGAGCGGTGGCGGGAGGCCATGCTCGACCGGATGCGGCGGGTCGTCGAACGCGACAAGAACCATCCGAGCATCCTCATGTGGTCGCTCGGCAACGAGAGCGGCACCGGGGAGAACCTCGCGGCGATGGCGGAGTGGGCGCGCACCCGTGACCCCTCGCGCCCCGTCCACTACGAGGGCGACCGGGACAGCGGCTACGTCGACGTCTACAGCCGGATGTACGCCGACCACGCCGAGACCGAACAGATCGGCCGGGGCGAGGAACCGCCGACGCAGGACCCGTCGCTCGACGCGCACCGGCGCGCCCTGCCGTTCATCCTGTGCGAGTACGCGCACGCCATGGGCAACGGCCCGGGGGGACTGAGCGAGTACCAGAGCCTGTTCGAGAGGTACCCGCGGCTCCAGGGCGGCTTCGTCTGGGAGTGGATCGATCACGGCATCGCGCGGCGCACCGCGGACGGGCGGGTGTTCCACGCCTACGGCGGCGATTTCGGGGAGCCGGTGCACGACGGGAACTTCGTCGCGGACGGCCTGGTCCTCCCCGACCGCACGCCCTCCCCGGGGCTCCTCGAGTACAAGAAGGTGATCGAGCCGGTCACGATCGTCGTCGACGGGGACGGACAGGACGTCGAGGTCCGCAACGGCCACGACTTCCGGGACACGGCCCATCTGCGCTTCCGCTGGCGGGCCGAGGACGACGGGGAACGTGTCGCGGACGGTGTGTTCGACGTCCCGGTCCTCGCACCCGGCGAGCGTGCGCGCCTCCCTCTGCCGGAGCTCACGCCACGCAAGGACGCGGAGCGCGCCCTGACGGTCGTCGCCGAGCTCGCCGCCGCCGAGCCGTGGGCTCCGAAGGGTCACGAGGTGGCCTGGGGCCAGACGGTCCTCGCCCCGGCCGCGCCGGCCACGGGACCTGGCCGCGTCCTTCCGGCGGTACCGGGCCGCGAGGGCCGGCTCACCCTCGGCCCTGCCGCGTTCGACGCGCACAGCGGGCGGCTGCTCGCCCTCGGCGGGATCGACGTCGGGGCGCTCCGGCTCGACCTGTGGCGGGCGCCGACCGACAACGACCTGCTCGGTGACCGGATCGCCGACCGCTGGCGCGCCGCGGGACTTCACCGCCTCACCACGAAGGTGCTCGGCGTCGCGGCCACGGGCGAGGGCCTGACGGTCACCACGCGGACGGCGCCCGTCGGCGCGGACCACGCCGTCCGGGCCGCCTACCACTGGCGGGCGGACGGGAGTTCGCTCTGGCTGGACGTGGACATCGCTCCCGAGGGCGCGTGGCCGTGCCCCCTGCCCAGGATCGGGCTGGGCTTCTCCCTGCCCGGCTGGATCGACACCGTCGACTGGTACGGGCTCGGGCCCGGCGAGTCGTACCGGGACACGTCCGCGGCGGCGCGCCTCGGCCGCTACCGGCACACGGTCGACGCCCTGCAGACGCCCTACGTGCGCCCCCAGGAGAACGGCAACCGCCGGGCGGTCCGCCGGGCCGTGCTCTCCGGCGACCGCGGCGGACTGCTGATCGGCGGTCGTCCCTCGTACGACCTCACCGTCCGCCGCTGGACCACCGCGGAACTGGAGTCCGCCCGGCACACCACCGACCTGAGGGCCGGAGACCGGGTGCACGTCAACCTCGACGTGGCGCACCACGGCATCGGGACCGCGTCCTGCGGTCCCGGTCCGCTGCCCCGGCACACGCTGAAGGCGGGACCCGCAGCGCTGCGACTGGTCCTCCGCGCCCTCTGAACGGCCCCACCCGACAGCGCGGCACGCCCGCGCCGGCCCCGTCCGTGCTGCCTGTACCACCCCCCGTCCGCCCCGTCCGATCCGGAGGAAACCCATGCACCTTGCCGCTCGCCGCCGTCGCGTGCTCGTCGTCGGCATCGACGGTGTGCGCCTCGACGTCCTCAGCCGGCTCGACACCCCGCATCTGGACGCCCTCGCGGCGGACGGGTTCCTCGCGCCGGTCGTCGTCGAGCCCGGCACCCCGACCATGTCGGGACCGTGCTGGGCGACGATCGTGACGGGGGTGACCGTGGACAAGCACGCCGTATGGAGCAACGACTTCAGCGGCAACCGCCTCGCCGTCTTCCCCGACTTCACGACGCGGCTGCGGGACGCCGGCCGGCGCACCTACGTGGCGGCCGCCTGGCAGCCGCTGATGACGGTGGCGAACGGCGGCCCGCTCTTCCGGGCCCCCGGCCGGGTGACCCACGTCGCCCCGTCCGCCGACGACTGCGAGGGCTGGGAGGAGGCCGACGAGCTGATCACCGCCGAGGCCGAGCGAGTCCTCACCGAGTACGACCCCGAGGCGTCCTTCGTCTATCTGGGAGCCGTGGACGAGACGGCCCACATCCTCGGCTGCGGCGAGGAGTACGAGCGGGCCGCCGTACGCGCGGACGAGCGGCTCGGCCGCCTCCTCGCCGCGGTGCGCGGCCGGCCCTCCTCCACCGAGGAGGCCTGGACGTTCATCGTCGTCACGGACCACGGCCACCGTGACGAGGGCGGTCACGGCGGCCGTTCGGAGCTGGAGCGCACCGCCTGGATCGCGTGCGCGGGACCCGACGTCCCGGCGGGTGCGCGGGTGGACGGGCTCCGGCACCAGGATGTCGCCGCCCAGGTGTTCGCGTCCCTGGACCACCCCGCGGACTCGCACTGGACCCTGGACGGGCGCCCGTTCGTCGCCGGGCCGCGCGCCGTCCTGCTGGACATGGACGGCACGCTCGTCGACACCGAGACCCTGTGGTGGCGCACCGCGCAGGAGGTGGCGGAAGGGGTCGGGCACCGGCTGACCGACGCGGACACCCCCGAGGTGGTGGGGCGCTGCGTGGAGGACACCGCGGTCCACCTGCGGCGGGTCTCGGGCACCGAGCGCCCGCTCGACGCCCTGGTCGCGGAGCTGGACGCGCGTTTCCACGCGGCGGTCGAGGCGGAGACGACCGTGCTCCCGGGCGCCCGGGAACTTCTCGGCACGCTGGGGGACATGGGCATCCCCGTGGCCCTCGTCACCGCCTCGCCCCGGGCCGTCGTGGAGTCGGTGCTCAAGCTGCTCGGCGCCGAGTCGTTCCAGGTGACGGTGACCGCGGACGACACGGACCGGACGAAGCCGCACCCCGAGCCGTATCTGGCCGCCGCCCGTGCGCTGGGCGTCGACCCGGCGGGCTGCCTCGCGGTGGAGGACAGCCCGGCGGGTATCGCCGCGGCGGAGGCCGCGGGCTGCAGGGTCGCCGCGGTCCCCTCGCTCGTACCGGTCGAGGCGGGTCCCGGGCGGCGCGTCCTGACCGGCCTCACGGAGCTGGTGGAACTCCTGGAGGCCGGCCGGTCGCCCCGTGGACGCGAGTGACGGCGGGAGGGGTACCCGGCCCGACGGCGGGCGCCCCTCCGCTCACCCCAGTCGGACGGTGACCCTCTGGGTGGCGCCGAGGGTTCCGCTGAGGTCGCCGAACGTGAGGCCGAGCGAGGAGCCGGTGGCCGTTCCGGTGACCGTGGAGGGCTTGGAAGTCACGGCGGCCACGGCCCGGTTCCAGGTGAGGGTCAGACCGGTCTGCATGCGCATCGGATCGCTGACACAGATCACCGCGGTGCCGTCGCTCCTCTCGGAGATCATGACGGAGCAGGGCGCGCTCGCCGTGAGCGCCCCGACGGTGCCGCCGAACCAGAAGTTGACACCGGTGAAGCCCAGCGACGGCACGCGCACGCCCTGCTGGTCGTCCGTGTTGGCGAGGATCTGCAGCCATCCGGTGTCGGCCGCGCGCGCCGCGGTCTGGCTCGTGCCGGCACCGGGCATCAGGACGTACGCGTAGGTCGCGTCGAACGGGTTGGTGCCGTGGTCGGCCCACAGGGTCAGGTACCGGCGGGTGATCGCGGTGGTGGCCATGCCCCGGTTGATGTCGCTCCACCGGCCGGTGCGCTCCTCGCGCAGCGCCTTGACCGTCGCGCCACCGGGGAAGACGTACCCGCCCATCCCGCCGATGTGCGCCCACGTCACCCCGGTCAGCGTCTCCGACCAGGGGTGGCTCACCGGCTTCACCGTGCCGTTGACGGTGAGGGCGTGGGTGCCGCCCGCTCCGAGGTTGCGGTTCTCCACGACGGACTCGACCGCGGCGCCGTCGGTGCTCTTGATGCCCGCGCCGAGACAGACGATCGAGTCGTCCAGGCAGAACCAGGACTTCTTCGCCAGCAGAGTGCTCTGGAGGCCCTTGAGGTACTGGCCGACGGCGGCCCGGGTGCCGTCGGTCGCGCCGCCCACCCAGTTGACGTCGGGCTTGGGCGCGCCCCAGTCGCCACCGGCGCCGTCGGCGAGCGGGATGCGCGAGGTGGTGGTGCCGGGCAGCCGGTAGGGGTCGACGGTGGGCCAGAAGGCGTCGCTGTACTGCCCGTTGGCGTAGGTGTCGCCCCACCAGTAGAGCATTCCGGAGCCGGAGTGCCAGCCGTGCAGGTTCTCGCCGTTGCCGGTCTCGTAATGGGTGATGCGCTTGCCGGCCATGCTGATCGAGGCGGCCCAGCCGGGTCGGCGGTGGGTGGCTCGTGCCATGGCCGGGAAGAGCCGGTGACCGACGGGTTCGGCGATCGCGGAGACCGAGGTGTCCTCCACGACGGACTTCAGCCGCGCGAGTCCCACGAGGCCGAGCGACGGGTCGCTCAGCGGCGGGCTGTAGTAGTCACGCTGGATCCAGCCCTTGACCATGCCCCGCCAGCGCGCGTTCTCCGCGGCGCTCGCGCCCTGGCCGAGCAGCACGATGGACGCGAGGATGCCGTGGCCGCGCAGATGGTCGTCCGCCTGCACCTGGCCGGGGTCGTTGAGGCTGATGCCGCGGCTCGTTCCGCGCCCGGAGACGTTGTCCATGACGAGCCCGTTGTAGAGGAACGGGGCCCAGGCGTTCTCGACCGCGTCCAGGACGATCTGGCGGTTCGGGTCGGTGACGGCCCAGCTGGAACCGGTGAGCAGCGCGAAGAGTATGCCGAGGCCGCCGAGCATGACCGCGCCGTACGTGCCGGCGTAGGGGACGGAGGAGTGCTGGACGAAGGACCCGTCGGCGTAGAGGCCGTCGCCGGCGGTGACGTACGGGAAGACGGGCGAGAGCGCGTTCCGGCCGACGGCGATCTTGGCGGAGCTGCCGCCGACGACGCCACGCAGGATCAGCACCCGGCAGAGGTCGACGCGGTTGGCTCCGGTGCTGGTGCCGCTGTAGACGGCGACGGCCGAGTCCGGCACGAAGTGGTCGACGGCACGGCCGTAGTTCGCGATCTGCGTGGCCGACAGCCGGTCGTACAGGAGGACGCAGGTGTCGAGGAGCGCCTGGGGTGCGCCGATCTGCCAGTTGTACCAGTTCCCGAAGCGGGCCTGGCCCTCGTGGTAGATCCGGGCGTACATGTGGTCGAGACCGGCGACGACGTCGTCCGCCAGGGAGGCGTCGCCGGTCAGACCGGTGCCCGGCTGGGAATACGCCTGGGCCATCGTGAGCAGCCGGGAGTAGCTCTCGTTCATCTTCGCCGAATAGCCGAACGACTCCTGGTCGGTGTCCGGCTCGGGGTCGGTCCACACCGCGTCGGGCCACAGGGACCCCACGGCGGGGGCCATCGTCGACCGGAGCTCGGCGGCGCGGGTGCCGAGCGCGGCCAGCTTCGTCCTGAACGGCTCGGCGGTGGGGCTGAAGCCCTGTCCGAGCAGCAGGGTGCGCCAGACGGCACGCAGCGCGCCGAACTCGTCGGCGGCCATGGCCTGTCCGGTCAGCGGCGGACTTCCGACGAGGCCGAGGGCGAGCGCCGTACCGCCGGTCGTCCGCAGGAAGGTGCGGCGGGACCAGGATCGCGTCATTGCGTGCTCCTGCTGGGTGAGGGGGACGGTCTTCGCGCTCCGGTGCCGGGAGAGGCACCGGGGGCGAAGGAAACGAGTCGCGACTGGCTGGTTTCTAACATGCGCACGCTCAAACGATCCATACTGGTGACGAAATTGAGCGTTTGGATCGTTTCGCCAAGTCGACGACCGGCACCGCGGCCGAATTCAGCAGAGCGGGATGACGCGGCGCCGTCCGCGTTCCCAGGACTCCGTCCGTCAGGAGGTCCGGAGCAGTGCGTCGGCGACGGGACCCGACGCCGGACCGGATGTGTCGGCCACGTCCCCCGGCTGTTCTTCGATGTCCGGAGGCGAGGAGCAGCCGGTGTGAAAGCCGGTGGTCCGCAGGAGTCGCCCGCCCTCGCCGACGAGCCTGATCCGCACCTCGGACACGGTGACGGGCTCGAAGGCGTGGACGCGACGGACGCCTACGGTGTGGCCGGAGGCGATCACCCTGCTGTCGGCACGGATCTCGTGGTCCGTGACGCGCTGGCCCGAGACCAGGTCCTCCCGCAGTTCCAGGTGGTCGATGAGGACAGGCCGGGGGAAGCGGGCGACCACGTCTGCCCCCTCCGTGGTCAGCCGGGCGGGTACCGGGTGGGCGAAGCGGCGGGCCACCTCGTCGGTGAACTCCAGCAGGCGGGCCCGGTCGGCATCGTCGATGAGCCCCCGCCGGTCCGGCGGCACATTGAGCAACAGCCCGGCTCCGAGGCCGACCGAGCGGTACCAGACGGCGAGGAGGTGGTCGCGGCTCTTGAGGGTGTGACGGTCGTCCGGCTGCCAGAACCAGTTGTCGCGGATGGGTACGTCGCACTCGGGCGGCAGGTAGCGCGCCCGGTCGAGGGCCCTGGCGGCGTCGTCGTAGACGGAGACGCCGGTGGCCTCCACGACGTACTCGCAGGGATCGGCGGCAAGGCCGTCCTCGTTCCCCACCCACCGGATCGTCGGGCGCCCCATGTTGAAGACCATGGCCTGCGGCTGGTGGGTGTCCACGACGGCCATGAAGGCGTCCCAGTCGTACGCACGGTCCTCGGAGCCCGCGCCGTCGAACCAGAGCTCGTGCAGGGGTCCGTAACGGGTGCACAGCTCGGTCAACTGGCTCAGGTAGAAGGCGTCGTAAGCGGGCTGGTCGTCGTAGCAGGAGGCATGGCGGTCCCATGGGGAGAGATAGAGCCCGAACCTGACTCCGGCGGCGCGGCAGGCCTCGGCCACCTCGCCGACCACATCGCCCCGGCCGTCACGCCAGGGCGAGGAGGCCACCGAGTAGTCGGTCGTCGCGGTGGGCCACAGGCAGAATCCGTCGTGATGCTTGGCTGTGAGGACGACGTACGCCGCCCCGGCGGCGACCGCCGTCTCCACCCACTGTCCGGCGTCGAACCCACTCGGCGCGAACGTCGCCGGATCGAGGGTGCCGTCGCTCCATTCCCGGCCGTTGAACGTGTTGACACCGAAGTGGAAGAAGAGGCCGAATCCGGCTTCCTGCCACTCCAGTTGGCTCTGTGTAGGGGCAAGAGGCATCGGGTCGTCCTTCGGGGCGCGGCGGGGCGGCGGCCCGGCAGGGTCAGGCGAAGCCGGCCGGACCGGTGCGGCAGATCCACCGGAGTAAGAAAGCGCTTTCTCCGGTGAATCCGACGCTACCGTCTTCGGGCCCGGGCGGTCCAGACCGCTTGTGCGGCAATCCGGCCGCACGCCTCCGGCCGGGCTCGGTCCGCGCCGCCCGAGCCCGGAACCGCACTGGTGCGGCTCAGCAGTTGACGGTGCCCCTGCGGATCGCGTGACCGCCGGTGTTGCCGTCGTCGGCCCAGTACACGGGCTTGGCGCCGCCGACGCACTCGTCCGCCCCGGCGAGTCCGAAGCCCTCGTTGTTCAGGTTGGACATGCCGCTCGGGCGGTTGTGGACGGCGGCGAGGGCGAAGGTGCCGTTGCCGCCGATCTTCATGGTCCGGTGCGCGCCGGAGCAGGTGTCGTCGCAGACCAGCCACAGCCGTGCGGCCTGCGCCTCCCACTGGAGCTCCATCACGCCGGACATGCCGCTGCTGATCGTGGCGATCCGGGTGGCGGCGCCGCCGTCCTCGAGCACGTAGCCGTAGACCGTGCCGGTGCCCTCGACCCCGAGGAAGAAGACGCCGCCGGTGTGCGCGCCGTACCGATTCGGGTCGTAGGCCGCGCCGGCCGACTCGTCCTTGAAGCCCGCCGCGGTCAGGGTGGCGTCGGGGACCCAGGTGATCGCCTCGAAGCCGAGGTTGGAGCCCACGGACGGCAGGCCGGCGGTCAGGTTCCACTCCTTCGCGGCGGTCAGGCTGCTGCCGCTGCCCGTGCCGAGGTCGTAGCGGAGGACGGACAGGCGGCTGGTACCGGACGCGTCGCCGTTGCGCTCGCTCGCGATGTACGCGCCGCCCGTGGCGCCCGCGCCGGTCAGGGTGACGGCCTCGCTGTCCGGAGTGCCGCTACCGCCGGGGAAACGCAGGGTCTTGCCGGAGGTCCAGCCGTTCGCGGTGTCGGGGCGCCAGCCGCCGGAGCCGTCGCGGACCATCCGCCACAGCTTGCCGGAGTTCTGGGCGCCCCACAGCACGGAGCCCTCCTGGTACAGCCCGCTGAGGTCCGGACCGAAGACGCCGGAGCCGTCGGCCGTCGTCACGGAAGTGCCTCCGGGCCAGGCCTCCGGGCTCGTACCTCCGCCGGAGCCGCAGTCGTTCGGTGTGCCGAGCGTCAGGGCGGCCCGGCCGAAGGCACCGGTGCCGTCGGGACACCGTGACCAGGACGGGGCGGAGTGGCCGGTCCAGCTGAAGCTGTCGACGAGAGTGCTGCCACCGGGTAGGTAGAGACGGGCCTTGTCGCCGGAGCCGAGGCCGAAGGCCGCGGAGACGTCGAACGCGCGGACCGCTCCCGGGGCGAGAGTCGTCCCGGACGGCACGGTGAACCTCGAACCGTTGTTGTCGTCCTTGACGATCCAGCCGGAGATGTCCACGGCCGCCGTGCCCTTGTTGAACAGCTCGATCGAGTCGTTGACGCTGCCGGTCGTCACCACCTCGTTGATGCGGATGTCGTCCGCCGGGGCCGCTTGGGCCGCGGGCGCCGACAGCGTCGCGGCGGCCGCCAGCGTGGAGCCGGCGACGGCGAGGCGGAGAGAGGCGTGGCGGAAGGGGGCGAGGCGACGACGTCCGCGAGGAGCGCGTACTTCGGGCACGGTGTCCGTCCTGGGAGAAGCGGAGGAGTGGGGGCTGGGCGGGACGAGGATCCCGGCCGTTGCCGAACGGCGTTCGGCATCAGTCCGGTTGTCATGTGAACGCACGCCGAACGACAGCCCGCCGGGCCGGACCGCTCGCGACGCGCCGGTGGACGGTCCGCATACGGCCCGGCCCCGTCAGGTGCTCTGGTGAATGGCCCAAGCGGCGTTGATGAGCCCGATGTGGCTGAACGCCTGCGGGAAGTTGCCCAGCAGGTGGTCGCCGACGGGGTCGGCCTCCTCGGCGAGCAGTCCGACGTCGTTCACGCAGCGGGCGGCTCGCTCGAAGACCTCACGCGCGGCCGCCGTGTCCCCGGCCAGGGCGAGCGCCTGGGCCAGCCAGAACGTGCAGAGAAGGAAGGTCCCCTCGTCGCCGGGAAGCCCGTCGTCGGCCCCCACGTACCGGTACACGAGACCGTTCTCGCCGACGAGCCGAGCGCGTACGGCATCGATGGTGGCCCGCATCCGCGGGGCGTCGGCGGGGATGAAGCCGACGACGGGCATCATCAGCGCGGAGGCGTCGAGCACGGCCGACCCGAACGCCTGGGTGTACGCTCCGGCCTCTTCGTTCCAGCCGTCCTCCTCGATCGCGGCCGCGATCTCGTCCCTGGCCGACGTCCAGTCCGGCACACGCCCGGACGCGTCGAGATCGTCCGCCAGGTCCAGTGCTCGGTCGACGGCGACCCAGCACATGAGCTTCGAGTAGAGGAAATGCTGAGGGCCGCTGCGAACCTCCCAGATGCCCTGGTCCGGCTCACGCCATCGCAGGGCGGCGGAATCGGCGCAGCCGGCGAGGAACGCCTTCGTGGGCGCGTCCAAGCCGCGCAGATAGTCGCGCAGGCGATGGGCGGCCGAGAGCAGCTCCCCGTACACGTCGAGCTGCTTCTGCTCCCAGGCGCCGTTGCCCAGCCGGACGGGGCTGCTGTCACGCCAGCCGGGCAGGTGGGGGAGGACGCGTTCGGTCAGGTCCCGTTCGCCGCGGATGCCGAACATGATCTGCATGGGCGACTCCTGGCCGGGGTCGCTGGCCGCCGCGTGGGCCATCCACTGGAAGAACGCCTGCGCCTCGTCGGGGCAGGCGGCCACCCAGAGTGCGTCCAGCGTGAAGGAGGCGTCCCGCACCCAGGCGAAGCGGTAGTCCCAGTTGCGGACTCCTCCGACGGTTTCCGGCAGGGACGTGGTCGGGGCGGCGACGATGGCTCCGGTCGGCTGGAAGGTGAGCCCCTGGAGCACGCGGCCGCTGTGGTGGACGAGATCGGCCCAGGGCCCCTCGTACGACTGGTGGAGCTCCGACCACGAGCGCCAGCCTCGGACGGTGTCCTCCAGTTGCGTCAGGATGGTCTCCTGAGCGAGCAGGACGGGACTCGTCCCGGCGGGAACCTGCTGGAGGGCGAAGGCCGCCGTCTCGCCGGCGCGCAGCGCGACCCGGCCCCGGGCGGTGCCCGAGAGCTCGAGCGGGACGGGGCTGCAGAGCCCGAGGGTGTCGGGTCCTCCGTGGCACCACAGGCCACCGTGCGTCGGAATGAGCAGCGGTTTGACCAGCCCGTACTCGGGCCGCGGGGCGAACTCGACGTCCATGTCGATCCGGCCTTCCGTGCACTCCACCACACGCAGCAGCAGATGCGGCGCGTCCATACCCAGGTCGTGGCCCCGCTCGTTGAGGCCGGACGCGAGGGCGTCGGTCACGCCGACCGCTCCCGACTCCGTGCGGTAGTCCGTGCGCAGCACGAGGGTGCGGTCCAGATAGCGCCGCTGCACGTCGTACGGGGCGGCAGGCGTGATCGACCAGTGGCCCGCCTCGGGGCCGAGCAGACGCGCGAAGGTCGCCCTGCTGTCGAAGTGGGGCAGGCACAACCAGTCCACGGAGCCGTCCCGGCTGACCAGAGCAGCGGTCTGGCAGTCCGAGAGAAGTGCGTAGTCCCCGATCGGACGGTCGCTCATCCGGGCCCACCTACTCGTAGCCCCTCTCACATCCTCGCTCGTTTTCCGCGAACGGGCAGCCGGGACATGGCGCTGCCGCGCCCGCACGTGACTCGGATGCCGCACGTGCGTTGACACGACGCCTGTCCACTTTGTGGCAGTCTGCTGCTCTATATGCCTGATATGGCGCTGGAACGTCCCTCAGGGGGTGCGGGTGAACGCGGTGAAACGGTGCCGGACGACGAGGGCCGCGGCGGGAGTCTCGGCCTTGGCGCTCCTGCTGCTCACGGGGTGCGACGTGCCGGGGGTCTACCGGCCCGCCCGCCCCGCGAGCGGTGGTCCGTTCACCTTCTACGTGAGTCCGGACGGCGACGACGCGAACGACGGCATGTCGCCGGAGAAGCCCTGGAAGACCCTGGACCACGCGAACACCGTGGACTTCCGGCCCGGTGACAGGCTCCGGCTCAAGGGCGGCGAACGGTTCCGCGGCACCGTCACCCTGGAGGCGGGCGAGGCGGGCAGCGCGGCGCGGCCGGTGGTGATCGAGTCGTACGGCACGGGCCGGGCCACGATCGCGCCCCGAGGTACCTCAGGCATCAGCGTGCGCGACACCGCGGGCGTGGAGATCAGGGACATCAGGCTGGTCGGCGACCGCCAGGCGCTGCGCGACGGGGTCGGGATCTCGTTCCGTGCCACCCGGCCCGGGACCCGGAAGCTCGCCCACGTGAGGATCGCGAACGTGGAGGCGCGGGGCTTCCAGAACGGGATCAGCGTCGGCGCGTACGACGGGGCCGTCACGGGCTACAGCGACGTGCGCATCAGCGACGTCTCCGTGCACCACAACCTGGAGGCCGGACTCGCCTTCCACGGACCGAAGTTCGAGGCGGCCAATCCTGTCTACGCACACTCCGGGCTGCGGATCGAACGGGTCACGGCGTCCTCCAACAGCGGCGCCCCGGGCAGTGACAGCCGCAACACCGGAAGCGGCATCGCCCTCGGCAGCGTCCGGGACGCGAAGGTGCGGTTCTCGGTGGCCCACGACAACGGCGCGCGCTCCGCGGCCGACGCCGAAGAGGGACCCGAGGGCATCTGGGCGTACGACTCCACCGGCGTGGTCCTGGAGAACAACCGCTCCTACCGGAACCGGACCGGATCCCGGGTGGACGGCGGCGGTTTCGGTCTCGACAACAACGTGTCCCACTCGGTCATGCAGTACAACCTCTCCTACGGCAACGACGGGCCGGGGTTCCTCGTCTACTCCGGACAGGCGACCGGCGCCCACCGGGACAACGTCGTCCGTTTCAACATGAGCTGGGACGACGCGCGGAAGCTCCCCGCGTACGGCGGCATCGTCGCCTACGGCTCCCGGATGAAGAACCTGGGCATCTACAACAACACGGTCGTGATGCGGACCCGGGATCTCGCCTCCGCGGAGGCGGCGGGAATCCGGCCCCCGGCCCTGCGGCTGCGCGACGGCATGAGCGGTGTGAAGGTCCACGACAACATCCTCGCCACCGACGGGGGGCCCGTGGTCGACGCCGAGTCCGCGTACCGACCGAGTACGCACCGGTTCCGGGGCAACGTCTACCACAGCAAGGGCCCCTGGTCGCTGAGCTGGGGGAGCCGGCGCTTCACCGATCTCGCCGACTGGCGTACCGCCTCCGGCCAGGAGCTGCTCGACAGTGAGCCGACCGGCACCGGCGACGACCCGTGCCTGCGCGCCCTCACCGTACCCGTCACCGACCCGGCCGGGGCCGAGAACCTGGTGCCGCGCTGCGACGACGAGGTGTCCGTGAGCATGGGACCGCAGAACTCGGGCGTCGACGCGGGCCCCGTCGACTACTTCGGCGCCCCGCTCCCGGACGCTCTGCGCCCCGGCGCCGCGCAGTAGCGCCCCGCCCACTCGGCCGAGATCGATGCCTGCGGAGCCGGCGCACGCCGGCTCCCCTCGGTCTCCCCGGCACATGCCCGCGCGACGTCCTCGGCGACCGGACGTGCCATGACGCAGCCCCGCCCGCCCGGTCCAGGACCGGGCGGGCGGGGCTGCGTCGGCGTGCTGGGGGGGGGTGGTCTAGGACCTGCCGGTCGGCAGCGCCGGGGGCAGGAGGTCGGTGTGATCCGCTTCGGCGGCCGGCGAGGCGATCGTGGCCCGGAGCGGCTTCCCCGCCCGAGCGGCCGGCGGCCTGTCCGCCGGCGCGGGACGGCCGAGCGCCTTGACGGTCCAGCCGGCTGCCCGCCACTCGTCGTGCGGCAGTGCGTTGCGCGCGTCGACGAGAACCGGCTTGCGGACCACCCGGGCCAGCTTCACCGGGTCCAGCGTGCGGTACTGCTCCCACTCGGTGAGGTGCAGTACGAGCTCCGCCCCCTGGCATGCCGTCAGGAGGTCTGTCTCGCAGCGCAGTTCCGGGTGGGCGCGGCGCGCGTTCGCGGCACCCTCCGGGTCGTGCACCCGAACGTCGGCGCCCTGCCGGTGCAGCGCCGCCGCCACCGCCAGAGCAGGCGAGTCACGCACGTCGTCGCTGTTCGGCTTGAAGGTGGCGCCCAGGACGGTCACGCGGCGGTCGGTCAGGTCGCCCCCGGCCAGCTGACGGGCGAGTTCGACGGTCCGCGTCCGCTGCCGTTCGTTGATCTCGTCGACCTGGTCCAGGAAGGCCACCGCGGGGCCGACCCCGAGTTCCTGGGCGCGGGCGGTGAACGCCCGGATGTCCTTGGGCAGACAGCCGCCGCCGAAGCCGAGACCGGCGTTGAGGAACCGCCGGCCGATCCGGGTGTCGTGGCCGATGGCGTCGGCGAGGGTGACCACGTCCGCGCCCGCGGCGTCGCAGACCTCGGCCATCGCGTTGATGAAGGAGATCTTCGTGGCGAGGAAGGAGTTGGCCGCGACCTTCACGAGCTCGGCGGTGCTCGGGTCGGTGCCGATGTACGGGACGCCCGCGTCCAGCATCGGAGCGTACAGCCGGCGCAGCAGCTCGTCCGACTCCCGGCTCACCGTGCCGGCGACGATCCGGTCCGGCCGCAAGGTGTCCTCGACCGCGAAGCCCTCGCGCAGGAACTCGGGGTTCCATGCCAGGTCGGCCCGTACGCCCGCCGGGACGAGCTGCGCGATGCGGGCGGCCAGGCGCGCGGTGGTGCCCACCGGCACGGTCGACTTGCCGACCACGAGACACGAGGTCTGCAGGTGCGGCACGAGCCCGTCGACGACGGCGTCGACGTACCGCAGGTCGGCCGCGTGGGAGCCGGCCTGCTGCGGGGTGCCCACGCAGATGAAGTGGACCTCGCCGTGCACCGCCGCTTCGCGGAGGCTGGTGCCGAAACGCAGTCGTCCGGAGGCGAGGGCACGGGTGAGGACTTCGTCGAAGCCGGGTTCGTAGAAGGGGGGCCGGCCCTCGGTGAGGGCCGCGATCTTCTCGGCGTCGACGTCGACGCCGAGAACGTCGTGCCCGATGTCGGCCATGCACGCGGCGTGCACAGCTCCGAGGTAGCCCGTTCCGATGACGGTCAACCGCATGCGGTGTTCTCCTGTCTGAACGCGGGGTGGGGGTGTGCTCCGCGACGGGTCAGGGCGCGTAGCCGTGCGGGTTCTGCTGCTGGAAGTTCCACGCGTCACGGCACATGGCGGCCAGGTCGCGTCGCGCGGTCCAGTTCCAGGCCGAGGCGACCTTCGTCGGGTCGGCGACGAGTTCGGCGACGTCGCCCGGGCGGCGCTCGGTGACGCGGTACGGGATGCGCTGCCCCGACACCTCCTCGAAGGTGCGTACGAGCTCCAGGACGGACGCGCCGCGCCCGGTCCCCAGGTTGAAGACCCGCATCCCGGGCTCGTCGTCGATGTGGTCCAGGGCGGTGCGGTGTCCCTCGGCGACGTCGACCACGTGGACGTAGTCGCGGATCCCGGTGCCGTCCGGGGTGGGGAAGTCGTCGCCGAAGACGCTGAGTTCGTCACGGCGGCCCACGGCGATCTGGGTGAGGAACGGCATGATGTTGTTCGGCACACCGCTCGGGTCCTCGCCGAGGAGTCCGGTGGGGTGGGCGCCGGCCGGGTTGAAGTACCGCAGGGCGAGCACTCGGAGCTCGGGGTCATGGCGGCAGACGTCCGCGAGGATCTGCTCGCAGGTCCACTTGGTCGTGGCGTACGGGTTGGTCGGCGCCGCCGGCGACTCCTCGGTCAGCGGGACGGTGGTGACGTCGCCGTAGATCGAGCAGGAGGACGAGAACACCAGCCGGTGCACACCGTGCTCGTGCATGGCCGAGACCAGGGCCGTCGTGCCGCCGACATTGATGTCGTAGTACGCGAGCGGGATCTGCACCGACTCGCCGACGGCCTTCTTCGCGGCGAAGTGGATCACCGCGTCGATCGGGTGGCTCGTGAAGACGGTGTCCAGGGCCCGTCGATCGCGAACGTCCCCGACGTGGGCCGCCGCGATGGGGCGGCCGGCGATCTTCGCGACCCGTTCGAGGACCTCGGGCGAGCTGTTGGAGTGGTCGTCGAGCACGACGACCTCGTGGCCGGCGCGGAGGAGCTCGACACAGGTGTGGCTGCCGATGAAGCCGGCGCCGCCGGTGACCAGGACGGTCTGGGGCACGGGAACCTCGTTTCTCGATCGGCCGCGGGGGCCGTCACCAGGCGTAGAAGCCGGCGAGATAGGTGGGGAAGACGCCGACGGCGAGCGCCAGCGGGATCAGGGTGAGGAGCCCCGCGGCGAGCGGGACGACGGCGGTGCGGAAGGCCCGGTGCCGCGGGACGCCGGCGGCGCGTGCCGTCTCACCGATGTGCAGGGAGCAGATCGCGAGGGTCACCACCGCGTACGAGAGGGCGCCCAGGATGCAGAGGAACACGTACCCGAAGGCGGGACCGGTGAACTGGCCGACGACGGCGGTGCTGGACAGGAACAGCGTGATCAACAGGTACGGCGCCACGGCGCGCAGCGGCAGCGGTTCGAGGCCGTCGCGCTTCTTCGGCGTGACCTTGAAGGTGACCTGGCGCGGCCGCAGCTTCTGCATGAGCGCCGCCCCCACGCCCCACGCCACGTACGGCCAGCGGGCCAGGCCGAAGAGCCACATCTCCCAGCTGAGGATCGGGGTGTTCCTGGGGCGCAGCAGCCCGCGTCGCCGGCACAGCAGGGTCAGCAGGATGAGCCAGACCGACATCATCCAGAAGCGGCCCAGGAACTCGAAGTAGTTGACCTTGATCCAGGGGACGCCGGTGACCGCGGCGACCGGCGGCAGCAGCAGGCCCATCATGGTCGTCAGCGCGAGCAGCGGGTAGTACGCGAGGGCGTAGGCGAACCGGGCGCGCAGCTTGCCGGGCATTCGGCTGAGGTGGCGCGGCAGCATCCCGAAGAGCATCACGCCGAGGCTGCGCGACCACTGGAACTCCTGGGTGACCATGGCGGCGAAGGTGATCGGACCGTCGCCGTGCGCCTCCGCGTCGATCGCGAACGCGCCCTGCCAGCCGGCCGAGTTGAGCAGGAAGGTGGTGGAGAAGTCCTCGGCGAGCTCGGGGCCGAGGCCGCCGATGTCCCGCAGTGCCTGGGTGCGCACGGCGTAGTGGGAGCCGATGCACAGCGGACCGAGTCCGGCGGAGTGGCCGAGCTGGACGGGGCCGTGGAAGACGGCCTCGCGCTGCAGGCGGCCACGCGCCGCCCACGACTGGTCGGCGTTGGCGTCGCAGACGCTCGGGGCGGCGACGTAGCCGATGGCCGGGTCGGCGAAGGGCCGGACGACCTCGGCGAGGTACCGGGGGTGCGGCACGTGGTCGCAGTCGAGCTGGGCGACGACGTCATAGCGTTCGTAGCCCCAATGGTCGTAGAAGAAGGCGAGGTTGCCCTCCTTGCACCGGGTCCGCCGCGGCCAGGAGGCCCTGTGGTAGTCCGCGCGGCCACGGCGGCAGGAGAGGCCGACACCGTGAGCCAGGCACCAGTCGGTGATCTCCTCGGTGGGGTCCTCGTCGCACAGCCACACGTCGTAGGCGTACGGGTAGTCCTGGCCGAGCATCGCCTCCAGGGTCGTCCGGGCGATGTCCCAGTGTTCGGACGGGGCGCGGGTCACGACGAACGCGGTGCGCAGCCGCGGCACCTCGACGGTGGGATCGAAGCGCCGCATCCGGATCAGCGCGACGAGGAAGTGCACCGGCAGATAGGCCAGGTAGAGCAGCAGGGCGCTGTTGATCACCAGCCCGGTCCAGCCGATGCGGTGGGACGGCTCGAGCCACCACACCCAGAACCACACCAGGCAGGCCACCCAGCCGAGGGACATGACGGCGACCAGGAAGCGGTGGAAGCGCGAGAACGCCCGGACGAAGCTGGACGGGCGGGTGGTCAGGCCGCGCGCCGGACGCGCGAGGACGGGGCCGTCCGGGCCGATGGAGGCCACCGAGCCGTGCGACAGGGCGTGGATCTCCGCCCCCAGCGCCTCCCACTCCGCCGGTGAGCCGGGAGCCGGTGAGGAGAGCGGGGGTTCCTGGGCGGTGCCGGTCCCGTGGGCGGGACCTTGCTCCAAGGACGTCATGGCAGCAGGTTCTCCAGGCGGTGCGACAGGGTGAGGGGCCCGGGGGAGCAGGCTCGGCGGGCTCCGGGCCGCGGCGGGGCCGGCGGGAGGCCCGCCGGCCCCGCCGCGCCGCGTGGATCAGCCACCCGCGACCGTGGCCCCGGGCGCGGAGGACGCGATGCCGGTGGCGGTACCGGCCGGACCGGGGATCGTCTGCGGTGTGAGGGGCGCCGACGTCGCCGCGGCCAGTGGCACCGTCTCGTCCTGGCCGCCGCGGATCGACGCGGCCGAGGCGGCGAGACGGTACTCGTGGGCGGCGAAGTACGCGACGGTGCGACGCAGGCCCTCGGTGATGTCGATCTCCGGCTCCCAGCCCAGTACCTCGCGGGCGCGGGTGATGACCGGGCGGCGGCGGGCAGGGTCGTCGACCGGCAGGGGGTGGTACTTCACCTCGGATGCCGAGCCGGTCATCTCCAGCACGATGCCGGCGAGTTCCGAGACGGTGCGTTCGACCGGGTTCCCGAGGTTGAAGGGCCCCAGTTCGGAGGAGTCGAGGAGCGCGACCAGGCCGCGGACCAGGTCGTCGACGTAGCAGAAGCTGCGGGTCTGGCCGCCGTCGCCGTAGATGGTGAGCGGTTCGCCGGTCAGGGCCTGGGTGATGAAGCTGGACACCACACGACCGTCGTGGGGGCGCATGCGGGGGCCGTAGGTGTTGAAGATCCGGGCGATGCCTACGTCGACTCCGTGCGTGCGGCGGTACGCGGCGGACACCGCCTCGGCGTATCGTTTCGCCTCGTCGTAGACGCTGCGCGGGCCGATGGAGTTGACGTTGCCCCAGTACGTCTCCTCCTGCGGGTGGACCAGCGGATCGCCGTAGATCTCGCTCGTCGACGCGAGGATGAAGCGCGCGCTGTGACTCAGGGCCAGGCGAAGGGCGTTCTCGGTGCCGCGGCTCCCGACCGCGAGCGTCTCCAGCGGGTGGCGCAGATAGTCGGGAGGAGAGGCCGGGGAGGCCAGGTGGGCGACGGCGTCGACGTGGCCGGCGACCTTCACGGACACGCTCACGTCGGCGTGCTGGAACTCGAAGGCCGGGTGGGCCAGGAGATGGGCGATGTTCTCGGGGTCGCCCGTCGAGAAATTGTCGAGGCACACCACGGAGTCGCCGCGCCGCAGAAGCGCCTCGCACAGGTGTGAGCCAAGGAAACCACCGCCACCGGTCACGGCAACGCGCATGTGTTCTCCAGAAATGAGAAGCGGAATAACTCGGGATCCGCTCGTACCGACACTCGAACGACGGAATGACCTGGCGATCCGAAAAGCCGAGTCATCCCGGAAGACAGAACGAGAGTATGGGCATATGTACTCATTTTTGCGGAGGCGATTCGTGGGCTGGGCTGATCGGCGGGTCAATTGCGGGGGGAGCATGCGGCTCGCCGCCTAGTCCGTGCTTATGCCGTATGTCGAACGACTGAATAAGACGGTGTCACCCGCACGTGTCTACGTCGGCGTGCGAGGCCGCCCTCGGACACAACCCTCGGGCCCGCCCCGTCGATGAGGAGGACCTTGTCAGGCAGGGGGCCGATCGGGAGGAGCGTCCTCCTGCGGAGCGTGTCCGGAGACCGGGGGAGGGTGGTGGCCGGGGCCGACGGCCAGGCCGGTCAGGGCTGTGGGGGACAGGTCGGCGGAGTCCTCACCGGCTTCGAGGAGGGTGTCTGCGGCCCCTGCGATCAAGGGGTCCGGGCGGCCGACCGCCGCCTCGTCCTTGTTGGCGTAGTCGACCCGCCACAGCAGGCTGCGCATCGCCTCCAGGCGTGCACGCCGCTTGTCGTTGCTCTTCACCACGGTCCAGGGTGCGTGGGCGGTGTCGGTCGCACGGAACATGTCCACCTTGGCGGTGGTGTAGGCGTCCCACCGGTCCAGCGAAGCCAGGTCGGTGGGTGAGAGTTTCCACTGGCGCACGGGATCGACCTGGCGAATGGCGAAACGGGTGCGCTGCTCGGTGCGGGAGACGGAGAACCAGAACTTGACCAGCAGTATGCCGTCCTCGACGAGCATGGCCTCGAAGGCCGGACATTGGGTGAGGAAGATCTTGTACTGGTCGTCGGTGCAGAAGCCCATGACCTTCTCCACGCCCGCGCGGTTGTACCAGGAACGGTCGAAGAAGACGATCTCCCCGGGGCCGGGCAGGTGGGCGACGTAGCGCTGGAAGTACCACTGGCCCGCCTCCCGCTCGCTCGGCTTGTCCAGGGCGACGATGCGGGCGCCACGAGGGTTGAGGCGTTCGGTGAAGCGCTGGATCGTGCCGCCCTTGCCTGCCGCGTCACGGCCTTCGCAGATCACCACCAGCCGTGCTCCGGTGTCCTTCGCCCAGCGCTGTAGTTTCAGCAGCTCGATCTGCAGGATCCGCTTGGCCCTCTCGTACTCGGCCCGCCGGATCTTGCGGTCGTAGGGGTAGTTCTCCCGCCACGTGCGCAGGGGCTTTCCGGCTCCGTCCAGCAGCACTGGCTGCTCGGGCCGGCTCGCGTCGACACTCAAGCCCGCGAGCAACGCTTCCTGCGGGTCTGACTCGCGTCGTCCCTCCATGCTCACCCCGGTGGTATACCCCGCCTCGTCTGTCACTACCGTCCCAGGGGCCACGGGGGCCACGGGGGCCACGGGGGCCAAAGCCGAAAGCTGACCGCCCACCGACCTGCTACCGCGTCCGGGACCGCCGCATACGAGAGCGAATCCAGGTGGCCGAGGAGGTGATGGCCAGGGTGAGTCCCAGAACGGGGATGAGGGAGGCCAGAGCGATCGGACCGGGCCCGATGCCGTCGGCGAGTGCGATCCGTTGCGGGTCCCGAGATGCGTGGACAATGCTCAGATCGCTGCCTTTGTGGAACTTCTTGATGAGCTCGTAAGCCGGCAATTCCGCCACCACAGGACTGCCGGCGACGTCGAACGTCACCCGGCATCCGCCGAAGCAGTCCGATGGCTCGTCCATGAGCACGGCGGTTGCACCCACCCCGCCGTTGAGGTCCCTCGTCTCCTGGATCGTCGTGGCCAGGAAGTAGGAGCCGACTGCCATGACAAGTACTCCGACAATGATGAGGAGGCCCGCTCGGCCGCGAGGGCGGCTGCGAGGGCGGCTGCGATCCGGGTGCCCGTCGGTTGATCGGCTTCGTGTGTCCATGCCACCCCCTGGGGGAGCGTAGCCATGGTCGATCCCGGCAGGTGTGGAGAGTGCACCCCACCATGGTGTGGTGCAGGTCACATCTGCACCCTGTCACGTTCCTGCGCGGTCACCTGTCCCATGGGTGTCACCGGTACCGAAGCCGGTGCCTGACCTGGGAGTTCGCTATGACCAACGACCACCACGTCGTCGTTCTCGGTGCCGGCTACACGGGCATGTTCACCGCGATCCGGCTGGCCCACCGCTCCCGCCGCACCGGTGTGAAGATCACGCTCGTCAATCCCTCGGGTCGGTTCGTCGAGCGGTTGCGGATGCACCAGATCGCCGCCGGCCAGGAACTGGCCGTCCGCCGGATCCCCGAGCTGCTCACCGGCACCGGCGTCACCTTCCTCCAGGGCGCGGCCACCGCGATCGACCCCGAGGCCCGGCGCATCACCGTCGACGACTCGATGCCCCTCGGGTACGACACGCTCGTCTACGCGCTGGGCAGCTCCACCGACACCAGCAACGTCCCCGGCGCCGAGGCCCACGCCTTCACCCTCAACAGCCCCGAGGCCGCCGCCCGGTTCGCCGCACGGACCGCCGAGCTCGCCGCGGCCGGCGGCACCGTCACCGTCACCGTCTGCGGCGGCGGCCTGACCGGCATCGAGGCGGCAACGGAGCTCGCCGAGGCCCACCCGGGGCTGAACGTCACCCTGATCAGCGCGGCGGAGCCCGGTTCCATGATGGGTGACAAGGCCCGCGCGTACCTCCACCGGACGCTGGGCCGCCTCGGCATCACCCTGGAGACCGGCGTCCGGGTCGCGAAGGTGCTGCCCGACGCCGTGCAACTCGCCGACGGGCGGATCCTCCGTTCCGACGCCTGCCTGTGGACCGCCGGCGTCAAGGTACCGCCGCTCGCCACCGAATCCGGGATCGCCACCGACGACCACGGCCTGATCCTGACCGACGCCACGCTGCGGTCGGTGTCCCACCCTGAGATCCATGCCGTCGGCGACGCCGCTGCCGTCCGCATGGACTTCGGGCCGCTCCACGGCTCGTGCCAGAGCGGGCTGCCCACCGCCCAGTACACCGCCGACACCATCGCGAGACTGGTCCGCGGCAAGACTGTGAAGCCGTTCCGCTTCGGCTATTTCCACCAGCCGGTGAGCCTCGGCCGCAAGGATGCGGTGATCCAGTTCACCAAGGCCGACTTCACCCCGGCCGGCCTGCGCCTCACCGGTCGCAGCGCGGCCTGGTACAAGGAACTGGTCAGCGGCAGCCCGCTGATGACGTACCGCTACAGCAAGCGCATGAACGTCACCACCCTCGTCTCCAAGGGCGGCCGCGCCACCTTGAAGCCCGTGGCATGACCGGCACACCCGCTCCCGGCGCCGTGATCCATGCCTTGCCGTCTGCTTCGCGGCGTTGGCAGGATGAACCGGTGATCGACACCGGCGCCGGGCAGGACCCGTACCTCGAACACCGCAGGCTGCTGTTCGCCACCGCCTACCGCATGCTGGGCAGCGTCACCGACGCGGAGGACGTCCTGCAGGATGCCTGGCTGAAGTGGAGCACCGCGGACCGTGACGCGATCGGCCACCCCAAGGCGTACCTGGTGCGCACCGTCACCAACCTCTCGCTGAACCGCCTCACCTCCGCGCGGGCCACCCGCGAGACCTACGTCGGCCCGTGGCTCCCCGAACCCCTGCTCACCTCCCCGGACATCGCCTCGGAGGCCGAATTGGCCGACTCCGTCTCCACCGCCATGCTGGTTGTCCTGGAAACGCTCAGCCCCGTCGAGCGCGCCGTCTTCCTGCTCCGCGAGGTCTTCGGCTACTCGCACAGCGAGATCGCCGAGACGCTCGAGCGCCCCGAGCCGACGGTCCGCCAGATCGCCCACCGTGCTCGCACGCACGTCCGGGATCGCCGCCCCCGCTTCGACGCCGACCCAGAGCGGCGCCGGCAGATCACCGCCCAGTTCCTCGATGCCTGCGCGGGCGGCGACCTGAACGCCATGATGGAACTGCTCGCACCCGACGTCTCGGCCTGGTCCGACGGTGGCGGCAAGGTCACGGCTGCCCGCCGCCCGCTCCACGGCATCGACCACGTGGCCCGCTGGCTCCTGGGATTCCTTGCCAAACCCGAACTGACCGCCCTGACCATGGAGCCTGCCGTGATCAACGGCGAACTCGGCATCCTCGCCACGCTCGACGGTCACACCGTCGGCGCCCTCTCCTTCGACATCGGTGACGGCCGCATCCACAACCTGCGCTTCCAGGTCAACCCCGACAAGCTCGGCGGACTCACCCTCGACAACAGCCTGGCACCCTGAATCGTTCAAGCCCGGAACCGTTCGGAGACGGAGCTCTTCGCCGCTCGAGGGAGACCCCACGCGCCGGCCCCGGACCCAGCCGTTCAGCCAGAGGCACCGCGCCCTGGGGCGCTCCTCGCGCCGTCGACCGGAGGCGGCGATGTGCAGCCCGGGCCGCGTGCCCCACACGATCGACCGGCCCGCTGTCGGCGGGCCGGTCTTGGATCTCGCGGTCGCGTCCTACGGTCGAGCAGCCGCTGAGCACCTCACGGAGCGGCCTCGCGCCGAGGCCGCTGCTCAGAAGAACCCGAGCTTCTTGGGGCTGTAACTCTGCAAGATGTTCTTCGTCTGCTGGTAGTGGTCCAGCATCATCTTGTGGGTCTCGCGGCCGATGCCCGACTGCTTGTAGCCGCCGAAGGCCGCGTGGGCCGGGTAGGCGTGGTAGCAGTTCGTCCAGACGCGGCCGGCCTGGATCGCGCGGCCCGCACGGTAGGCCGTGTTGCCGTCGCGGGTCCAGACGCCCGCCCCGAGGCCGTAGAGCGTGTCGTTCGCCGTGCGGATCGCGTCGTCGAAGTCCGTGAAGGAGGTGACCGCGACGACCGGGCCGAAGATCTCCTCCTGGAAGATCCGCATGCGGTTGTCGCCCTCGAAGATCGTCGGCTGGACGTAGTAGCCGCCCGCCAGCTCGCCGTCGTGCTCGATGCGCTGACCGCCCGTCAGGATCTTCGCGCCCTCCTGCTGGCCGATGTCCAGGTACGAGAGGATCTTCTGGAGCTGGTCGTTCGAGGCCTGGGCGCCGATCATGGTGTCCGTGTCCAGCGGGTGGCCCGGGACGATCCGTTCCGTGCGGGCGACCGCCGCCTCCAGGAACTCGCTGTAGTGCCCGCGCTGGATCAGGGCGCGCGACGGGCACGTGCAGACCTCGCCCTGGTTGAGGGCGAACATCGTGAAGCCCTCCAGCGCCTTGTCGCGGAAGTCGTCGTCCGCCGCCCACACGTCGTCGAAGAAGATGTTCGGGGACTTGCCGCCCAGTTCCAGCGTGACCGGTTTGATGTTCTCGGAGGCGTACTGCATGATCAGCCGGCCCGTCGTCGTCTCGCCCGTGAACGCGATCTTGGCGACGCGCGGTGACGACGCGAGCGGCTTGCCCGCCTCCACGCCGAAGCCGTTGACGATGTTCACCACGCCCGGCGGCAGCAGATCGGCCACCAGACTCATCCAGAAGTGCACGGACGCCGGGGTCTGTTCGGCGGGCTTCAGCACGACCGCGTTGCCCGCCGCCAGCGCAGGGGCCAGCTTCCAGACCGCCATCAGGATGGGGAAGTTCCACGGGATGATCTGCGCGACGACCCCCAGCGGCTCGTGGAAGTGGTAGGCGACGGTGTCGTCGTCGATCTGGCTCAGCGCGCCCTCCTGGCCGCGCAACGCCCCCGCGAAGTACCGGAAGTGGTCGATCGCGAGCGGGATGTCGGCGGCCAGCGTCTCGCGGACGGGCTTGCCGTTCTCCCAGCTCTCCGCGACCGCCAGCTCCTCCAGGTGCGCCTCCATCCGGTCGGCGATCCGCAGGAGCACCCCGGCTCGCTCCCCGGGCGCCGTACGGCCCCAGGCGGGGGCCGCCGCGTGCGCCGCGTCCAGGGCGCTCTCCACGTCCTCGGCCGTGCCGCGGGCGATCTCGGTGAAGGGACGGCCGTCGACCGGACTCGGGTTCTCGAAGTACCCGCCCCGGGCCGGGGCCACGTACTCACCGCCGATCCAGTGGTCGTAGCGGGCCTGGTACGACATGATCGCGCCCTCGGTACCGGGTGCGGCGTAACGGGTCATGGACATGGCCTCCCTCGGACCGCGCCGGCCGTCCCTGGCCGGCGCTCACCGCCGAGTCTGCGGAGCCGGACGTTGCAACCCTGTTGCGCCCGCCGACAGTTCGGCGTCCAGAGCCCGCAACCGGGCCACCACCGGCGGTCGCCCCGAAGCCGGTACGACCTCCGACAGCGCCCGCCACATCTCGACGTCGTCCTCGCCCCAGGCGCTGTACGTCCAGTCCGCGAGGAGCGCCGGATCGCCCCGGTCCACCAGCGCCGCCCGCAGCCGGTCCGCGAGCCGCTCGCGCAGCCGTACGACCCCGGGGGCACGCGACGCCGGCAGCAGCGGACCCGCGTAGTCGGCGAGCGCGGCCGACAGCGCACCCGAGCCGAGGCGCCGGTCCACCGTGGCGAAGTCCGCGTCCACCGTCGCTGCCAGCCGGTACGGGCGGGAGCGCAGCAGCTCAGGCCCGAGCAGCCCGCGGAGCCGGGACAGTTCGGCCCGCAGCGTGACCGGGGTGACCGACTCGTCCTCGTACAGCAGTGTCAGGAGCTCGTCGCCGCCCACTCCCTCCGGGCGATGGACGAGCACGACGAGGATCTCGCTGTGCCGCCTGCTCAGCCGCAGCCGCTTCCCTGCCACGCTCAGCACCGCCTCGTCCCGGCCGAGCGCCGCCAGCCGTACGCGGTCCGAGGCCGGCGTCGGAGCGAGGAGGGCCAACTGGGACTCCGCCGCCCGCGCCACCGCCTGGACGAACGCCAGGCTGTGCGGATGCGCCAGCCGGTCCCCGCCGGTGATGTCCACCGCACCGAGCAGCCGCCCTGTGTGCGGATCGTGTACGGGAGCGGCGGCACACGTCCAGGCCTGCACCGGCCGCTGGAAGTGCTCCGCGCTGAACACCTGGACCGGCCGGTCCACGGCGATCGCGGTGCCCGGGGCGTTCGTCCCGGCCACCGACTCCGACCAGCGCGCCCCGGCGACGAAGTTCATCTCCCGCGCCCGCCGCAGCGTGCCGGGGTGGCCCTCCACCCACAGCATCCGTCCCGCCGCGTCGCAGACCGCCAGCAGATGTTCGCCGTCCGTCGCGTACGTGCCCATCAGCTCACGGATCACCGGCATCGCCGCGGAGAGCGGATGCTCCTCGCGGTGCCCCGCCAGCTCGTCGTCGGCGAGCTCCACACAGGCCGCACCGTCGGGACTGACCCGGGCCCGTGCCGAGCGCCGCCACGACTCCGCCACCAGCGGCCGTACCGGAGGAAGGTGGACCTGGCCGCCGCTGGTGAACACCTCGTGCGCCCGGCGCAGCGCACCGGCGTCCGGCTCCGGCGCCACCCACGCATCGCTCAACTCGGCCTCCATGTCGAGGTCCCACGGCCGAATCGCCCGGATCGTCGACCGGTCCGCCAGTCGGTCGGTCCGCCAGTCGGTCGGTCGGCCAGTGGGTCGGTCCGTCTCTCCGTCTTTCCGTCCGTCATCGTCGTGCGCGCCGAGGGCGTCGACAAGCTCTCCGGCGCCACCGCGTGCGCACCCTGTCCGGACACCGCCCCCGTGGGCTCCCTCGGGCCTCACGTAGAGTAGGGCTCGGGCCGTGACTGGCGCTTGAGGTGGATCACCACCGGGGAGCGGTCCCGCCGGACCCCGCGCACCCGCGCGGATCCGACGCTGCCGTGCGCCTGGGCGATCTCCCTGTCATCGACGACGCCCAGGAGTGGCCCATGTCCACCAGCACCGCATCCCTCATGGACGGCACCGCGCTCGCCCGCCGTACGGTCGAGGAGACCGCCGCACGCGCCGCCGAAATCACCCGCCGCACCGGCGTCACGCCCTGTCTCGCCACGGTTCTCGTCGGCGCGGACCCCGCCTCCGTCACGTACGTGAAGATGAAGCAGAACCGCTGCGCGAAGGCCGGAATCCGCTCCAAGCACGTCGAGCTGCCCGCCGAGACGACGACCGAGGAACTCGTCGCCGCGATCACCGCGCTCTCCCAGGACCCCGAGGTCCACGGAATCCTGCTCCAGCACCCGGTCGGCCCGCACATCGGCGAGCGGGCCGCCTTCGAGGCGATCGCGCCGGAGAAGGACGTCGACGGTGTCACCATGGCCTCCTTCGCCGCGATGGGCTTCGGCCTTCCCGGCTTCGTCTCCTGCACGCCCGGGGGCATCATGCGCCTGCTCGACGCGTACGACGTCGAGCTGAGCGGCAAGCGGGCCGTCGTCGTCGGACGCTCCGCGATCCTGGGCAAGCCTGCCGGCCTGCTGCTGCTCGGCCGCGACGCCACCGTCACGTACTGCCACTCGCGTACCACCGAGCTCTCCTCGATCGTCCGCGAGGCGGACATCCTCGTGGCCGCCGTGGGCAAGCCGCGCTTCATCAGGGGTGAGGACATCAAGCCCGGCGCCGTGGTGATCGACGCGGGCTACAACCCGGGCAACGTCGGTGACGTCGACTTCGAGACGGCCGCCGAACGCGCCTCCCTCATCACTCCCGTACCGGGGGGAGTCGGCCCGATGACGATCGCCGTGCTCCTCGCGCAGACCGTCGAAGGGGCGGAGCGCCAGCTCGGCCTGTAGCACGACGGGTGCTGCCGAACGGCCCTTACAGGTAAGGGAATTGTCACAGTCCTGTACGGGCCGTGCTGCAACTCGGCGGCCGGCCGGGCGTGGTGAGGCACGGGCGGGCGACCCTGGTCGTCATGTCACCGCGCACCGGCGAGTCGCCGTCGCCCCTCCGGTACCTTCTTGTGCCGCTCGTCCTCCTTCTGGTCGGGGCGATCATGATGGTGAGCCGCCAGGGTGCCGAGAGCCGGCTCTCCGCCGCTCCTGGGACCCGCGCGGCCGCAGCGGACGACGCCACCGGCGGCGACGCCGCGCCCGCCGCGGGCGGACGGCTCGCGCCCCAGGGAGGGGCGGCCGACGGGCGCGTCGCCGTCGCCTACGACCGCCTCGTTCCCGGGGAGTGCTTCGACATCGACCGGGCCGAGCCGGGCACGGTCGTACGGCGCGGCTGCGACCGGCCACACGACGCCCAACTCGTCACCGTGTTACGACTCGCGGGCGACCACCGCACGGACGAGGGCATACGGAACGCGGCCGCGGCCCTGTGCCGCGAGCCGCTGCACCGCAAGGCGGCCCGGCAACCGTCCGGCACCCGCTGGACCACGTTCGTCCAGTACCCGTACCGCTCCAGCTACCTCCTCGGCTCCGACACCGTGGCCTGCAGCCTCACCGCGTACACCCGACCCGGCGCCGCGGCGCGCCCGCTCACCGCGCCTCTGCTGTGACCGTGCCGTAGGCCGCCGCCGCCCCCCCCGCACACCGCCTGCCCTCACCGTCATTCCTCCCGTCATTCCTCCCGTCATTCCTCCCGCGCCGACAGGGCCGCGAGCGCCGCGGCGGGGTCCTGGTCCGCGGGGCCCGCCGGGATCCACTGGCCGCGCTCCTTGCGGAACGGCCACCAGCGGCCGTCCTCGCCCAGTCGCAGTTGCGCCTCCGCACCGACCACCGTCCAGCGCGCCGCCCCGGCCTGTCTCAGAACGGGCCGGGCGTCGTCGTCCTCCCAGGCCTCCATGAGCACCGCCTTCGCCCGGGCGAGCGCCTCCGCGCCGGGCGTCCACTCCTCCTCCAGTACGGCGAGCGCGGCAGCGCCCCCGAACCGCCACGCGCGCGTGGCCACGTCCAACTCCGCCCGCCGCCGGCCGGACCCATCCGCCAGACGAGCCGCGATCCACGACGGGGGAGACCCGGCGGCGAGCCGCACCGCGTCCTGAGCGACCGTCAGGGTCTGTTCCGTCGCGCCCAGGCCTGTGCCTGACATCGTGCCCTTGACTGAACCCGTGCCCGTGACGGACACCGTGTCCGCGCCCGCGCCCCCGCCTGTGCCCGCCCGGCCACGCCCCGGAGCGGCGAGCGCCTCGGCGAGCAGTCGGTGCGCCCGGGCGGCGGCGTCCGCCGCGAGGACCTCCAGCGCAGACGGGTCGATCCCCGGACCAGGTGCGGTCTCGGTGTCCAGGGACGGCGGCTCGCCGGGCGTCGGCGGGAGCACGGGAGGAGCCGGCAACGGAGGGAGGATGTCGCGCGCGGCGAAGGCCTCCTCGGCCGGCACGCCCTCGGGCACGGAATCCTCGACGGCGGACTCCTCCGTCCCCGCCCGCGCCGCACTGCGCTCCTGGAGCGCCTCCACGAGCGCCCGCTCACCGCGCCCCCGCATCAGCAGCAGCACGAACGGGTCCTCGTCGAGCAGCCGGGCCACCTGGTAGCAGAGCGCCGTCGTGTGCGGGCAGTGGTCCCACGCCTCGCAGCCGCACTCGGGGTCCAGATCGCCGATGCCCGGCAGCAGTTCGAGCCCGGCCGCCGCCGCGTCCTCCACCAGGTGCGGCGGCATCTCGTGATCGAGCAGGGCGGCGATGTGCCCCGCGCTCTCCACCGCGAGGTCGAGCAGCCGGTCCCAGTCGTCCTCCGAGAGCTCCTGCAGGAGGACGTCGCTGCGGTACGAGGAGCCGTCTCGGTCCTTGACGACCGCGGTGATCCGGCCCGGACGCACCGACACCGCGCCCACCGCGCCCGCCCTCGCCTGCCGCCGCCCCCGCTTCAGCTGCTCGCCGTCGAGCGCCGTGTCCTCCAGGGCCTTCAGCCACGCCCGGCCCCACCAGGTGCGGGCGAAGGCCGACCCCTGCGCCGGCGGCATCGCCGCGAAGGTCCGCTCGTCGTCGTACGCGTACTCGCTCATCGTCCGTCCCCGTTCCCGTTCCGGCCGTCGTCGTCGTGGCTGCCTCTGCCGTCCCCGTCTCCCTCCCCGCCTCCGCGGAGCCGGACCAGATCCGCCAGTTCGGCGTCCGTCAGTTCGGTCAGGGCCGCCTCGCCCGAGCCGAGTACGGCGTCGGCCAGCGCCCGCTTGCGCAGCAGCATGTCGGCGATCCGGTCCTCGATCGTCCCCTCGGCGATCAGCCGGTGGACCTGCACCGGCTGCGTCTGCCCGATCCGGTACGCGCGGTCGGTGGCCTGGGCCTCGACCGCCGGGTTCCACCACCGGTCGTAATGCACGACATGCCCGGCTCGGGTCAGGTTGAGTCCGGTGCCGGCCGCCTTCAGGGACAGCAGGAAGACCGGCACCTCACCGGCCTGGAAGCGTGCGACCATCGCCTCTCGCTCGGCGACGGGGGTTCCCCCGTGCAGGAACTGCGTGCGCACGCCCCGCCCCGCCAGATGCCGTTCGAGGATCCGCGCCATCTGCACGTACTGGGTGAAGACCAGCACGCTCGCGTCCTCGGCGAGGATCGTGTCGAGGAGTTCGTCGAGCAGCTCCAGCTTTCCGGAACGGCCGTCGATGCGCGGCCGCTCCTCCTTCAGGTACTGGGCCGGGTGGTTGCAGATCTGCTTGAGCCCCGTCAGCAGTTTCATCACCAGACCGCGCCGCTCCATGCCGTCCGCCTCGGCGATCGCCGCGAGCGTCTCGCGTACCACCGCCTCGTAGAGGCCCGCCTGTTCCTTGGTCAGGGAGACGGCCCGGTCGGTCTCGGTCTTCGGCGGCAGCTCGGGCGCGATGCCCGGGTCGGACTTGCGGCGGCGGAGGAGGAAGGGGCGGATCAGCGCGGCCAGTCGCCCGGCGGCCGCCGGGTCCTCGCCTCCCTCGACGGCGGCTGCGTACCGGGACCGGAACGTGCCGAGCCGGCCGAGGAGACCGGGTGTCGTCCAGTCGAGGATGGCCCACAGTTCGGAGAGGTTGTTCTCGACCGGGGTGCCGGAGAGGGCGACGCGTGCCTTGGCCCCGATGGTGCGGAGCTGTCCGGCGGTGGCCGAGTACGGGTTCTTGACGTGCTGGGCCTCGTCTGCGACGACCATTCCCCAGGTACGGGCGGCCAGTTGGCCGGTGTCCAGTCGCATCGTGCCGTACGTGGTGAGGACGAACTCGCCGTCGGCCAGGGCGTCCAGGCTGCGCGCCGGACCGTGGAAGCGGCGCACGGGCGTGCCGGGTGCGAACTTCTCGATCTCCCGCTGCCAGTTGCCCATCAGCGAGGTCGGGCAGACGACGAGGGTGGGTCCCGCGGCCGACGGCTCGCTCTGCCGGTGCAGATGGAGCGCGATGAGGGTGATGGTCTTGCCGAGCCCCATGTCGTCGGCGAGGCAGCCGCCGAGGCCCAGCGAGGTCATCCGGTGCAGCCAGTTGAGGCCGCGCAGCTGGTAGTCGCGGAGGGTCGCGGCGAGCGCGGCGGGCTGGGCGACCTCCTGCGGGCCGCCCTCGGGGTCGTCGAGGCGGGCGCGCAGCTGCTCCAGCCACCCGGTCGCCTGGACCTCGACCCGTCGGCCGTCGAGTTCCGTCGCGCCCGTGAGTACGGCCCCGAGCGCGTCCACCGGCGTGAGCTTGTGGTCCGTGGCGGCGCGGGCGCGGCGTACCTCCGCGGGGTCGACGAGGACCCACTGGTCCCGCAGCCGGACGACCGGGCGTCCGGCCTCGGCGAGCTGGTCGAGCTCGGCTCGGGTGAGCTCCTGGTCGCCGATGGCGAATCGCCAGTTGAAGGCGAGCAGCGCGTCGGCGGAGAGGAAGGAGGGGAGCGCCGAGGAGCGCCGGCCGATTGAGCCCGTGCCGTCCCCTTCGGCGTCGTCCCAGGTTCCCGCGGACGTCGTGCCGTCCTGCGGCCCGGCTGAATCCGGCATGCTGCCGTCCGGCATGCCGCCGTCCGCCGGGCCGATGACGGCGCGGGCGGTGAGGCGGTGGGCCAGGTCGCGAGGCCAGTGGATCTGCAGACCGGTCGCGGCGAGCGCCCGCGCCGCCGGGCCGAGCAGCTCCGCGACCTCTTCGTCGGCCAGCTCCACGGCGTCCGGCACGGCAGCCGAGAGCAGCGGTGTGAGCGGTGCCCAGGCGCGGGCGGCGCGGCGCAGCGCGAGCAGGGCGTCCATCCGGGCCCGGGGTCCGAACGACGCGCCTGCCGGGCTCGAACCGGACCAGACCTCGGCCGCGTCCGCGACGAGCGTCGGGTCGGCGACGCTGTGCATCTGGAGCACGGCCCGGAAGGCCGGCGCTTCCCGCTCGTCGAGCCCGGGCAGCTCCAGACGGAGCGAGAGCCGTACGCCCGCGTCATGGCCGGCGGCCACGTCCGCCGCCCAGGCGCGCTGTCCGGGGAGTTCCTGCGGCTCGTCGGCGGCGAAGGCCGGCCCGCCGGCGGCGAGAGGGGCGGCCGGGGTGCGCGGCAGACCGTCCACGACGGCGTCCACGAAGGCGCGCAGCAGCCCCTCGGGCTCGGGGAGGAAGAGGGGTTCGGTCTCAGGCGCGGTTCCGTTGCCCGGCAGCGGTACGGCATGGGCGGCCGGCGGCATCGACGCGGCGAGCGCCCGGAGTTCGGTCAGCTCTTCGGGGCCCAGCGGTCCGGCCCGCCAGGCGTCGCGATCGGTGGCCGTGAGGCCGGGCAGCAGCAGCCCCCGCGCGGCCAGGTGCAGCGCGAAGAGGGTGGCGGCGCCCCAGAACGCGGTCGCGGGCGAGGCTCCGTCGGAGAACCGGGCGCGCGTGAGGAGAGGCAGGGCGTCCCGTACGGGGATCAGGGCGGCCGCGACCGACTGCGGGCGTACGTCGTCGGCCACCACGGTCAGCCGGTCCTCCGTCGCCGGCAGTCCGTCGGCGGGAGGGGTCCCCTCGGGGGACCAGAAGGCGATGTGGCCCGCTCGGGGCGGATCGGCGGGCAGGAAAACGGCGGAGCAGCGGACGAGTTCATCGAGTCTCTGGGACGGCGACAACGCATTCCTCAAATTTGACTACTGGGGGCCGAGCGGCCGAGGGTACAGGAACCGCCCGGGCGTCCGGGAGCGGAATCGCCGTGACCTGGCTCACCTTCCGCGCCCTCCGCGCCGGGAACGAACCCCTGGAGGTGGAGCCAGCCCCACCCCCGTCCCCTGGGCAGCCCCCCGGCACCTCGGGGGGTGACGCCATGGCTGCGGAGGATCACCGATCCGTACGTTCGAGGGAGTCCGGGCGGCCCGCGCCCGGCCACCGCCCACGGACACCGGAGACCGCCATGCCCCAGGCCACCGCAACGCTCACGGCGCCCGATCCGAGCCCCGCGACCCGGCGCGGCGGCGACCGCGGCGGGGGCAGCGAGTTCGCGCCACTGCTACGGACCATCAAGGAGCAGGGACTCCTCGAACGCAGGGCCGGCTGGTACGCGCGCGGCATGGCGGTCAACTTCCTCGGCCTCGCCGCCGTCGTCGCGGGCCTCGTCCTGCTCGGCCCCTCGTGGTGGGCCCTCCTCCTTGCCGTGCCGCTCGCCCTGCTCTCCGCCCGCGTCGCCTTTGTCGGCCACGACGCCGGACACGCCCAGATCAGCGCGGACCGCCGGTGGAACCGGATGATCCAGCTCGTCCACGCGAACCTGCTGCTCGGCATGAGCCAGGAGTGGTGGAACGACAAGCACAACCGGCACCACGCGAACCCCAACCACCTCGACAAGGACCCGGATGTGGCGGCCGACATCCTCGTGTTCGCCCAGCACCAGACGGCCGGCCGCGCCGGATTCCGCGGCTGGCTCACGCGCCACCAGGCCTGGCTCTTCTTCCCGCTGACCACCCTGGAGGGCATCGCGCTGAAGGTGTACGGGTTCCAGGCCCTGTTCGCCGAGGACGGGCCGTACCGGAACCGGCGCGAGCGGCTCGTCGAGGGCGCCCTGCTCCTTGCCCACGTCCTCGGCTACGCGACGCTGCTCCTCACCACCCTCACCGTCGGCCAGGCGCTCGTCTTCGCCCTCATCCACCAGATGCTCCTCGGACTCCACCTGGGCATGGCCTTCGCGCCCAACCACAAGGGCATGGAGATGCCGGACGCCCACCCGGACGGCGCGAGCTGGGGGCATCTGCGACGCCAGGTGCTCACCTCGCGCAACATCAGGGGCGGATTCCTCACCGACTGGTTCCTCGGCGGACTGAACTACCAGATCGAGCACCACCTCTTCCCGAGCATGCCGCGCCCGCATCTTCGGCTCGCTCAGCCCGCCGTGCGTGCGCACTGCCGTACGGTGGGTATCCCCTACACAGAGACCGGTTTCGTCGAGTCCTACCGACAGGCGCTCGGACATCTGCACGAGGTCGGGGAGCCGCTGCGCTCGGCAGCGTGACAAGGAGGCGTCGACATGTCGACACGGACGAAGATCGTGATCGGGGGAGTGGCCGTCGGCCTCCTCCTGATGCCCCTCATCGGCTTCTGGATGTCCCTGCTGGTGGTGCTCGGCGTACCGGCCGTGGCCTACCTGGCCCTGGACCCCGGCCAGCGGCGCCGACTGCGCCGGATCTCCCGCAAGGAGCTCAACCGCTGAGGAGACCCTCAACCGCTGAGGAGACCGCCCGGCGAGCGACCGCGCGGCGCCGGCCCCGACGGACGTCTGGCGTAGGCTCGACGATGATCACGTCCATGTGATCATCGGATCGGAGAAGGGGGCTCCCGTCATGAGCAGCGCCACCGTCACGACGGTCAGCAGCAACGGCGTCTACTCGTTCACCAAGCCGAACCGGGACAGCGTCACGCTGCTCGCCGGTCTCGGCGTGGAGGGGGACGTCCACGCCGGTGTCACGGTCAAGCACCGTTCCCGCGTGGCCAAGGACCCGACGGTGCCGAACCTGCGGCAGGTGCACCTGATCCACGCGGAACTCTTCGACGAGGTCGGCGTCGCCGGGTTCGAGGTCACGCCCGGCGCCCTCGGCGAGAACATCACCACCCGGGGCATCGACCTCCTCGGCCTGCCGACGGGCACCCGCCTGCACCTCGGAGCCGAGGCCGTCGTCGAGGTCACGGGGCTCCGCAACCCCTGCGCCCAGATCGACACCTACCGGCACGGGCTGCTGAAGCAGGTCCTCGGCCGGGACGAGAGCGGGCGGGTCGTCCGCAAGGCCGGGATCATGAGCATCGTGCTCACCGGTGGCGAGGTGCGGCCCGGCGACCCGATCAGGGTCGAGCTGCCGGCCGAGCCGCACCGCCCGCTGGAGATGGTCTGAGCCCGGTTCCGCCGATGCGCGTCCCGGACGGTCCCGGCGCCGTGACCCGTGCCCGTCGTTCCAGGGCCTGTCTTTCGGATCAGGGCTTCCGGCCGCCTTGCGATCGCACGCACCGGACGCCGCGAGCCCCGCCCTGCGGGCGGACGGCGATACTTTCCGGACACGCCCTAGGGGCGCGGCAGCGCGCAGGAGTTGACCACGTCCCCGGCCGCCGGCCGTGCGATCGTACGGTTCGCGGGCGGCGCCGTACCCTTCTCGACCCACGCGCGGAGCGCGGCGAACGCCGAGCGGTAGCAGGGCAGGATCGGCCGCAGCCGTTCCGGGTGGGTGTCGTACAGCCCGTCCGTGTGCGTCCCGCCCTGGACCGTGTAGTACCGGTGCTTCCCGGACCGGCCCCGCGCGTCGACCATCCCGGCGTACACGTCGGAGTCGGTCGCGATCGGCAGCAGCGTGTCCAGATCGCCGTGCAGGGTGATGAGCGGCTTGCCGATCCGCCCCGTCAGCGCCACCTGGGCGACCGCGCGGCGGACGGACGCGGGGCGTGAGGCGTAGTCGTACGAGGCGTCCGAGGCGCAGGGGGCGAGGATCTCCTCGACCGTCGAACCGGCCGTGGTGCCCGGGCACGCGGGGTCGTACGCCGGATCGAACTCCGCCCGGAAGCTCTTCTGCGTCACGCCCCAGTACGCCTTCTCGTGGTAAGGCCACAGAAAGCGGGAACCCTCCGCGAAGCCGGCGTCGATCAGGTCCTCGTCGGAGGCCCGGCCGAGTGAACGGGCGACGGTGACCGGAAGGCTCGTCAGCAGGTTGGGTCCGTGGGCCGTCCAGAGGACGCCCTCCCAGTCGACGCCGCCGTCGTACAGCTCGGGACGGTTCTCCAGCTGCCAGCGGGTCAGATAGCCACCGTTGGAGATGCCCGTCATGTAGGTGTGCCGGGGCGCGCGGCCGTAGTGCTGCCGCACGGTCTTCTTCGCGGCCCTGGTCAGCTCCGTCACCCGCCGGTTCCACTCGGCGACCGCGTCGCCCGGCTCGCGCCCGTCGGTGAAGAAGTCCGGCCCCGTGTTGCCCTTGTCGGTGGCGGCGTAGGCGAAGCCCTGGGCCAGGACATGGTCGGAGATGAGGGTGTCGGTGGCGTACTGGCGCCGGGTGCCGGGCGCGCCGGTGACGACCAGACCGCCGTTCCAGTGCTCGGGGAGCCGGATGACGAACTGGGCGTCGTGGGACCAGCCGTGCGTGGCGTTGAGGCGTGAGTCGTCCGGGAAGTAGCCGTCGATCTGTACACCGGGGACGCCGGTCGGGTTCCTGGTCCCCTTCGCGGAGAGCCCGGCCTGGTCGGACATGTCGGTGTACCGGGTGCCCGCCAGGCCCGCGGTCGTCAGATCGGCGAGGCACGCGGTCTCCTGGTACGCGGCGCCGGGGACGTCGACCCGGTGCACGCCCGCGCAGCCGGACCGCGCGGGACCGGACTCGGCCCCTGCCGGTACGGCCCCTGCCGGTACGGCGGGGCCGGCGACGGTCAGCGCGGTCAGGAGCGCGGTGAGGAGCGGAACGCCTCGGAACAGGCGCGTGGACGGCATGGACAGCCTCCGATGGGACGACGGGAAGGGGGTGTGCCGCCACATCGTGCGGCCACCTCTTTCCGAGCGGCCATGGTTCCGCGCCACACCTCGGGCCCGTCCGCCATGTGGGGGGTCAGCCCGGGGCGGAGCGGCGGGCGGACCGGTGGTCGGACCGGTGGACGGATCCGGGAGCGGACCGTGAGCGGATCAGGCGGGGCGCACCGCGATCGCGTCCAGGGCCTCCAGGAGCGCGGGCAGCCTGGGGCCGCGGGCGACGGGCAGGACCTCGCGCGGTTCGTCGTCCAGGAGGACGAAGGCCATGTCGTCGGTCCGCGCGACCAGGGACCAGCCCGGTCCGTCGGCCCGGAGCATCCGGGCCTCACCCGTCGCGAAGCTCGACCGCACCCGGCCCACCGGCGGGGTGTCGTCGAGGTAGCCGCGCAGCTCGCCGAGGGCACGGCGCACCCCGTCGTACGGGTCGTGCGCCGGGCCGCCGGAGGGTTCCGCGCCCGAGCCGCCGGCGGAATCCGTCCTGCCGTCGGCCTCGCCGACGTCTACGGCCACCGCGTCGTCCTCGTCCATCTGCGCCCGCCAGGCCGCCCACTGCAGCGCCACCTCGTCGGCCCCGAGCCTGCGCTGCGCCGGACCCCAGCCGTCCTCCTCGGGTGGGGACAGCGGAGCGCGGTCGCCCTCCTCGGGCTCGGGGTCGTGCGGGGCCGGCAGGCCGGGTGCGGCCGAGGCGACGGCGAGCGGCCAGCCGGGGAGCGCCGCCACCACGGAACGCTCGTCGGGGGAGAGGTCGTACTCCATCCCGCAGTCCCAGGAGGCGATGGCCACGGCGACCAGAGAGACGTCGTCGACGATCACGGTCCAGCGGGCACCCAGGCCGTCCTGGCCGAGGACCAGTCCGTACCCTCCGGCGTACGGCTCGATCTCCAGCGCCGCGCACGCCGCCGGGTAGTCGTCGCCCAGCACGCTCGGAAACTGCGCGGGCGTGAGCAGCACGGCGGTCAGCACATACAGCGCGTCGTCGTCGGCGGTAGCCACGGCAGCCTCCTCATCTGGTCGTCGGCGCACCTTAACCAGTGGGTAACGCGCGCGTCGAGAGTCTCCGGAAGGGAATGTCGCGCGGAGGGCGACGGAGCGGTCGCCGGGTCCGTTCCGTACGGCTCAGGCCGGCGGCAGCCCGAGGAGCGACCGTGCCACGGTCTCGGGCGACTCGTCCCGCTCGCGCGCCAGGGCGATCACCGCCCGGCAGGCGAGCTCGTTGATCCCGAACGTCATGGCTTCGGGGGAGACCCAGGTGACGGCCTCGTCGATCCGGTCCTGATCGTCCTCCACGCAGCCCGCGACATAGGTCGCCGCCGCTTCGAAGATGTTGTGCTGCCGTCGCACCGGGGCGGGTTTGCCCGGTGTGTCCGGTGCCCGTCGCGCGGTCGGCAGGAGGGCGTTGAACAGTGCTCGCACACGGGCCATGGCCTGCCGCCTCTCCCGGACACGGCTGCCCGGCCCTTCCACGGTAGACAGGGAACTGCCGGGAAAGAAGGGTGCGTCGGGCGTCTCTACGACGGAACCGTGTCGTCCTGCCGAACGGCGAGCACGAGGTAACGGTCGTCCTCGTCCACGTAACTGAGCATCCGCCAGCCGGAACCGGAGAGAAGCGGACGCACGTTGGGTTCGGCGCGCAGGTCGTCGTCGGTGATCTGCCGGCCGTGCCGGGCGGCGAGCGCGACCCGTCCGATGGGATGGAAGAGGGCGAGCCTCCCGCCGGCGCGCACGACACGGGCCAGTTCGCGCAGGTCGGCGGCCGGGTTCGCCAGATGGGAGATGAGCCCGGCACCGAACACGGCGTCGAGAACGCCGTCGCGCAGAGGCAGCCGGGCCACGTCGGTCCGGATCAGCTCCCCGGCCTCGTCGCGCCCGGCCCGTACCGCCTCGTCGAGCATCTCGGGGGTGAGGTCCGCGCCGATGACGGTTCCCGTCGGGCCCACGGCGGTGCGGAGCGCGGGCAGCGCCCTGCCGGTTCCGCACCCCGCGTCCAGCACGGCGTCCCCGGAGCGCAGACCGAGGCCGGCGACGGCCGCGGCGTAGGCGGGGCCGTCGTCCGGGAAGCGGGAGTCCCATCCGGCGGCGCGGGGGCCGAAGAACTCTTGGACACGGGTGGGGTCATCGCTCATGTGTGCATGATGCCTCAGCCCCAGGGGTGAGCGCCCGGTGTCCATGTTCGAGCGCGGCACGATCGTTCTGGAACATCTCTACGTCATATTCCATCAGCTTTCGAAATGCGCCCCTGATGCGCCCCCTTGTGCGGTCTAGCGTCCCTGGGTCATGGGACACCTGGACCACGCCGCCTTCGGCTGGCTGACACCTGTGCTGTCGTACGCGATGGCCTGCATAGGCGCCGCCCTCGGGCTGCGCTGCACCGTACGGGCGCTCGACGCGACCGGCCGATCGCGACGCAACTGGCTGCTCACCGCCGCGTCCGCCATCGGCACCGGCATCTGGACGATGCACTTCGTCGCGATGCTCGGCTTCGGTGTCACCGGAACCGACATCCGCTACAACGTTCCGCTCACCATGCTCAGCCTGCTGATCGCCATGGCGGTCGTCGGCGTCGGCGTCTTCGCCGTCGGCTACGGACGTGAACGGGGCCGCTCGCTGCTGATCGGCGGGCTGACGACGGGAATCGGCGTCGCGAGCATGCACTACATGGGCATGGCCGCACTGCGTCTGCACGGCCAGGTGACGTACGACCCGATGCTGGTCGGGCTCTCCGTCGCCATCGCCGTGGTCGCCGCGACCGCCGCGCTGTGGGCCGCGCTCAACATCCACGCGCCGGCCGCCGTGGCACTGGCCTCGCTGGTCATGGGGGCCGCCGTCAGCAGCATGCACTACACGGGCATGTTCGCCGTCGCCGTCGAGGTCGTCCCGTCGACGGCCGGGCTGCCCGGAGCCACCGCCATGCAGTTCATCTTCCCGCTCGCCGTGGGCCTCGGCTCCTATCTCTTCATCACCTCGGCCTTCGTGGCCCTCTCCCCGACCGCCAAGGAGCGCGCCGCGTACGCCTCGGCCGAGCGGATCACCGAGCCGGACGAACGCGCGGTCGACGTGGCACCTCCCGGTTTCCACACCCAGGGACGGGGAGACGGCATCGCGGAGCCGGGGACCGCGGGCCCGGGAACGGCCGACGCCCCGCGCTCCTACGCGTACCGGGCCCGGACGGTCGACCCGGGGCCCGCCCCCTCGTAGACGGGACCCAGCCCGCTCGGAAGGCCCCGTGCATGGTGCACAGCCGCCTCACCGGGCGGCCCCCGGGCACACGGAGCGGCACGGGGCACGCACATCGCACCAGGACACAGCATCCGGAACGAGGAGGCCATGCGAACTCCCCGCAAGACCCAGGACGCCGGGACGACGGCGCCGCCGCAGGCGGCGCGCGGACGGCGCGCGCACGCGGGGCCTCCCGCCGACGAACCACCGGCGCACGCCTCCGGGGCGACCCCCGGCGGGGCCGCATCGTCCGGACGATCGACCCCCGCCGCGCCCTCCGACGGGTCCGGATCCACCGCCCCGTCCGGATCCACCGCGCGGTCCGGATCCACCGTGCGGTCCGTGCCGTTCCGCCGTCGCGGGCTGCGGCCCCGGACCGTCCGCGCGAAGATCGTCTCGCTGCTGATGGTCCCGGTCGTCTCCCTGCTCGCCCTGTGGGGATTCGCCACGGTCACCACCGCCCAGGACATCGCCCGGCTGCGCCAGCTCCAGAGGGTCGACGCGGAGATCCGCGAACCCGTCGCCGCCGCCGTCACCGCGCTCCAGGCCGAACGCCGCGCCGCCGTGCGCCAGGTCGCCTCGCCCGGCACAGGACGCGCCGCCGAGCTCAAGGACCAGGCACGGCGCACCGACGCCGCCGTCGCCCGGCTCCGCCTCGACGAGGGACACACCGTCGGCGACAGGGGAGACCTGCCCCGGGACGTCGCCGACCGGATCGGCCGGTTCGTCGCCAAGGCCGAGGGCCTGGGCCCGCTTCGTACCGCCGCCGCGGCCGGCAAGGGCGACTGGGACCAGGTCTACACGGAGTACACCGCGGCCATCACCGCCGCCTTATCCGTCGGCGGCGCCCTGACCGGCATCCAGGACGCCGAGGTCGGCGCCGACGCGCGCGTGCTCCTCGAATTCGGCCGCGCCGGCGAGATGCTCGCCCGCGAGGACGCCCTGTTCGGCTCGGCCCACCTCGACGGCGAGCTGAGCGCGGAAAGGCTGCGCCAGTTCACCGGAGCGGCCGAGACGCGCCGCTCGCTCATCGAGTCCGCCACCGCCGACCTGCGCGGCACCGAGCGCGCCGCCTGGCAGGAACTCGCCGGCCAGCGCGGCTACCAGCAGCTCACCACCGCCGAGGACCGCATCGGAGCAGCAGCCGCCGGCCGGAAGGCGGTCCAGGCCGTGCCCGCCGCCACCTGGGACGACGCCATGGCGGTCGTACGAGGCGGGCTGGCGTCCATCGAGACCGACGCCCGCCGCGCCGCCGCCGACCGAGCGGACCCCTTCGGCGGAGGCGCCTTCACCGCCGGTGGCGCCGCCGTCCTGCTCGGCCTCGCCGCCGTCGCCGCCTCCCTGGTGATCTCCGTACGCATCGGCCGCGGCCTGGTCATCGAGCTGATCAGCCTGCGCAACACGGCCCTCGGGATCGCCCGGCGCAAGCTCCCCGGCGCCATGCTGCGGCTGCGGGCCGGAGAGGAGATCGACGTACAGGCCGAGGCCCCGCCGGGGCCCGCCCCGCAGGACGAGATCGGACAGGTCGGGGAGGCCCTCACCGTCGTCCACCGGGCCGCGCTCTCCGCCGCCGTGGAGCGCGCCGAACTCGCGAGCGGCATCTCCGGCGTCTTCGTCAACCTCGCCCGCCGCAGCCAGGTCCTGGTCCACCGTCAGCTCAACCTGCTCGACAGCATGGAGCGCCGCGCCGACGACCCGAGCGAACTCGGCGACCTCTTCCGGCTCGACCACCTGACCACGCGCATGAGACGCCACGCCGAGAGCCTGATCATCCTCTCCGGGGCGGCCCCGGGCCGCGCCTGGCGCATGCCGGTGCCGCTGACCAACGTCGTACGGGCCGCCGTCTCCGAGATCGAGGACTACGCGCGCGTGGAGATGCGCCAGCTCCCCGAGACGTCGGTCATCGGCGGCGCGGTCGCCGACCTCACCCACCTGCTGGCCGAACTCATCGAGAACGCGGCCCAGTTCTCCCCGCCCCACACGAAGGTGCGGATCAGTGGGGAGCCCGTCGGCAACGGCTACGCCCTCGAGATCGAGGACCGGGGTCTCGGCATGGGCAAGGAGACTCTCGCCGAGGCCAACACGAGGATCGCGCAGTCCGAGGCGCTCGACCTCTTCGACAGCGACCGGCTCGGCCTGTTCGTGGTCAGCCGGCTCTCCTCCCGCCACGACATCAAGGTCCATCTGCGGACCTCGCCGTACGGCGGTACGACCGCCGTCGTCCTGCTCCCCACCGACGTGTTGCAGGGCGCCCTCCCGCCCGGGAGGAGCACGGCGCACGGGCGGACGGCGGAACCGGCACGCGGGGACGACCCGCGAGGGTACGCGGTGCACCGCGAGCGGCCGGGGGCCGAGGAGGCGCCCTACCCGCGCCACCGCGCGCAGTCGCCCGCCTCCGTGGGCGCCGTACCGCCCCCTGCCCGGAACCAGGCTCTGCCACCGTCCCGGAACGCGTCGCCCCGGCCGCAGTCGTCGCCCGCGTCGGCCTTCCCGTCGGCGTCCCCTGCGTCCCCGCCGCCCTCCGCTGCGCCGTCGCAGTCGCCGTCGCACGCGTCGTCGACCTCGCTGCCGCGCCCGCCCCGGATCCCCGCTCTCGCGGGGCAGCCGGAGGCGGAGGACCAGGGGTCCCCGGAGCAGCCGCCGGCCGGCGTCACGACCCTGCGTCAGCGCGGCCGCTCCGCCACCCCGCCGCCGCAGACACCCCCCGCGGCGCCCGCGCCCGGAGGTTCGGAACCGCCCTCCGACGACTCCGGCGACCTGCCCCGGCGTATACGCCAGGCCAGCCTCGTACCGCAGCTGCGCGAGGCGCCACCGGCCGACCTGCCACCGGCCCCGGCCGTCCAGGGCGCGGACGAACGGACCCCCGAACAGGTCAGGGACCGCATGACCGCCTACCGGGACGGCTGGGCCCGTGGCGGCGGTCCGGCCCCCGGCACCAGAAGGCCACTGGGAACAGGCTCCGGCCGTGACACCGGACGCGAACCCGGCCGTGCTGCCCGTCGCGAGACCGGCCGTGAGTCCGGCCGTGAGACCGGCCGGGACTCCGGCCCCGACTTCGGCAACGCCTCAGACCACGGCCGCCACTCCGGCCACGACTTCGGCAGTGAAGGAGACCACGCATGATCGACCACGAGAGGATGTCCCACCACCGCTCAGGCGAACTCGACTGGCTCCTCGACGACCTCGTCGTCAGGGTCCGCGAGGTCCGGCACACCGTCGTGCTGTCCAACGACGGACTCGCCGTCGGCTCCTCCAGCGGACTCAGCCGCGAGGACGCCGAGCATCTGGCCGCCATCGCCTCCGGTTTCAACAGCCTCGCCAAGGGCGCCGGCCGCCAGTTCCACACCGGGGGCGTACGCCAGACGATGGTGGAGATGGACGACGGATTCCTGTTCGTCGCCGCCGCCGGTGACGGCTCCTGCCTCGCCGTCCTCAGCTCCGTGAGCGCCGACATCGGCCTGATCGCCTACGAGATGGCCCGGCTGGTGAAGCGTGTCGGCGAGCATCTGCACACCCCGCCGCGGCTCACCGCGACCCCGCCGGCCGCCGGCTGACCGGAGACACCATCCATGAACGAGGACAGCCCCGGCGACGGCCAGGCCCCGCCGGGCAGTCAGTGGTACGACGCGGACGCCGGGCCGCTCGTGCGGCCGTACGCCATGACCGGCGGCCGGACGAAGCCGGGGCCCAGCAACGTACGGTTCGACCTCATCGCACTCGTCGTCGTCGACGACAACCCGCCCGGCCGGGCCGAGGAGTCGCTCCTCGGCCCCGAACACCGGGCCCTGCTCACCCTGTGCAGGGCGGAGACGCAGTCGGTGGCCGAACTCGCCGCCGACGCCGATCTGCCCGTCGGCGTCGTCCGGGTCCTCCTCGGCGACCTCCTCGAAGCGGGCTTCGTCAGGGTCAGCCGACCCGTACCGCCCGCGCAGCTGCCCGACGAACGGATCCTGAGGGAAGTCATCGATGGCCTACGAGCGCTCTGAGAGCATGGATGCGGGCGGTGGCGTGGACACCACGGCCCTCGCGTTGAAGATCCTGGTCGCCGGAGGCTTCGGCGTCGGCAAGACCACTCTGGTGGGCGCCGTCAGCGAGATCCGCCCGCTGCGCACCGAGGAACAGCTGAGCCGCGCCGGGGAGTCGGTGGACGACACCGGGGGCGTCGACCAGAAGACCACCACGACGGTCGCCATGGACTTCGGCCGCATCACCATCCGCTCCGGCCTCTCCCTGTACCTCTTCGGTACGCCGGGACAGGACCGGTTCTGGTTCCTCTGGGACGAGCTCTCCCAAGGGGCGCTCGGAGCCGTCGTCCTCGCCGACACACGGCGGCTCGAGGACTGCTTCCCCGCCGTCGACTACTTCGAGCACCGCAAGATCCCCTTCGTCGTGGCGGTCAACTGCTTCGCGGGCGCCCGGAACTACGGAGCGCACGAGGTCTCGCGGGCGTTGGACCTGGACCGCGGCACTCCGGTGGTGCTGTGCGACGCGCGTGACCGGGACTCGGGCAAGGAGGTGCTGATCAGACTGGTCGAGTACGCGGGACGCATGCACACGGCGCGGTTGCTCGACTCGGTCGGGTGAGGCGATCGCAGACGAAGCGGTCCCGAGGCTCCGGCCGTCCGGAGCCTCGGGAGTGTGCCGTGCGGGGCTGTGCGCGGTCAGTCGGAGACGCCGCTCTCGGCGGTCACCTTCTCGATCCGCAGGCGTACGAGGAGTTCGCCGGGGACACCGTTGCGGGAGCCGAACTCCTCGGCGCGCTCCTCGCCCATGTAACGGCCACCGATGCGAGCGGCCCAGCGCCGCAGCTCGCCCAGGTCCTCGCTGATCTCGGCACGGCCCCGGATCGAGACGAAGGCGAACGGCGGCCGGTCGTCGTCGACGCAGAGGGCCGCCTGCCCGGTGCGGGCCAGGTTGCGGCCCTTGACCGTGCCCTTGCCGGTGTTGAAGACGATGTCGTCTCCGTCGAGCACGAACCAGATCGGGACCACGTGCGGACTCCCGTCGTCACGTACGGTCGCCAGCTTCCCGGTGCGCGTTCCCTCGGACACGAACGCCCGCCACTGTTCCTCGGTCATCTTCGGCATGCGTCCATGGTGCGCCACCGGGGGCATGTGCGGCGTGCGCGCCACCCCCGGCATCGCCGGGGGTGCTTGCTCTGTCCACGACAGTGCGTAAGGCTTGCCACGACAGGCGGACCGCGGGGACTGCGGGGTCACGGGGCCGCCACACACAGGGGGAAGGACCACAGATGGCGCTGGACAAGGAACTGGACTGGCTCCTGGACGACTTGACCCGGCGGGTCGAGTACATACGGCACGCTCTCGTGCTGTCCAACGACGGGTTGGTCACCGGAGCGAGCAGCGCCCTGGCACGGGAGGACGCCGAGCATCTGGCCGCCGTCTCCTCGGGCCTGCACAGCCTCGCGCGCGGCTCGGGGCGGCACTTCCAGGCCGGGCGGGCACGGCAGACGATGGTCGAGTTCGACGAGGCCCTGCTCTTCGTGACGGCGGCGGGCGAGGGCAGCTGCCTGTGCGTGCTGAGCGGCGCGGACGCCGATGTCGGCCAGGTGGCGTACGAGATGACGTTGCTGGTCAACCGGGTCGGCGAGCACCTCGGGGTGGCGGCGCGTCAGCCGGGGGTCGGCGGCCTCTGAGTTGTCCACAGGCCGAGCGGGAGCGGGACTGACGGAGTACGGTCGTCACCGAGAGTAATCGCCACTCACGGGGGAGACCGTCATGACAGGAGAAGAGACCGCTCGCGTCGCGCCCGCATCGGCCGCACCGCCCGCGTCGGCCGCACCGCCCACGTCGGCGATGCCCGCGCCGGCGGTGCCCGCGGCCGCGCTGGCGCTGACGCGGGCAGCGCAGGAACTGGAGCTACGGCGGGACGAGTTCCAGCTGGCCGTCCAGCTGGGTCTGGTGCGGACCGTGCCGGGAGGCGCCGGCGCGCGAGGCGGACGCCGACGCGTGGAGCGGTCGGAGATCGACCGGCTCAGGAGCGCGCCGGACTTCCCGGCCGGACTGCGCGACCGCGTCCGCACGGTGGGTACGGGCGAGGCGGCCGCCCTGCTCGCCGTGCCGCAGGACCGCTTCACCAGGCTCGCGAGGACCGGGCACTTCAGCCCGGTGCGGTTCTACCTCAACCGCTACCGCGCGGTGGTCTGGCTCTATCTCGCCGGTGAGCTGGGTGAGTTCGCCCTGGCACACCCCGGGCTGCTCACCGGGAGACTGCCGAAGCAGATCCGGGAGCGCGTCGACGGCGGAGAGGACCGGCGGCCGCGCAACTGGCGGGCCCGCCGACTGGGGCTCCTGCTCCGGTCGACCGAGGACCCCTGGGCCCGGGCCGCGGCCATCGCCTCGCTGCTCGGCCCGGGTCAGTTGTCCGAGGTCGTCGACGACCCGTACGAACGCGCCCACCTCGACCGTCTGCGCCCCGAACCGCCTTCGGGACGGCCGGAGTCGGCGGTCGCGCGTGACCTCGTGGACCGGCTGACGGTGGCGGACGACCCGGACGAGATCCTCTGGCACCGGATGAGCCTCGCCCTCGCTCTGGACGAGGCCCGGGCGGACCGTCCCGCCCCGCGTCCCGACACCGCGCCCGCGCCGGACGCGCCGACACCGCGCCCACCCCGCGGGTTCGTCCTGATCCGCCCGCCCGCGCACCGCCCGCGCCGCAGTCTCCTCGACCGGCTGAGGCGCCGCAGGGGGACGGCCGGCGCGGAGCCGGAGGGGAGGTCACGGGGCCGGCTCCCGTCGGAGACATAGGGAGGTCCCTGCGCGTCATCGGCGGCTGCGACCAGCACGTTCACTTGGTAGCGGACGGTAAGTGCCGGACGCGCGGACGGTCCGGCGGCACCCTTGCGCCAGCAACCGCTCCAGCCCGTGGCCGACAAGACGCGGCGCGATCCGTCTTCGCCCCCCGCGTCGCCGTCCGCACTACGGTGGATGGCTATGACCGACGACACCCACTGGGACTCGCCGCCCGACGCCTCCGTGCTCCGCGACGGCACCTACAGCCTCACCGTCATCAACGCGCCCTCGCCCCACGAGGTTCAAGCGCTCCCCGCGCACGATCCCGCACGCGCGAGGGAGGTGGTCGCGTCTCTGATCACTGTCGCCGGCGTCACCGCGGAACTGTCTCCACAGCCCGCCACGGAGCTGGTCCCGCAGGACACCCGTGCCGATCTGGAACTGGTGCGGGTCGGCTGCTGGGGCCCGGTCACCGAGATCACCGACGCGGCGCTGGCCTTCCGGGGTGGGTGCTTCCCGTTGGACGACCAGGCCGCCGCCTTTGCCCGGCGACACCCGGGGGCGGCGGTGATCGGATCGGTCCGTGTCAACTTCCCCATCCGCTACGGGGCATGGGTCTTCCTCCATCCCGACGGAACACGCCTCTGGGCCGAGGGGTGGTCGGGTGAGGGCCCGTGGAACGTGCAGGGGAGCGTCGACGGCGTCCTCGACGCCTTCCGGGCCCGGACCGCCCTCGACGCCGACTTCGACCTCGACGCGGAGCCGCAGACGATGGACTTCAGTGAGCTGGAAGACGCCGTGCTGCGCACGTTGATGCCGGTGGACCGGCGCGAGCGGGTCCTGTCGGTGTTCCGCGTCGCGCGCACGCCCGAGGCTGTCGATCACCTGGAGGAGACCTGGTTGGAAGAGTAACGATCGGGAAACATAAGGAAGTTGTCAGCAATCGATCGTCGCGTTCTGGCCTTCGCAGTTGCGATGTCCCCTAGGGTGGTCGGTCTCCAGCGTCGCAACCGTCGCCGACCTCAGGAGCCTCACGCGGCGCTGTACCGGGGCTCTCCAGGGGGACAAAGAACGTGACTGCGCAGATATGGCCCTTAGGCCGCACCCGTCGACTGTGGCCACGCACCGTGCTGGCTCTGAGCGCGGCAACCGCGATATCCGTGACCGGACTTCCCGGGCTCCCGGGCTTCCAGATCGGCGAGGCCGACGCGGCGCCCAAGCCGCAGCGCTGCGACGAGATGTACCTGGGGCACAGCTACGGCAGGACCCCGGCCAACTCCGGCCCGCCGATGACCGGTGACTACGACCCGTTCCCGACGGACGAGAACTACACGTACGTCAACCCCGCCAAGGACTTCGACGGGGTTCTCGCTCCCACCGACAAGCAGCGCGAGACGGCGGGCACGAACTACCGCAAGTGGCAGCGGCTCTGGGAGAAGAACGGCAACCCGGCCGACCGCGTCATGGAGATGTACGCCCGGTACAACGCCCAGTACAACAACTCCACCGGGTACAAGAACTGGGACGACTGGAAGCAGATACGCTGGCTCGCCCCGCACGGCAACCCGCCGCGCGGCTTCGCGTTCATGCAGCGGATGGTCAAGAAGTACAACATGATCGGCCCGGACTGGTGGTGCGAGGACACCCTCGAATACACCGACGAGAAGGGCAACAAGCAGGAACGCCGCATCGACGCACGCAACCGGGTCAAGGGCGTCAACGTCGAGGCCAAGTCCAACGGTCACATCGAGAACGACCAGTTGAAGGGCGACAAGCAGCTCGCCAAGCAGTACCCGAAGGACAAGTTCCAGTACCTGACCGGTCAGACGACCGAGAAGGGAACCAAGGAGAAGATCGACGCCTTCAACAAGGAGATGAAGGCGGACCGGAACACCAGTGCGCGGCAGGCCAACATCGTCGAGCGCCGCTCGAACGCCATCGAGCGCCCGCTGAAGCCGAACGTCTACACCGCCGCCGACCCGCGCTTCAACGCCGACCCGCTGAAGGCCGGCCGCTCCTCGATCATGGACCAGGCACTTCGCTCGGGGAAGACCCCCGCCGAAGCGCTCCGTATGCAGAAGCAGTACGAGGCCAACAACCGGGGCGGCTACTTCAACCGGGGCCCCGGCGGCATCGACTTCTCCAGCATGGAACTGAACTACGTCTCCACCCCCGCCAAGGGCAAGGGGATGCGGTACTCCATGAAGACGACGTACGTCCCCGACGCCGAGGGCAAGCCCGGCTGGGGCGGTGAGGCGCGCCTGAACCTCGCCAACGACGCGTTCTTCACCTGGCTGGCGCTGACCCCCGACAAGTTCTGGGTGAACCTCAACCCGGTGCAGCCCGACGTCATCATGGACAAGGAGTTCGCCAAGACCGACGCGGGCCGCATCCTGCTGGAGGCCGACCTCACCCTCAAGCACGACTACGCCGACGCCATGAACCCCGACAAGTACGAGCGCGGGGAGCGCTTCTGGCGCGCCGCGCCGCGTACCGCCGAGGGAGCGCCCTGCCTGCCGATCATCCGGCAGTGGATCACCCCCAAGACGGCGACGGTCCGCGAGCAGGACGGCGGCATCTACATCCTCGACGCGCCGCTGAAGGTCAACATGGAGGTGGCCAGCGGCCCCAACAAGCCGCCGAACACCTGCGACATCACCGAGGCGCAGTCCAAGCAGGCCGAAGCGCTCATCCGCAGCGAGATCCTGCCGGAGGTGGAGCGCCGCGTGAACCAGGAGGCCGGCTACGCCGACCTGCGCTACGTCTACCGCTCCCGCGTCGCCGCAGAGCACGTCCGCCGCGCGGACGCCGCCCAGCCCACCGACTTCCGCACCGTCATCAACAGCAACGACGTGAAGCGGTGGCCGCTGAGGGGCGAGAACAAGGACTGGGACAAGAAGACGGTCTACGACAAGTACGTCCACTCGTTCAAGAACGGCGACTACAAGTTCGAGCGGGTCTACGACGGCAAGGTCTGGATCCTGTCCATGGGCGGGGTCGACTTCTCCAAGTCCCCCAAGCGCAACATCACCCGGACCGAGTTCAACGTCCAGCACCGTGAGCTGGACAGGACCACCAAGACGTCTCTGCAGACCGAGACGACACACCGCGGAACCGAAGAGGTCTTCCTCGGTTCGTCCGGCGAGCGTGACGGCGGCGGCGGTCCCACGCCGACGCCCACACCGACTCCGTCGGGCACCGGCAAGCCCACCGAGCAGCCGACCACTCCGGCGCCCGGCCCCTCCACGCCCGGTGGTGACAACAGCGCACCGCCGGCGACGAAGGATCCGGACGGCGACCTCGCCGACACCGGCAGCAGCACCCCCGTCGGCATGATCGTGGGCATCGCGGCGGTCCTCGCCGTGGCCGGCGGAGCACTCCTGTGGTGGATGCGGCGTCGCAGGACGGCCGGCGAGTAGGCCGACCGAGGCATGACAGAACCCGGCGGCGGGTGGTGGGCGCGGAAGTCGCCCGCCACCCGCCGCCGGGCCTAGTCGGCGCCCGACCTGAACAGGAGATCCTCGATCGCGCCGAGATCCCGGTTCCAGTAGGTGACCCGGGGGTTGGTTCCGACGTTGAGGGCCCCCATCTCGTCGGAGGGCGAGATGTCCAGCATCGCCACATCTCCGTTGCTGTCGGGGGCGCGGTCCTGGTAGCCGATGGACAGCGCCTCCGCGGCGACCGTCTTCTCGCCGCCCCGGAAGAGGTACACCCCCGCGTACGCCTTCTCCTTCGGCCCGATCGTGGCGATCGCCCGGGGCCTGGCCCCCATCGCCTCGATCGGCCCGTCGATCTCGGCGCCGAAGCCGACGTACGGGTAGTGGTAGAGGGTGCAGGCCTTGCCGGTGATGTTGCCGGCCGTGATGAGGACGTTCTGCCCCGAGTCCTGGCGCCAGTACGACAGCGTGATCGAGAGGTCGTTGTCGTTGCAGGCCGCGGGCCTGGTGTTGCCGTCGTCGCCGGGTTCGCCCGAAGTCCGGCCCGGACTCGGCGCGGCGTCGGAGGTGCTCGGCTTCGCGGAAGGCGTGGGCGTCCCGGACGCACCCGGGGTGCGTGAGGTCGTCGGGCTCTTGCCGGTGCTCGGGCTCTTGCCGTTGTCCGTGCCCCCGGACTCGCAGGCGGTGGTCGCAAGGAGCGCGGCGACGGCCGCGACGCCGACCGCGCAGGTTCTCCAACTGTTCCGGACAGTGCTCATGGTGGCCCCCCGTGTGTCGTCCCATGGCTCGCATGGCTGGGTGATCTGTCCGGTGCATGCCCGAGGGATGGCGTGGAAGTCCCTTGGCCGGGGGACCGTTACGGACTTCGGACGTGAAGGTGACCGTTCCGTTCGCGCCGCCCACCCCTCCCGGGCCGTGTCCGACATGCGGCCCGCGCACCGGGCGGGGGAGTATGGGCCCATGCTTCTGGCACGACTCGCCGACGCGTCCCAGCAGGTCACCGCCACGTCCGCCCGCTCGCGGAAGATCGCGGTGCTGGCCGAGCTGTTCTCGGAGGCCGCGCCCGAGGAGAGCCCGCTCGTGATCGCGTACCTCTCCGGCCGGCTCCCGCAGGGGCGCATCGGCGTCGGCTGGAGCGTGCTCAAGAACGTGGTCCCACCGGCCGTACCGCACGCCGCGCACCCCGGCCTGACCCTCGCCGCCACCGACGCCGTCATGACCGAGCTGGCGGCCGTCTCCGGCGCCGGGTCGCAGTCCGAGCGTGCCCGCCTCGTGCACGAGCTGATGGCCGCCGCCACCGCGGCGGAGCAGGAGTTCCTGATCCGGCTGCTCTCCGGGGAGGTACGGCAGGGAGCCCTGGACGCCATCGCCCTCGAAGGGGTCGCGCGCGCCGCCACCGTGTCCTCGGCGGAGCTTCGCCGGGCCGTGATGCTGGAAGGCTCGCTGCCCCGCGTCGCGCAGGCCGTGCTCGCCGACGGGCCCGCCGCCCTCGAGGGCTTCGCGCTGCGGGTCGGTGTCCCCGTTCAGCCGATGCTCGCCCACACGGCCGCCTCGGTCACCGAGGCCGTCGCGGGTCTCGGACGGTGCGCGGTCGAGGAGAAACTCGACGGCATCCGGATCCAGGTGCACCGCCGCGGCGACGAGGTGAAGGTGTTCACCCGCTCCCTGGACGACATCACCGGCCGGCTGCCCGAAGTCGTCGCCGTCGCCCGGGAGACGTCCGCCGACCCGTTCATCCTGGACGGTGAGGTGATCGCCCTCGACCCCGCCACCCGTCGGCCGCTCGCCTTCCAGGACATCGCCTCCCGGGTCGGCTCCCGCGTCGACGTCGCCGCCGCCAGCGCCACGGTGCCCCTCTCTCCCGTCTTCTTCGACGTGCTCGCCGCCGACGGTGAGGTGCTCATCGACCGACCGGGCCAGGAGCGCCACGCCGCCCTGGTCCGCCTGCTGCCGGAGAACCGGCGGGTCCGCCGCTTCGTCGTCGACGACCCCGACGCGCCCGGACAGGTGGAGGCCGCCGAGCGGTTCCTCACCGACACCCTGTCCCTGGGACACGAAGGCGTCCTGGTCAAGGCCCTGGACGCGCCCTACGTGGCCGGCCGTCGTGGCCGTACCTGGCTCAAGGTCAAACCGGTGCACAGGCTCGACCTCGTCGTCCTCGCCGCCGAGTGGGGCCACGGCCGCCGCACCGGGCTGCTCTCCAACCTCCACCTCGGCGCCCGGGCCGCCGACGGGACGTTCGTGATGCTCGGCAAGACGTTCAAGGGCCTCACCGACGTGATGCTTCGCTGGCAGACCGAGAAGCTGGGCGAACTCGCCGTGGACGACGACGGCTTCACCGTACGCGTACGGCCGGAACTCGTCGTCGAGATCGCGTACGACGGCATCCAGCGCTCCACCCGCTACCCCGCCGGGGTCACCCTGCGCTTCGCCCGCGTCCTGCGGCACCGGCCGGACAAGCCCGCCTCCGAGGCCGACACCGTGGAGCGGGTCGTCGAGGGAGCCTGACCTGGCGGGCTCGCTCAGTCTCCGCTGGTGTAGCGGCGCCGCACCCAGAGCGGGAGCACGTACCAGCACAGCAGGTACCAGGCGACCAGGCCGGTGACCAGCCACGGCACGTACCCGTCGTCCGTCGCCACCCGCAGGACGAGCAACAGCGCCGAGGTCAGCGTGGCCAGCAGCAGCACGAGCCCCACGAACGTCAGCCGCGAGGCCCACACCACGGTCTGGGGCTTGATCCGCCGGCCCGCCACGATGCGGTGGAACGACACCGGGCCGATCAGCGCCCCCGTAGCCGCCGCGCCCAGTGACACCGTGACCACGTAGATGGCCCGGTCGGTGTCCGACAGGTCCGAGAACCGGGGCGCGAAGACGACGGTGAGCAGGAAGCCGAACAGGATCTGGACGCCCGTCTGGGCGACCCTGATCTCCTGCATCAGCTCGGCCCAGCGCCGGTCCGCGCTCTCCTCCTGCGTCTCGTGACGACCACGGACGAGGTCACCGCCGCCCGACTGTTCCTGGACTGGCCGAGTGGACACGGAACCTCCTGTTGTCGGCCCTCGCTTCGCGGGTAACCGCATGGGGCCCGCTTCAACCCTGGGCCGCCCGAGCCAGGGGGCGGCCGCGCCCGCCCCGGGCGCACGGGACGTCGCGGGACGCCCCGGCGCGAGGGATGCTGGAAGCGTGGCAGGACGACGAACGCCTGGCAGCGAGGAGATGAGCTACGTGTACGACCACCACATCGACACCGACGTCACCGTGCAGCTGAGCGACTGCGACCGCCAGGACGCCCAGGCGGTCTTCGACGCCCTCGACCATGTCTACCGGCTGGAGGACATGAGCGCCCCCGGCCCGAAGGCGGCCTCGGCGCCCGCCCCCACCGTCTGGATGGCGACGTTCGACACGGCCGGCGGGCGTCGGGAGGACGCCGGTCCGGTGCATCTCAGCGGACAGGTCGGCGCGCTGCTGACCGGTGGGTACCACGCGGTCGAGGAGGTCGAGAAGACGCTCGCCGCCACCTTCGCGGTGCAGTCGACGCAGTCCGTCTCCGGCGACCAGGAGACGGAGGCACGCCTCCTCCTCGCATCCCGCTGACCCGGTCGGCCCCACCGGCCCACTGACACCCCGGACGGAGCGGACGGGCGCCGTCCGGGGCACATGCATGCCCCGCACCCCCCTATGCATCGCGTGTATACACGATGTGTAGAGTGCTTCCGTATGTACGCGACGGCGCCCCTGACCAGGCGTGGTCGCCCTTCGAAGCCATCTACGGGGAAAGCGGGTTGCAGCATGTTCCGAACCGATACGGGGAAGCGCCGGGGATCGGCCGCCGCCCTTCTGGCGGCGGCCTCTCTCGTGCTCGCCCTCACCGGGTGCGGGGTCGATCCGATCACCCCGGCCGACGCCAGGGGCAAGGCGGCCGGGTCGGACGACAAGCGGGGCGGGGAGGATGCCGCGGGACCGGGCGGCTCGGCCAAGCCCGTCGACTGCGCCAAGGTCAAGTGCATAGCGCTGACCTTCGACGCCGGCCCCGGCAAGGACACGCCCCACCTCCTCGACGTGCTCAAGGAGAAGGAGGTCCCTGCGACGTTCTTCCTGCTCGGCAGGAAGCATGTCGACCGGTACCCCGAGATCGTCAAGCGCATCGCGGACGAGGGGCACGAGGTCGCGAACCATACGTGGACGCACCGCATCCTGACCGACCTGGAGGCCGGCGAGGTACGTGAGGAACTCTCCCGCACCCAGGACGCGATAGAGAAGATCACCGGAAGCCGGCCGACCCTCATGCGGCCTCCGCAGGGGCGGACCGACGGCACGGTCTCGGAGGTGAGCCGCGATCTCGGGCTGGCGCAGATCCTGTGGAGCGTCACGGCCAAGGACTACTCCACGACCGATTCGGACCTCATACGGAAGCGCGTGCTCGAAGGGGCGCAGGGGGACGGGATCATCCTGCTGCACGACATCTACGACGGCACCGTCCCCGCCGTACCGGGGATCATCGACGAGCTCAAGGAACGAGGCTTCACCTTTGTGACGGTCCCTCAGCTCCTCGCGCCCGGCAAGGCGGAGCCGGGGTCGGTCTACCGTCCGTGATGTGAGACGCACGAACGGTAAAAAAGGGGGTGAGGTGTCTCACATCGGGCACCCTGGGCGCCGCGGAACTCGTCTTGAAGGTTTATCGTTCATCAATGTGTGATGGCGAAGGGGCCCGGTCCCCAGGTCCCCCCCTTGCGGTGACCGCTCTTCGTCGTCGCGGCAATCGGCCCCGGTTGGAATCCCCCGTCCAACCGGGGCTTTGTCGTTCCTCGGCCCGTGTCCGCGGTCGGTTCCCGGGCGCGGACCGCTCGTGAGGGGCGCACACTCCGGCGCGTTCAACCCCTTCGGGTGACTCCTCGCATGCCCTTTCCGTGACCGGGCAAGATCGTCACGGGCTGTGACGAACCCGTTACTCGCCCCGCTGACCTGGGGCGTCACGAGGGGGGCCACCATGCCGGACACAAGTGCGCACATCCGCCGTGCGGTCGGCGCCCTTGCCGCCGGGCTGTTGCTCGCGGGATGCGTCACGACCGAGCCCGGACCGGCCGTTCCGCGGACTCCGCAGGCGCAGGACGCCCTGCTCAGGACCGTGGAGCGCACCCTGGTCGACCGCTGCCTGGACGCCCGCGGACTCACCCTCGCCCGGCGGCCCGACACCCCGGAGGGAGACCGGCACCTCCAGGCGGCGCTCTTCGGCACCGGTCCCCGCGAACTGTCACTCACCCTGGCCACCGGACACACCGTCACCGCCCACACCGACGGCTGCCTCGCCTCCGCCCGCCGGACCCTGTACGGAGACCAGACGCGCTGGTTCCGCGCTCAGGTGACCGTCGACAACCTGCGGGCCGAGGCCCAGAACCGGATGAAGGACGACCCCGCCCACCGGGCCGCCCTCAGGCGCTGGAACCGGTGCGCGACCCCGTCCGGCCGCCCGCGCACCGAACGACCCGACCCCGCGCTCGTCGCCCGCTGTGACAGGGAGAGCGGACTCGCCGAGGTCCGGGCGCGGCTGGAACCCGCGGAGCTGGCGAAGGTGCGCACCCTGCGAGGCGACCAGCTCACCACCTACCAGCAGCTGCGCACCCGCGCACTGCGGCGGGCAGCCGAGCTGTCCGCACCCGTCACCGCACAGGAAGGCAACGACGCTTCATGAAGCGCATCCTCACCACGGCCGTCGCCCTGCTCGCCCTCACGGGCGGACTCGCCCTGACCGCACCCGCCCAGGCGGCCGATTGTCCGAGTGGCGAGTTCTGCGCCTGGGAGAACGCCAACTTCGGCGGCCAGCGCGCCAACTGGAGCGGCGACGACGGCTGGTGGGAGAGCTGGATCGCCGACACCGACTCCTCCTGGGCCAACCACGGCATCTCGGGACCGGGCATCAAGGACCACGTCCGGGTCTACGAGAGCGCACATCAGGGCGGCGCGATGACCATCTGCCTGACTCCCGGGCAGGAGGTCGGGTACAACGGCGTCGCCAACGACCGCGGCGACTCCCACACCTGGGCGATGAGCTGCTGAGCGGTTCTCCCGCCATGACACGCTCCCGCACCTCTCCGGGTGCGGGAGCGGTCAGTTCCCGGCGCCGAGCCACAGGTCCGGGCCGAAGACCTCGTAGTGGACGGCCGAAGCGGCGACGCCGCCAGCCAGCAGGTCGCCGCGCACCTGGCGCATGAAGGGCAGCGGGCCGCACAGGTACGCCGTCACGCCGGCCGGCAGGTCGAGCGTGGTCACGTCCGCGTGGCCGCGGCGCGCGTCCGCCGCGCCCGGCTGTTCGTACCAGAGGTGCAGGGAGCCGTTCGGCAGTGCGCCGACCAGCCGGCGCAGCTCCTCGCGGTGTGCGTGGTCGGCGGGGGAGCGGTCGGCGTGCACGACCGTGACCGGACGGTGCGAGCCGGTGGCGGCGAGGTGGTCGAGCATGGCCAGCATCGGTGTGCTGCCGATTCCGGCGGAGGCGAGGAGCAGAGGCCCTTCCCCCTCGGGCAGGACGAGGTCCCCGAACGGTGCGGACACCTCGACGGTGTCGCCCACGCGCGCGTGTTCGTGGAGCCAGGTCGACACCTCACCCGCGGGGTCGCCGTCGACCCGCTTGACCGTGATCCGCCACTCAGGGCGGCCCGGTGCGGCGGAGAGGCTGTACTGGCGGATCTGGCGCGCGCCGTCGGGCAGTGCGACGCCCACGCTCACGTACTGTCCGGGCCGGAAGGATCCCGTGGGGCGTCCGTCGGTGTGACGCAGGGCGAAGGAGACCGTGTCGGCCGTCTCCCGATGCCGTCCGGCGATCTCCATGGGGTGGCGGACCCCGCCCTCCTCGACCCCCGTCTCCTCGTAGAGCCGGGACTCCAGCGCGATGAGGGCGTTGGCCATCAGCCAGTAGACCTCGTCCCAGGCCTGGGCGACCTCGGGTGTGACGGCGTCGCCGAGCACGTCGACGATGGCGGCGAAGAGGTGCTCGTGGACGACCTTGTACTGCTCGGACGTGACTCCCAGCGAGGCGTGCTTGTGGGCGATGCGGGAGAGCATGACGTCCGGCCGGGTGTGAGGGCTCTCCAGGAGCGCCCCGGCGAAGGCGGCGATCGAGCCGGCCAGCGCCCGTCGCTGATCGCCGTTGACCTGGTTCCCGCGGTTGAAGAGGTCGCGGAGCAGTTCCGGCCGGGCCGCGAACATTCCGGCGTAGAAGCGCTCGGTGATCTCGCCGAGCGCGGCCCCGACGACGGGGAGGGTGGCTCGGACGACGGGGGTGGCCTGCTCGGACAACATTGAAGCTCCTATTGTGGTAGATGATCTACGTATTTAAAACTGCGCGTTTGGACAGGGTGATCGGGGTCTTGCGGAAAGGGGTGGTGGGTGTCAGTCGTCGTGCCGGATGCCCAGCGAGACAAGCACAGGTCCCGTGGGCGACTCGACCAGGTCCGCCACGGTCAAGGGATCGAGCGATGCGTAGAACGCCTCCTGCGCATGGCGCAGCGCGCCGCGCAGCCGACAGGCCGCGCGCAGCGGGCAGGGGGTCTCGCCCTCGCATTCGACGACCTCCTCCTCGCCCTCCAGGGTCCGGACGAGCCACCCCACCGAGGCGCGTCGCCCGGTCTCCGTCAGGGTCAGGCCGCCGCCGCGCCCACGTCGCGCCTCGACGACGCCGAGGTGCTGGAGCCGTGTGACGACCTTCGCCATATGGGCGTAGGGCACGGCCATCACCTCGGCCACCTCCCGCGTGGTGACCGCGGACTCCTGGCCGGGTGTTCCGGGGACCGCCAGACGCATCACGGCACGCAGCGCCAGGTCGGTGAATTTCGTCAACCGCACACCGGGACCGTATCAAACAAGCATCTTGGATGCCGATTAGGGGTGGGTCAGTGTGAGCGGCGCGCCGAGAGGTGGCGCCAGACCCAGGTGCCGCCCACCACCAGGGGGATGACCACCAGGACGAGGGCGAGCAGAGGCCACCGCCCTCCGCCGAGCTCCCGGTCGGTGAAGAGGACCAGGATCACCGCCACCAGCGGGAGCACGATCGATGCCAGCGCCCGCAGCGAGGCCACCACCATCTCCGGCTGAAGTCGTCCCGTGCGCGGCGGAGGAGGGTCCGGAGTGCCGCAGTAGAAGACGACGGCCCGATGCAGCAGCGCGGTCGTGGCCTTGTGGTACGAGACCCCCATGTACGGCAGCCACACCAGGGGCGCCACCAGTCCGGTCACGAACACCGCGATCAGCAGCAGCCACTGCCCGATCCGGGCGAGCCTGCCCGGGCCGTCGTCGCCCGGCGTGACGATGCCGAGAAGGCGGGACATCCGCAGTGTCAGTTTCCAGAGGGACGCGATCCGGCCCGGGCGGGGCTCTGTGCCGTCGGTGGGAGCCGGGCCGGCGCGCAGCCCGGCCGCGGCGGCCGTCGTGTCCGCGTACACCCCCTGCAGGACCAGGAGTTCGGCGGCGCGCTCGGGGTCGGTGGTGTCCCGGCCGTCCAGACCCGCCAGTACGAGGATCGCCCGCGCCTGGAGCAGCAGCGCGCCGCAGAAGGCGACGGGGATGAGCAGCATGAACGGCCCGCCCACGAACGCCCCTTCGGCGGTGACCGCCCGCCGGCCGCGCGCCGCGACCAGGGCGCGCAGTTCGGCGGGCGTGGCGTCCGGATGGTCCCGGCGCAGCCGCTCCACAGCCCGCCCGGCCTGCGGGCCCATGTGCCGCAGGGCGAACATGGCGAGCAGTTCGGGCAGCCGGCCGGGTTGGGCCCATGCTTCCCGCAGCAGTCGGCGGGAGAGAACGGGAGCCGGTGGGTCCGCGCCGCCCTTCCTCAGGAGAGGACCTTGGCCTTCGCCTTCTCGAACTCCTCGTTCGTGATGGCGCCCTTGTCCTTCAGTTCGGCGAGCCGTGCCAGTTCGTCGGCGTGGCTGCCACCGCCACCCGTACCCGCCGTCTTGCGGATGTACGACTGGAATGCGGCCTCGTTCTCCTTGGCCTGTGCCACGTCCCGCTGGGTCATGCTCTTGCCGCGGGCGATCACGTAGATCAGCACACCGAGGAAGGGGAGCAGGATGCAGAAGATCAGCCACCCCGCCTTGCCCCAGCCGCTCATCTCATGGTCGCGGAAGATGTCCGTGATGACCCTGAACAGGAGGAACAGCCACATGATCCAGAGGAAGAACCAGAGCATGGTCCAGAAGAGGTTGAGTGCGGGGTAGTCGTCCATTCCTGCGCTCCGTTCCTGCGGTGGCCTGAAGTCGGCCACATATGAGCGAGTTTCGCCCACCCCCCGTCGGCCCGCATGTCGAAGGCGCCGTGGATCATGGATATTGGATCCACGATCTACGATCCAATGTCCATGACCGGGCTCAGGCCGTGCGTGCCCTCAGCGCCGCCAGGGCGCGGTCGGCGTGGGCGCTCATCCGGAGCTCGCTGCGGACGACCTCGAGGATCCGACGGTTCTCGTCGATGACGAAGGTGACCCGCTTGGTCGGCGCGAGCGAGAAGCCCCGCTTCACCCCGAACAGGTCGCGGACCGAGCCCTCGGGATCCGAGAGCAGCGGGTAGCCGAGGGAGTGGCGGTCGGCGAACTCCTGCTGTCGTTCGACGACGTCGGAGCTGATGCCGACGGGGCGCGCCCCCGCCTCCCGGAACTCGGCGGCCAGGTCGCGGAAGTGGCAGGCCTCCGCCGTGCAGCCCGCCGTCATGGCCGCCGGGTAGAAGAACAGCACGATGGGTCCGTCCGCGAGGAGATCGACCAGCGATCGGGGTGTCCCCGTCTCGTCCGGAAGAGTGAAGTCCTTGACGATGTCACCGACGTTCATCAGGCCCGCCCCTTGTCTCCGACCGGCCCGTCCGGTCGTCGACGGGTGACGCTACCGCAGGGTAGGAACGTGCGTCACCGGCGGGCCGCCGAGCCTCCGGCCCGCTGCCGCGCGGCCAGCCGCCGGTCCAGAATCGCGAGTACCTGCTCGCCCCAGCGCAGGTTCTCCTCCTCGAGGTAGCGGCCGCGCATCAGCGTGAGGTACGGCCCGATCCGCTCGGCCTCGCTCAGGTACGTGGCCTCGTCGCGGCCGGCGAGCATCCACTCCCGGAGCCTCTCCCAGCGTGCGAGCTTGCCCCGCGCCCACTCCATCCGCTCCTGGACGAAGCCGCGCACCGCCTCGGTGTCGCCCTCGTCGCAGGCCTGCACCTGGACCATCAACTCGTCCCGGATCGCGGTCGGGCGCGGCGGCTGGGCCGTGTACGCGACGAGGTCCTGCCGGCCCGCGTCGGTGAGGGAGAACATGCGCTTGTTGGGGCGCCGTTCCTGTTCCACCACACGGGCGGCGATCAGTCCCGCCTCGGAGAGCCGGTCGAGCTCGCGGTAGAGCTGCTGAGGTGTGGCGGCCCAGAAGTTGGCCACGGACACGTCGAAGATCTTGGCCAGGTCGTATCCGGACGCCTCGCCCTCCAGGAGGGCTGCGAGGACCGCGTGCTTCAGGGACATCCGGACACGCTAGCAGCCCCGTTGACCAGGTGGTTTCGCACCTATTCACCAGGTTGGGGCGTCGCGGCGGATCCCGGCAGCCACGGCGGGGTCCAGTCGGCGTGCCTCAGGATCACCCGCAGCGTGGCGCCGGACGGCGCGAGGCGCAGGGCGGCGTTCCGCAGCCGCACCGCTCCCGGCCGGGAGAGTTGCTGCCCCATGCGCCCCGCCTTGCGGGCGGCGACGCCGACGGACTGGGACCGGGGGCGCCTCTCCGCGTCGTAGGAGGCCAGCGCGCTGTCCGTGTCCGGTCCGCTCGCCAGCGCGGCGGCGAGGACGACGGCGTCCTCCAGGGCCTGGCACGCGCCCTGCCCCAGGTTCGGGGTCATCGCGTGTGCCGCGTCGCCGAGCAGGGCGACGCGGCCCACGACGAAGGACGGGAGCGGGGTGGCCAGTTCGTGGATGTCGTGGTGCAGGACGGCTTCGGGCCGTGTCGCGTCGAGCAGCCGCGGGATGGGTGCGTGCCAGCCGGCGAAGCGCCTCCGGACCTCCGCGAGCGGGTCGGCGTACCGCACTGCGGCGGGGGAATTGAGGACGGCGTGCCATTCCGCCCGCCCGTCGGTGAAGGCGATGTGCCCGAACTCGGTGCCCCGCCCCCAGGTGATCTCGAAGTCGGTGGGGAGGTCCAGCGAGCGGTGCGTGAGGGCGCGGAGCACGGTCGATCCGCTGTAGGCCGGGCCGGGATGGCCGGGGAACAGGGCTGCCCGTATACGGCTGTTGACGCCGTCGGCGGCCACGACCAGGTCGGCGTCGATCCCCGCCCCGCCTTCGGCCGCCGGAGCCTCGGCCGCCCGTGTGCGGACACGGACGCGGCCCGGCGTCGTGCGGTCCAGGGCGGTCACCTCCAGGCCGACGGCCAGGCTCCGTGGCGGCAGGGCCGCGCGCAGCAGTCGGTGGAGGGTGGCGCGCGGGATGCCGACGATGGGCGTGCCGAGAGCGCGTTCGAGGGCGGCGCCGTCCATCCGGGCGAGCCAGGACCCGTCCGGCGTGCGCGTGCCCCCGGTGTACTGACCCCGCCCGGCGGCGCGGACGGCGGCCCCGACGCCGAGGGCGTCCAAGGCGCGCACGCCGTTGGCGGCGAGCGAGATTCCGGCGCCCGCGTCGTCGAGCACGGGCGCGTGCTCCACGACCGTCACGTCCCAGCCGACGCGCCGCAGCCCGATGGCCGCGGCGAGCCCGCCGATGCCCGCGCCGACGACGACAGCGACGTTCCCCATGGCGATCAGCCTCTCTTCGCTTCTCCCGGACTCTTCTACATCTGTAGAAGAGCGTAGCGCGCACCCTCTACAGGTGTAGAAAGAGGGGGTGACTTCTGATCGCCCCGACGTGAAGCGGCCTGCCGAGAGCGGCGCCGCGTCCGACCGCCGTACCGTGCTCGCCGACACCGCGCTCGGCGTACTCGTCGACGCCGGGATGCGCGGCCTGACCCATCGCGCCGTCGACGCGGCCGCCGGGCTCCCGGCCGGTACCACCTCCGCGTACTACCGCACCCGTTCGGCTCTGCTGAGCGGACTGGTCCGGCGCCTGGTCGAGCTCGACCAGGCCGAGCTGCGCGCGGCCGGGGAACGTGTCGGTGAACTGCGCTCCGCCGCCGAACTGGCCGACGCGGTCGCAGCGCTCGTCGCCGCGCGGCTCAGCGGCGAGGGTCGCCGACGTTCCCTCGCCCGCTACGCCTGCACCGTCGAGAGCGTGCGGGACCCCGAACTCCGCGAAATCCTGGTCCCACGGGAGAACCCGGGGCGGGACGCGGTCCGCCGCTTCCTCGCCGCCCGAGGGGTGCAGGACCCCGAGGGGCGCACGCTGGCGCTGCTCGCATGCGTGGACGGGCTCGTGTTCGACCGGGTGGTGCGAGGCGGAGGAGTCTCCGCGGAGGAGGTGGAAGGCCTGGTGGTGGCGGCCCTGCGGCCCGGCGGCGCGGTCGGTCGTTGACGTGCAGCCGATCGGCTGCCTATCGTAGAGGCAGTTAAATGGCTGCATGTTGAGGTGGGGCGATGGACGAGGTGTTCAAGGCGCTGGCCGATGCCAGCCGGCGACGGCTGCTCGACAGTCTGAACGCCCGCAACGGCCAGACCCTGCGCGAACTCTGCGCGGGTCTGGACATGGCACGGCAGTCCGTCAGCAAGCATCTGGCGGTCCTTGAGGCGGCGGGGCTGGTGGTCACGGTGCGGCGCGGGCGGGAGAAGCTGCACTACCTGAACGCCGCTCCGATCCACGCCATCGGGGACCGCTGGATCAGCCGGTACGCCCGCGAGCGCGTCAGCGCGCTCGCCGACCTGAAGTCAGCATTGGAGCAGAGCCCGATGGACAGCAACGCGTTCGTCTACACCACCTACATCCGCACCACGCCCGAGGAGCTCTGGCAGGCGCTCACCGACCCGGAGTTCACCCGGCGCTACTGGGGCGTGGCCTTCGAGACGACCTGGACCGCAGGATCCCCGATGGTCTGGGACGAGGGCGGCCGGAGGACGAGCGACCCCGAGCAGGTCGTCCTCGCGGCCGACCCCGGCCGCCGCCTCTCCTACACCTGGCACACCTTCACGCCCGAGTGGGCCGAAGCGGTCGGGATCGGCGACGAGGTGTACGCGAAGCTCGCCAAGGAGCGCCGCTCGAAGGTCACCTTCGACATCGAGCCGGCCGGCGACATGGTCAAGCTCACCGTCGTCCACGACGACCTGGAGCCCGGCGGTACGATGCGCGGCATGATCGGCGAGGGGTGGCCGGCCCTGATCTCCAGCCTCAAGTCCCTCCTGGAGACGGGCGAGGAACTTCCCGAGCCGCCCCGCTGACCGTCCTGCTGACCGCTCCGCTGACCGCCCTGCGAGGTCCACCGGGTGCACGCATGGCCGCGGGGCCTGAAGAGGAGGACAACACGCTTCAGGCCCCGCGGGGTTCGAGGGCGTCAGCGCGAAGCGGCTTCCTGGTGCTGCACCTGGCACACCAGCGCGTCGTTCACGACGTCCGCCACGATCGTGTCGCCCGGGTCCGCCTCACCGCCCAGGAGCAGGTCGGCGATCCGGTTGTCCAGCTCCGTCTGGATCGTGCGGCGCAGCGGTCGCGCGCCGAACTCCGGCTGGTGCCCGTGCGCGACGAGCAGCTTCTTCGCCGCCTGGGTCACCTCAAGGTCCAGCCCCTGCGCACGGACCCGGCGCTCGCTCTGGCGCAGCAGCAGAGCGAGGACGTCCCCGAGATGCTCCTCGCCCAGACCGTGGAAGATGATCGTCTCGTCGATGCGGTTGAGGAACTCCGGCGTGAAGTGGCCCCGCAGATCCTGCTTCAGATCGTCGCGGATCTCCGAGACGTCGCCGTGGTGGGCCAGGATCCGCTGGGCGCCGATGTTGGACGTCATGATGACCACGCAGTGACGGAAGTCGACCGTCCGGCCCTGCGAGTCCGTCAGCCGGCCGTCGTCCAGGACCTGGAGCAGGGTGTTGAAGACGTCCGGATGGGCCTTCTCCACCTCGTCGAAGAGCAGGACGCTGTACGGCTGGCGGCGGACCTTCTCGGTGAGCTGGCCCGCCTCCTCATGGCCGACGTAACCGGGCGGCGCGCCGACGAGCCGGGAGACCGTGTGCTTCTCCTGGAACTCGCTCATGTCGAAGCGGACCATCCGCGTCTCGTCGCCGAACAGCAGCTCCGCCAGTGCCTTCGCCAGCTCGGTTTTGCCGACTCCGGTCGGGCCGAGAAAGAGGAACGAACCCACCGGACGGTTCGGGTCACCCATGCCCGCCCGGTTGCGCCGCACGGCCTGCGCGATCGCCGTGACGGCCTCGTCCTGACCCACCACCCGGCTGTGCAGCGCGTCCTCCAGCTTGAGGAGCTTCTCCTTCTCGCTCTGGGTCATCTGCGCCACGGGGATGCCGGTACGGCGCGACAGCACCTCCGCGATGTCGTCGGCCGTCACCTCCATCACGCCCTCGCGCCGTTCCTCGAGACCGGACAGTTCGGCCTCCAGCCGCGCGATCTCGTTCTTGTGCTCGTTCGCCTTCTCGAAGTCCTCGGCGGCGACGGCCTCGTCCTTCTCGCGGCGCAGCTTCGCCAGCCGGTCCTCCCGGTCGACCACCTCGGTCGACTTGCCCAGCGAGCGCAGCCGCACCCGGGCGCCGGTCTGGTCCATCAGATCGATCGCCTTGTCGGGCAGGAAGCGGTCGGAGACGTAGCGGTCGGAGAGCTCGGCGGCGCCCACGAGCGCCGCATCGCTGTATCGGACCTGGTGGTGGGCCTCGTAGGAGTCCCGCAGTCCCTCCAGGATCTGGACGGTCTCCTCCACCGAGGGCTCCGGGATCAGCACGGGCTGGAAGCGCCGCTCCAGGGCGGCGTCCTTCTCCACGTACCGGCGGTACTCGTCGATCGTGGTGGCGCCGACCACATGCAGCTCACCGCGGGCCAGCGCGGGCTTGAGCATGTTGCCCGCGTCCATGGCGCCCTCGCCCGCCGCGCCCGCACCGACCACGGTGTGCAGCTCGTCGATGAAGAGCACGGTCGCGTCCGCGTCGGCCTTCACCTCGTCGATGACGTTCTTCAGCCGCTCCTCGAACTGGCCGCGGTACTGGGCGCCGGCGACCAGCCCGGACAGGTCCAGGGCGACGACCCTCTTGTCCTCCAGGGTCTTCGGGACCTCGCCCGCCACGATCCGCTGGGCGAGCCCTTCCACGATCGCGGTCTTGCCCACGCCCGGCTCGCCGATCAGCACCGGGTTGTTCTTCGAGCGGCGGGAGAGGATCTCGACGGTCTGCTCGATCTCCTCGGCCCGTCCCACCACCGGGTCGAGCTTCCCCGCCCGTGCCTCCTCCGTGAGGTCCCGGCCGTACTCGTCGAGCGTGGGCGTCCTGCTCTCCGGCCGGGCCGTCGGGGCGCCGTCGGGCCGTACCGCGCGCTCGGCGGTCGAGCGCAGTCCGTCGACGTCCGTTCCGTACGCCGTCAGCGACTTGGCCGCCGCGGAGTTCGGATCGCCGAGGAGCGCGCCCAGGATGTGTTCGGGGCCGATGTACGAGACCCCCGACGCCTGGGAGCGCTCGTACGCCCTGAGCAGCACGCGCTTGGCCGACGGGGTGAGTCCGGGCTCCGCCGACGGGATGCCGCTCTCGCCGGACAGCGCGCCGGAGATCGAGGTGGCCAGCCGGTCGGGATCGGCGCCCGCCTGGGCGAGGAGGGAGCGCGCCGGGTCGACCTGGGTGCAGGCCCAGAGCAGATGCTCGGTGTCCAGGTCGGCGCTGCCGTCCTCGGAGGCGCGGACGGTGGCCCGGCCGATCAGGTCCCGCGCGGAGTCCGTCAGGAGTCTGCCGATCGGCACGCGTTGCACGGCCGGCGGAGAGGCGGCCGGCGACATGCCGAAGAAGCGGTTGAGAAGCTCGTTGAACGGATCCGATCCGCCGAGGGAACCGAAAGGGGACATGGTCATGTGGTGCCGTCCAGGTGCGTCGACGTCCGGGCAGTACTCCCTACCACTGGACCAGCCGCCGGCCGACCCCACCTGCCGAACCGTGGCCGTGAAGCACGGCGGAGGCGGGCACCCGCCGCCCCGGCTCGCGGTCCCGGAGGTTCGCGCGGAACGAGAGGCCCCGGCCCGCCCGGTCGGCCGATCGGGTGAGCCGTGCGGGCCGATGACCGGAGTGCCTCACTGTTGGGTGCGCGGTGCCGCAGGGAATCCGGGTGCCCGGCCGCCCAGGACCAGCCACCGTATCTGCGTGTCATCACTCGTCACGCCACGGAATGCAGCAGGCGTTACATCGCCCACGGAACGGTGCCGGTGCTGGGTGCAGGGGTGGCTCGGCGCAATGGCCCCCGGGGGTCGAACCGCGGGGGCCGTGCGTCGTCGTGGCGAGGTCAGCGGTACTCGACCGTCAGGGTCACCGGCGTGTCCCTGTTCACGAAGAGGTACGCGTTCGAGGCCGGGGCCGTCTCGAAGCGCAGCCGGACCTGCGTCGTACCGCTGCGGTCGAGGGCCGCGAGGGCAGGTGCCGACAGGTCGGTGGAGGTCGCGGAGCCCGAGGAGAACGCCGCGACCAGCGCCCCGCCCGGGACGGTCGCGGGCGCCGACCAGTCCGAGGCTTCGACGGCGCAGCCGCCGAAGCACCCGGTCGTCACGTCCGCCAGCAGCCGGTTGCCCGCCGGGGAGCCCCAGGGATCGCCCGCACCGCTGCTGCGCACCACCGACAGGTACGCGCGCGTGATCTCCTTGCCGGCCGGGATCCTCGACGTGTCGAAGGAGAGCAGCGTCCGGTTCACCTTGGCGTCCGTGCCACGGCCGAGCGCGAGCCCGTACGTGTCCTCCAGCGTGCCCACCGCCGCACCCGTGCCGTCGGCCGACGCCTTGACGTAACCGTCCTGCGCGTCGAGGCTCGGCAACGTCACCCGGTCGGCCACGGGCGGGGGAGTGGAGCCGCCGCGCAGCGCCCGGACCATGGCCATGATCGTCTCGATCTGGTCGCCCCCGTGCCGGGCGTAGTCGGAGTCGCCGAGGTAACCCCACCAGTTCCAGCAGCCGTTGGGGTTCTCCAGCGTGGTCGTCGCCTCGGCCTGCGGGTAGAGCACGATCATGTCGTTGGTGTCGGCGTACTCGTTGAGATACGCCTTGTCCACGAACTGGGTCCCGAAGCCCTGGTACCCGTACCCCTGCTTGCAGCCGTGCAGCGCCACCATCAAGGAGCAGGACGCACCCTCGGCGCAGGACTTCGGCACGTACACGAAACCGTTGTCGTCGAGCGACAGCGCCGCGGCGGATCCACCCGGGGCGTAGGCGTTCTGGTCGAACCGGATCAGCGTGCCGGCGGGGGTCGAAGCGGGCGGCGCGACGGATCCCCGCAGGTGGCCGAGGAGATCACGCTCGGCGTCGAAACCGCAGTTGTTGATGAACGGACTCTGTGTGACGGTGCAGGAGTTGGGGCCGAGCGGACTGATCCAGGCGTGACCGGCCGCCGTGCTCCGGTTGTACTGGACGCTTGCGCCGAACCGCCCGTAGTAGTCGGCGAGCGCGTCCGCCACCGGCCGCTTCACGGTCGAGTCGCCCGAGCCGCTGAAGACGTACACCGGATCGCCCGCGAGGTTGGCGACCGGGTCGACGAGACCCTGCGCCGACCAGTTCCGCGTCGTCTGCTCCAGCTGTGCGAGCTGGAGGTCCTGGACGGTGTTCATGCAGGCGTTGAGGGCGGTGGCGAGCGTGTTCTGGGCGCAGTCGTACGGCCCCGAGGCGAACACCGCCGAGCCGCTGAACGTGCCCGAGTACGCCACGTGGAGCTGCGTGGCCATGTAGCCGCCCGACGAGATGCCGGAGCTGTAGACGGCGCCGATGTCGTACGGCCGCAGCTCACCGGGTACGGGTGTGGGTGCCGCGGCCGCGGCGGGTGTCACGGACGGGAACAGGGCCGCGGCGGCGCACAGCAGCAGGGCTGCCAGCCGGCGTGGCCCGCGCGGGCGGCGGCGGGTGTGGGGTGGACGCATGGGATCTCCCGGGCGGCTCGGTCATGCCGACGGCATGTCGGGGTGTGGCCGGGAGATTAGGGGCGGGCGACGGGGGCCTTCTATGGGTCCGGGCGCCACAACCGGCGGGCAGGAGTATGGCGTTCCGTCATCTGGCAGCCGCCCCGTCACACTCCCGGGCGACCTGCGACGATGCGTCCATGAGCGACTTCCTGAACGACGAAGGCTCCGTGAACGACGACTCCCGCTCCGGCCCCGAGCGGGACGCCTTGCTGGCCGCGGCGGTCGGACTGCGTGAGCAGGGCCGTCAGGAGGAGGCGCGGGACCGCCTGGTGGCGCTCGCCGCGCGCCACCCCGACGACGCGGAGGTGGCCTACCAGACGGCCTGGGCGCACGACGTGCTCGGTCTGGAGGCCGAGGCCGTTCCCCACTACGAGCGGGCGCTGAGGGCGACGGCCGGGGCGGCGCTCTCCGAGAAGGACCGCAGGGGCGCGCTGCTCGGCCTCGGCAGCACCTTCCGCGTCCTCGGCCGGTACGAGGAGGCCGTCGCCACCCTGCGCGGCGGGGTCGAGGAGTTCCCGGACGACGGCGCGCTGCGCGTCTTTCTGGCCATGGCCCTGTACAACACCGGCGAGCACCACGAGTCGACACGGCTGCTGCTGCGCCTGGTCGCGGGCACGAGCGAGGACCCCGCTGTCCGCCGGTACCGCCCCGCCATCGAGCACTACGCCGAGGACCTGGACGAGACCCTCTGAGCGCAGGGGCGCGAGATCGCGATCAGTCCATGACGGCGGTCAGCAGGACCACCGCGTCCTCCACGGCGGTGAGTCCGTGCCGCTCCTTGGGGATGATCTTCAGCTCTCCCGTGCCCAGCTCCTCCGACCACTCCGCCGCCGTCAGCTTCACCCGCCCCCGCAGCACCTGCAGACTCGCCGCGGGCGGCGCGGTGTGCTCGTCGAGCGAAGCGCCCGCCAGCAGGGCGATCACACTCTGCCGGAGCACGCCGTCGTGCATCACCACCTGGGCGCTCCGCTCGTGCGGCGCGGTGCGCGCGGCGGCCAGATGCTCGTCGGCGAGGGCTGCGAGGTCACTCATCGTCTCTCCCTGCGGCTACGCGGGTGCGGGTCGGCGGGTGCGGGTCGGCCGGGCAGGCGGCTTCCAGTCCCAGCCTCCCGCCTGTCACGTACGCCGCAACTCGGGACTTCCGCAACACGCCCTAGGGGGCCAGTGCGCCGGTCAGGTGGTCGTACGCCATGTGCGCGTGCAGCCGGACGCCGGTGACGAGGGTGTCGTCGTCGGCGTAGAAGTGCGGGTTGTGGTTGGTGACCAGGCCGCGCCCGCCCGGCAGCGGGACCGGACGGCCGTCCCCGTCCAGTGAGGCGTCCTGGACGCCCAGCATCACGTACAGGCCGCCGAAGCGGTTCATGAACTCGGACACGTCGTCGTACCCGAGCGTCGCCCCGGTCTCGACCGTCCGCTCCTCGCCGACCACCCGGCGGATCGTGGGAAGCCCCGCGGCGACCCACTCCGCGCTGTTGTGCACGGGCGGGACCGCCTGCAGGTACTCGACCGCGGCCGTGGCGCCGTACGCGGCGGCCGAATGCTCGGCGAGCGTGGCGAGCCGCCGCTGCACCTCGGCCATGTCCGACTCGACCGCGCAGCGGACCGTGCCCCACAGGGTGACGGTCTGGCCGATGATGTTGAACCGGCCGACGTCCTCGACGTGGCCGATGGAGACCGTGACCGGGTCGAACGCGGAGACCTGCCGGTAGAGCTGACCGATCCCGGTGAGCACCGCGCCCACCGCGGGCATCGGGTCGACGCCCTGCCAGGGCGTGGACCCGTGGACCTGCTTGCCGGTGACCACGATCTTCACCAGGGTGGAGGCCCCGTACTGGTTGCCCACCCGGTACCCCACGTACCCCTTGGGATAGGGCGTGACGTGCATCCCGAACGTCATCGTCGGCACCGGGTCGTCGCAGGCGCCCTCGTCGAGCATCGCCCGCGCCCCGCCGCGCTCGGTGACCGGCGGGCCCTCCTCGGCCGGCTGGAAGACGAACAGCACGGTCCCGGGCAGTCGGTCGCGCACGCCGGCGAGCACGGAGGCGGCGCCCATGAGCATCGCCGTGTGGCAGTCGTGGCCGCAGGCGTGCGAGACGGGGAAGGGCCCTCCGGGGTAGTCGGTGTCCACGACCCGTGAGGCGAAGTCCTCACCACACAGGTCCTCGACGGGCAGCGCGTCGATGTCGGCGCGCAGCGCCACCACGCGCCCGCCCCGCCCGCCGCCGGCCGCCGGGTCCGCGCCGCCGCCGCGCAGCACGCCCACGACGCCGTGCCCGGCGATTCCCGTACGGACCTCGTCCAGATCCAGGGAGCGGAGATGACCGGCGATCAGACGGGCCGTGCCGGCCTCGCGGTTGGGCAGTTCAGGGTGCTGATGCAGATGGTGGCGCCACGCGACGACCTGAGCGGCCGTCTTCTCGGCGCCCTGGTCCAGCTCCTGATGGATCGGATCGGTACTCACGGGCCACCCCTCGTCGTCGGACGGTCCCTCCAGAGTGGCATTCCGGCGGCGCTGTCAGTGGTCTGGTGCACGATGGGGGTGTCCGGTGATCATGCGGGGAAGGGACAGGCACGGATGTCGATCACGAACGAGCAGGTGGCGGGGTACGCCTTTCTCAAGGCGCTGTACGAGGACGGGTACTACCCGGACCACGTCGTCGACAAGGGGCGGGACATCCTGCTCAGGCTCTGCGAGCGGATCGAGGCGGAGCAGCCGTCCGACCTCACCGGGCTGTACGCGCTCACGGAGGCGGCCACCGAGGAGTTCAACGCACTGGAGGCGGACTTCGACGAGGCGGGGAGCGAGATCGAGACCGTCGCGCGCGAGGAGATCGCCGAGAACTTCTGGTTCGTGGCAACGGCATACGGTTTCGCGGACGCCGACGTGGAGGAGCTGGTGGCCGCGCGCGAGTGGTGACGGGCGATCGCGACGCCCGAGCGGTGCACCGCTCGGGCCGTGCACCGCGCCCCGGCCGGCAGTCGGCCGGCCGGGGCGGTTGTCGGTCGGCGGGGCGGTTGTCGGGTCAGCCGACGAAGATCTCGGTCAGCGACCAGATCGCCAGCGCCGCCATGCACAGGCCACCGATCCGCTGGACCGTCTTCAGCGGCACGCGCTTGGCGATGAAGCGGCCCGCGACCAGGGCGAGGGCCGAGACGCTCATCAGGGCCGCGGCGGAGCCGACCGCCGTGGACCAGGTGCCGTTGGTGGCGGCGAGGTTGGCCGTGGTGATCTGCGTCAGGTCGCCCCACTCGCTGATGAACACGGCCATGAACGCGGTCGAGTAGACCGGCCAGAAGCCGGTCACCGCCTTGCCGCCGGCCTCGTCGTCCTCGTCGTCGCCCCCGCCGCGCAGCAGCATGAAGGCGCCGAAGGCGAACAGCAGGGCCGAGATCAGCTTCACGATCCAGTCGGGCAGCAGTCCGATGAGGCTGCCGGCGCCCACGGCGATGGCGACGTGCGCGATGAACGCGGTCGACGTCCCGAACCAGACGTACAGCGGACGCATGCGCGTGCCCATGGCGAGGGACGCGAACATCGTCTTGTCGGGCAGCTCGGCGAGGAAGATCAGCCCGAAGGCGGTGAGGATCGCCAAGGGGTCGAGGTGCATACCGGGGCTCTCTGTTCGATCCGGGCCCGGGATCCGCACGGCACCACGGTGGGCGACGGGAAGAACCACTCGGCCCGGCATGACGGACCACGCCCACAGGATGCGGACATGGCGAATGCCTGGCCGAAGGTCTCGCCCGTCCGCGCCTTCGCACGGACCCGGTCACCGGGAACCCGAGGGCTCCAGTGTGTCGACGACCGGTTCGCAGGGCTACTCCCCTTCGCTGTCGAACAGTGTAGCGGAGTGCGTACTCGATCTTGCCCGGAGAGCTCGTAGACATTGTCTACTCACGCCTGGTAGACAGTGTCTATGAACGACGAGACCGAGGCCGGGCTGCGCGGCCGACTGATCGACACCGGAGTCAGGCTGGTGCACACGGAGGGCGCGCAGGCGCTGTCCCTCCGGGAGATCGCCCGGCGCGCCGGCGCCTCCCACGGCGCGCCCCGCCGGTACTTCCCGACCCACCTCGACCTGCTGTCGGCCATCGCCCGTGAGGGCTTCGGGGAGCTGGCGGGACGGATCGCCGCCGCCGTGGGGGAGGAGGCGGAGACCCGCGACGGGGCGCGAGCCCAGCTCGACGCCCTCGCCCGCGTCCACCTCGACTTCGCGCTCACCCGGCGCGGCATGTACGAGCTGATGTTCCGGCACGACCTGCTGGAGAGCGGCCGCCTCGGACTGCGCGAGACGACCCTGCCGCTCTTCGACCTCCTCGGCCGGCTCGTCGCCCGCGCCCGCCCCGATGCGGCCGTCCCGGAACCGGCCGTCGTCGCGGCCGCGCTCTGGGCGAACCTGCACGGCATCGCGCAGCTCTGGGCCTGGGGCAGCCTCCAGCTCGCCGTGCGCACCGACGACGTCGAACCGCTGCTCCGGGCCGCCCTCGACGCTCACCTCGGCCCCGCGGGGCGGGACCGGTGATACGTCAACGGTGGGCGACCCTCGCCTGCAGCGTCATGGGCGCCGCGGTCGTGGCCCTCGACGGCACCCTGCTCACCATCGCCCAGCCCACGCTCCAGCGAGATCTGCACGCGGACTTCGCCGAGGTCCAGTGGACCAGCACCGGATATCTCGTCGCGGTCGCGAGCCTGCTCGTCTTCGCGGGCCGGCTGGGAGACGCGTACGGCCACCGGCGGCTCTTCGCCCTCGGCACCCTCGGCTTCGCCGCCACCTCCGCCGCGATCGCCCTCGCACCGGGGATCGGCTGGGTGATCGCCCTGCGCGTCCTCCAAGGCGTGTTCGGCGCGCTCCTGCAGCCGGCCACCCTCGGCATGCTCCGGGCGGCCTTCCCGCCCGACCGCCTCGCCATGCCCATCGCCCTGCGCATGAGCGCGATCGGCCTCGCGGCGGCCCTGGGCCCGATCGTCGGCGGCGCCCTCGTCACGGCCTTCGGATGGCGCGCGGTCTTCGCCGTGACGGCGATCCCCGCACTCGCGATCGGACTCCTGGCAGCCGTCACCCGTCCTGTGGACCCGTCTGCGTCCCCCGAAGGCGGCCCGGCGCATCCGGGTCACCGGGACGGCGGTCCGGTGAAGGCGGCAGCAGGCTCGCGAGCCGCACTCGACCTGCCCGGCGCCGTCCTGCTCGCCGTGACGCTCGCCTGTCTGGTCCACGTGCTCGTCGCGGTGTCGGAAGCGGGCTGGACGACGCCGACGGTTGCCGCCCTCGGCGCCGCCGTCGCGGCGGGAGCGGCCTTCGCCCGGCACGAGCGGCGTACCGCACGGCCTCTCCTGCCCGCCGCCCTCCTGCGCTCCCGGCCCGTCGTGGCGGGCCTCGCCACACTGCTCGCCACCTCGGCCGTCCTCAACGGTGCGCTGTTCGTGGCGACCTACTTCCTCCAGGACGTCCGCGGACTCGACCCGCTGTCGACCGGCCTGTGGGTGCTGCCCCTCGCCGTCCTCATGGTGCTCGGCGCGCCCGCCTCGGCCCTGCTGCAACGGCGGTTCGGTGCTCGTCGTACGACCATCGGGGGCGCAGCCCTGCTCGCCGTCGGCGTGCTCCTGCTCTCCCGGCTCGACGAGTCCGCCACCGCGGTGCCGACGGGTGTCTGCTTCGCGCTGCTGGGCGCCGGGTTCGGCACGGTCATGGCCACCGCCACCGCTGTCGTCGTGCACCAGGCCCCGGTGGCCGACGCCGGAGTGGCCGGCGGACTCCAGCAGACCGCCATGAACATCGGCCCCGCGCTCGGCGTCGCCGCCGCGACCCTGCTGATGACGCTCGACCCGGACTCGGCCTTCGTCCCGGCGATGGGAACCACGCTGCTCGTGCTGGCCGGTCTTGCGGCTCTCGGCGCCGCCGCGGCGCTCGGGCTTCCGGGGCGAGTCTCGACCTCAGCCTCAGCCTCAGCCTCAGCCTCCACCCCGGTCTCCACCTCAGGCTGAGCATTCGCCGCGCCGGCGTGTCCGGCCCGGACACGCCAGCGCGGCGCGGGCACCCCGGCCACACCACCACCGCTGCGTACGATCACGAAATGCCCTCTGGTGCTCACCGCGGCGGCCCCGGGGCGCGGCCGCGCAAACAGATCGTCATCGGCCGGGTCCTGCCGGTGCTGGTCATGGCCGTGACGGTGGTCGCCGACCTCCTCTCGGCGAACGAGGAACGTTACGACCGGCTCCTCGGGGCCGCCCCCGCCCTCGCCGCCGTGACGTGGAGTGTCCGGGGAACCGTCCTCATCGGCGTGGTCGCCATGGCCCTGGGTGCGCTGCTCGGGGTAACCAGCGAGGACCCCTTCTTCCCCGTCATCGCGGCCAACCTGGTCGCGTTGGCGGCGGTGACCGTGGCCGCCGCGTGGGTCAGCCGGGCCCGGCTCCGCTACGAGCGGGACCTGCGCGAGGTGACCGCCGTCGCCGAGGTCGTCCAGCGGGTCGTGCTCCGCCCCCTGCCGCCGCGGCTCGGACCCGTCGACCTCCACCTGCTGTACGTCGCCGCCGCGGCCAAGGCCCGGATCGGCGGCGACTTCTACGAGGCCGTCCACGTGCCCGGGGGCGTACGGATCATGCTGGGAGACGTCCAGGGGAAGGGGCTGGGCGCCGTGGAGACCGCGTCCGTCCTGCTCGGCTCCTTCCGGGCCGCGGTCGACGAGGCGCCCGACCTGCCTGCCCTCGCCGACCGCCTGGAGGAGGGCCTCGGCCGCTACGCGGCCTGGGACCCCGACTCCGACGCGGCCGAACGCTTCGCCACCGTCGTCCTCGTCGAGATCCCCGACGACGAGGCCGTCGCGCGCCTCCTCAGCTGCGGGCACCCGGCCCCGTTCCTCCAGCACGGCGCCGACGTGCGGCCGGTCTCCTTCTCCGACCCGTCCCTGCCCGTCAACCTGTCCGCCCTCCTCGACTCCGGCCACCATGTGGAGGAGGTCCCCTTCGTGCCGGGGGACCGGCTGCTCCTCTACACCGACGGGGTGAGCGAGACCCGCGACCGGGACGGCACCTTCTACCCCCTGGAGGAGCGGATGCGTCACTGGGTGGACGAGCCGGGCGCGCGTGTCCCCACCCTGCTCCACGACGAGCTGACCGCCTACGCGGACCACGGTGTCGACGACGACGTCGCCGCCGTGCTCGTCGTACGGCAGCCCTAGCCGGCCCCCAGGCCCCCAGGCCCCCAGGCCCCCAGGCCCTCGGGTCCTTCAGGGGCTCAGGTCCCCGGGCGCCGACTCGTACAGCACCGTGTGGAAGCGGCCCGCCGACTCACGCCCCTCCGGATCCGCGCCCAGCGCCCGCGCCGCCTCGACCGCGTAGCGCTGCTCGCTCGCGTCCGTGAAGAGCCGCTGGGGATAGGTGCGCGACGGGTCGCAGACGGTCCGCAGCCCGTAACTCGCGAGGCACTGGGCGATCGGCTCGTACGACACCGTCCGCAGGACGAACGCGCTCACCCGCAGGGGCCTGCCCGCCCACTCGAGAAGCGCCGCGAAGGTGCGCCGGGTGAGATAGCTGCCGCCGCCGGTCAGGGTGATCAGACCGACGTCCGCCATCGCGGCGCGCAACCGGGTGCTCGGTGCCGCGCCCCCCTCCAGGTTCTCCGCGAACGCGTCGTCCAGGAGCCCCACCTCACGGGCGTAGCGCAGGGCGCTGCCCGCGACGTCGAGGCCGGCGACCGGGACGGCATCCGCATGGCGCCGGGACGCGTAGAACCCCTTGTCCTCCACGGCGAGTTCGGCGGCCGTCAGCCCGCTCACCGCCGGGTCGGTGTAGCGCGCGTACAGCTCGGCCAGCGTGACGTCGTGGTTGAGCAGAGCGGCGTTGATCCCGTACGAGCAGCACAGGTCGAGGACCGTCCCGCCGTCCCGCTCGGCCGCCGCGCGCCGGAACGCGCCCTGTGCCCGCTGCGGTATCTCGTACTCCAGCGGGGCGAGGCGCCGGAAGTAGGCCCGTGGGTCGGGCTGGTCGTAGATGTCCTCGAACCGCGCCTTGCCGACGGTGAGGCCTGCCCCGTCCGCCCCGCCCCTGCCCGCGTCCGCCCCGGACCGTCCCTCGGAATCGCTCATGTGTCCCGCCTCCCTCGAAGCCCGCGGTGGGCATCGTGCGCGGAAGGCGGCCCGGCCCTCGCGTCCGCATCGGGGGCGCACAGGCGCACCACCCGCACCGCCGCGCGGCCTCCGGGCGGTGCCCACCCCTCCAGGATCGTCCGCGCGTCGGCCACCCGCACGGGACGCCACGGCGGAGCCACGCGCGTACGCCTGCGGGCCGCCCGTCCCAAACGTGGAGAACCGGGCAAGGGGCGTCGTCCGTGACGGGTTCGGTGCCTCGTGCGCCGGGGCTCACGCGTCCAGGGCGTGGCCCGTCGTCGCGTCCACGTGGCCGGGGATCTCCTCGTGCCGGTCGCCGACCGAGAGGGTGCCCGTGGGTTCGAACATCAGGATCGCCGCGCCGGAGGGGGCGTACGGGCGGTGCTCCACGCCCTGGGGGACTGTGAAGACCGAGCCCCGGGGGAGGGTCACCGTCCGCTCCGCGCCGTCCTCGCGCAACGAGATGTGCAGCTCTCCCTCGACCACCAGGAAGAACTCGTCCGTGTCGTCGTGGGCGTGCCACACGTGCTCGCCCGCGACCTTCGCCACGCGCACGTCGTAGTCGTTCACCCGCGTCACGATGCGCGGGCTCCACAGCTCATCGAAGGACGCGAAGGCGGTGGCAAGGGCGATGGGAGCGCTGTCATCAGCGGTTTTCCTGCTCATGAGGCCATCCTGGCCGGTGGCCGTCACCCAGCGTGAGTGCTAGAAATAGCATATGTCGCAAGGATCCTCGCACGGCGGGCCGCACCGTGTCGTCGTCATCGTCGACGCCAACTCCAACCCCTTCGAACTGGGCTGTGCGACCGAGGTCTTCGGTCTGCGCCGCCCCGAACTCGGCCGCGATCTGTACGACTTCCGGCTCTGCTCGCCCGAGCCCGACACCCTCATGCGCGACGGCTTCTTCACCCTCAGCGGTGTCGCCGGGCTCGAGGCCGCCGACACCGCGGACACGCTCATCGTTCCCAACCGCCCGGACGTAGAGGTGCCCCGCAGGCCCGCCGTCCTCGACGCCGTCCGCCGCGCCCACGGGCGAGGCGCCCGCCTCATCGGCTTCTGCAGCGGGGCCTTCACCCTCGCCGAGGCGGGAGTCCTCGACGGCCGGCGGGCCACCGCCCACTGGCAGTGGGCCGACCGCTTCCGCGCCCGCTTCCCCTCCGTACGTCTCGAACCGGACGTCCTGTTCGTCGACGACGGCGACATCCTCACCGCCGCCGGCAGCGCCGCGGCCCTCGACCTCGGGCTCCATGTCGTCCGCCGTGACCACGGCGCCGAGGCGGCCAACGCGGTCAGCCGCCGGCTCGTCTTCGCGGCCCACCGGGACGGCGGTCAGCGGCAGTTCATCGAGCGGCCGGTCCCCGAGGCCCCCGACGAGTCCCTCGCCCCGCTCCTGGCCTGGGCACAGGAGCGTCTCGACTCCCCACTCACCGTGACCGGCCTGGCCGCCCGGGCGGCGGTCAGCCCGGCGACACTGCACCGCCGGTTCCGCGCGCAGCTCGGCACCACCCCGCTCGCCTGGCTCACGCGAGAGCGGGTGACTCTCGCCTGTCGGCTGATCGAGCGCGGTGAGACCCGGTTCGACGTCGTCGCCCGAGCCAGCGGCCTGGGCACCGCCGCCCATCTGCGCGCCCTGATGAACCGCGAGACGGGGCTCTCCCCGTCCGCGTACCGCCGGCGCTTCGGCCCGGCCACGTCTGTGTCGGCGCAGCCGGTTCCAGGGGCTCCAGGGGCTCCTGGGGTGGCGGTCTCCTAGGAGTGGTACGGGGTGTTCTCCGCCGCCCACCGCGCCAGCGACCGGGCGCACTCCGCGACCGACTCCCGCCAGGTCCTCGCCGCTCCGTCGCCCGCCTCGTCGCTCACGTGCTTGACGATCCGGATCGGCACCCCGGCCAGGACCGCCGCGCTCGCGAGGGCGTAGCCCTCCATGTCGACCAGCGGAGCACGGGCCGCGAGCCTGGCGCGGGCCGCCTCGTCCGAGATGAAGGCGTCGCCGGTCGCCAGCGTCACGTCACCGCCGTCCGACAGGGTGAGCGGCGCCCCGTACGTCTCACCGGTCAGGGTCGCGAGCAGTTCCCCGTCGAGGTCGTGCTGGATCACCGTGCCCACCACGTGCGTACCCGTCCACCCCGGCCGCAGTGCCCCGGCGGTCCCGAGGTTGACGATGCCCGACGGGCGCGGTCCCCGGCCCAGGACGGTGGCGAGCGAGGACGCCGCGTTCACCTTGCCCATTCCGGTGAGCAGGATCGGCAGATCCGTCTCCAGGAACTGCGCCTCTTCCTTGACGGCAAGGACGAGCAGGGGCCGGTCGGCGGTGATGTCTCCGATGAGTTCCATGCCGCCACGCTACCCGCCGGGACTTCCGGCCCGCGCCGAGGGAGGATGGAGGTGTTCGACCGTGCCGAGGAGATCACCATGGCAACCGGAACAGTGAAGTGGTTCAACGCCGAGAAGGGCTTCGGTTTCATCGAGCAGGACGGCGGAGGCCCGGACGTCTTCGTCCACTACTCGGCCATCGCCAGCACCGGCTACCGCGAACTCACCGAAGGGCAGAAGGTCGAGTTCACCGTCGTGCAGGGCCCCAAGGGACCCCAGGCGGAGAACGTCAGTCCCGCCTGATCGCGGCAGAGCCGACCAGCCTCATTTCAGCAGGTCCGTGGGGACGTGCGGGGCGAGTTCCCGTACCGCCCGCTCCGGATCGGGATGGGAGACGGCCAGCCGGCCGAAGGGCGCGTCCCGGCGCAGCTCGACGCAGACGACCGGAGTGCCCGGCTTCACCGCCACGAAGTCCCGGCCGTCCGGCAGGATGCGGATCCCGACGCAGATCCGGTCGGGGATCCACAGCCCGCGGCCGCGGCTTCCGCGCAGCGCGCGCCACCAGTCCGGCTCGATCCGTACCTCCCGCAGGGCGCCGACCGGCACGCGTACGTCCCGGCGGCGCGCGGCCAGCTTCTCGCGCGGGGAGAGCCGGACGACGATGTACCCGGCGTCGTCCACCGTCACCCGCGCCATCGCACCTCACCGACCGTTCCGGGCGTCGACCGAATCGGGACGTCCCCCTCCATGATCGGGCCGTGTGGGGGTAGGTGCCAGACGGGGGCGACGGGCTGAGGAGAGGGCCATGTCACGCGCAGTCGGTATCGACCTCGGAACGACGAACTCGGTGGTCTCCGTGCTCGAGGGAGGCGAGCCGACGGTCGTCACGAACACCGAGGGTGGCCGGACGACGCCGTCCGTGGTCGCCTTCGCCAAGACGGGCGAGGTGCTGGTCGGCGACGTCGCGAAGAGGCAGGCGGTGACCAACGTCGAGCGGACCGCCCGCTCGGTGAAACGGCACGTCGGCGACGCGCGGTGGCGCTTCCCCGAGAGCGGCGAGATCGACGGCCACCGGTACACGGCTCAGGAGATCTCGGCGCGCGTGCTGCAGAAGCTGAAGCGCGACGCGGAGGCCCATCTGGGCGAGGACGTGACGGACGCGGTCGTCACGGTGCCCGCGTACTTCAACGACAGCCAGCGCACGGCCACGAAGGAGGCGGGCGAGATCGCCGGCCTGAACGTGCTGCGGATCATCAACGAGCCGACGTCCGCCGCGCTCGCCTACGGCCTCGACAAGGAGAACGACCAGACGATCCTCGTCTTCGACCTCGGCGGCGGCACGTTCGACGTCTCCCTCCTGGAGATCGGCGAAGGGCTCGTGGAGGTGAAGGCCACCAACGGCGACACACACCTCGGTGGTGACGACTGGGACCAGCGGATCGTGGACCACCTGGTCAAGGAGTTCAAGAACGGGTACGGCGTGGACCTGACCAAGGACAAGATGGCGGTCCAGCGGCTGCGCGAGGCGGCCGAGAAGGCGAAGATCGAACTGTCCGCGGCCACGGAGACGGCGATCAACCTGCCGTACGTGACGGCGTCCGCCGAGGGTCCGCTGCACCTGGAGCAGCGACTGACGCGTGCTCAGTTCGAGCAGCTGACGGCCGACCTGCTGGAGCGCTGCAAGAAGCCGTTCCACCAAGCGGTACGGGATGCCAGGATCGACGTGTCCGACGTCGACCACGTGATCCTCGTGGGCGGTTCGACGCGCATGCCCGCGGTGAGTGAGCTGGTACGCGAGTTGACGGGCAGGAACCCGCACAGGGGTGTGAACCCGGACGAGGTCGTCGCCATCGGCGCCGCCCTGCAGGCCGGTGTCCTCAAGGGTGAGGTCAAGGACGTCCTGCTCCTCGACGTGACCCCGCTGTCGCTTGGTATCGAGACCAAGGGCGGCATCATGACCAAGCTCATCGAGCGCAACACCACGATCCCGACCAAGCGGTCGGAGATCTTCACGACGGCCGAGGACAACCAGCCGTCGGTGCAGATCCAGGTCTACCAGGGTGAGCGCGAGATCGCGGCGTACAACAAGAAGCTCGGCATGTTCGAGCTGACCGGTCTGCCGCCGGCCCCGCGTGGCGTCCCGCAGATCGAGGTCGCCTTCGACATCGACGCCAACGGCATCATGCACGTGACCGCGAAGGACCTGGGCACGGGCAAGGAGCAGAAGATGACCGTCACCGGTGGCTCCTCGCTGCCGAAGGACGAGGTCGACCGGATGCGCGAAGAGGCCGAGAAGTACGCGGACGAGGACCACGCCCGCCGCGAGGCCGCCGAGTCCCGCAACCAGGGCGAGCAGCTCGTCTACCAGACGGAGAAGTTCCTCAAGGACAACGAGGACAAGGTCCCCGGTGAGGTCAGGACCGAGGTCGAGGCCGCGGTTGCCGAGCTGAAGGAGAAGCTCAAGGCCAAGTCCGACGACGGCGAGGACACCGCGGAGATCCGTACGGCCACCGAGAAGGTCGCGGCCGTCTCCCAGAAGCTCGGCCAGGCCATGTACGCCGACGCCCGGGCCGCGCAGGCCGCCGGCGGCGACGCGCCGCAGGGTGAGGCCAAGGCCGACGACGACGTCGTCGACGCCGAGATCGTCGACGAGGAGGACGAGCGCAGAAGCGGCGGCGCCGCCTGAGCCCGAGGCTCAGCCGAGGGAGAGGCCGCGCTCCTCCAGGCTCTCCTGAAGCACGCGCAGCGCCTTCGGGCCCACTCCGTGGAGAGCCGCGAGTTCGGTTGCCGGCACTCCTGCGAGCGCGTCGAGCGTGGTGTAGCCGGCGGCGGTCAGCGCCCGCGTGGCGGGCGCCCCGATCCCGCGCGGCAGGTCGGTGGCGGGTTCCTCAGGTGTGGTCACACGCGTGATGGTGCCACGCGGGCGCTCACACCGGCAGCAGCCTGCCGACGAGGTCACTCAGCTGGCGCGCGTTGCGGCACGGACGCATGTCGACCAGTTCGGCGTAGGCGAGGGCGGCCGAGTCGCCCGTCGACCACAGCGCGGGCTGCTCGGGGTTGAGCCAGTGGACCCGGCGAGCCCGGTCCGCGATCCGCTTCAACGCCGCCAGGTTCGGGTCGCTCATGTTCGTACGGGCGTCGCCGAGGACGAAGACGACGGTGCGCGGGCCGACGGCTTCGGCGTACCGCTCGTCGAACTCGCCCAGCGCGGTTCCGTAGTCGCTCTGGCCGTGCCAGCCGGTCAGTACCGCCTCGTCGAGGATGCGGGCACCGAGGCCCGCCGGGTCCGCCGCACCCCGGGCGATGAGGTCGGTCACCTCGTCGACCCGGTTGACGAAGGCGAACACCCGTACCCTGCTGAACTGGTCGTGCAGCGCCTGCACCAGCAGCATGGTGAAGTTCGCGAACCCCGCGACGGACCCCGACACGTCGCAGAGCAGGACGAGTTCGGGGCGCGCGGGACGTCTGCGCCGCAGCACCGGCCGCATCGGCACGCCGCCGGTCGACAGCGAACCGCGCAGCGTGCGCCGCAGGTCGATGCGGCCCCGTGCGGCGCGCCGCCGGCGTGCCGCGAGGCGGGTCGCGAGCTTCCGCGCCAGTGGCCGTACGGTCGTCCGCAACTCGTCGAGCTGGGCCCGCCCGGCGAGCAGGAAGTCGACGCTGTCCGGGGTGCCGGCGACCGCGCGCCGCGCGACCCGGTCCCGGCCCTGCCGCTCGGCGACCCGGCGCCGTGCCTCGGTCCGTACCCGTTCACGGAACGCCTCGATGCGCCGCCGGATCTCGTCGTCCGTGAGCCGGTCGGTGAACTCCGGTCCGTCCGCGGCCGCGTCACGGAGCATGGCCCGGACACGGGCGAGCAGGGTCTCGGGCCGCAGCCGGGCGAGCGTCTGGTACGAGGACCAGCCGTCCGAGCCCGGGGCGGAGCCGTACCCGCCGAGACCGCCCACCGCCTCGCCCGCGAGCCGCGTGAGTGCCGAGCGGTCGTCGGCGGCCAGGGCGGCGGCCAGCCGGTCGCGCAGCGCCGCCGTGTCGAACGCACCGGCCGAGGCGGTGGAAGGGGCGGCAGCGACCTCGTCCGGGCCGGTCGAGGTGAGGGGGAAGTACAGGTCGAAGACGCGGTCGAAGAGCGGGCGCTGTCCCTCCTTGTGGAGCAGCGTGGCGGCGAGTGCCTCCCGCATCCGCTCCCGGTCGGTGAAGCCCACCGCCTCCAGGGCGTGTCCCGCGTCCACGCTCTCGCCCGTGCCGATCGACAGGCCGTGGGCCCGCAGCGCGTGCACCAGACCGGTGAGCCGGGGTGTCACCCCGGCCGGAGCCGTGGTCACAGCGTGTCCAGGTCGAGCTTGGCGGCCGCCTTCTGGATGTCGTCCTGGTGCTTGAGGATCACGCCGAGACTGTCGCGGACCACCGTCTCGTCGAGGGCGTCGGCGCCGAGGGCGAGGAGCGTCCGGGCCCAGTCGATGGTCTCCGCGACCGAGGGCACCTTGCGCAGGTCCATCGCGCGGAGCGCGCCGATCACGCGCACCAGCGAGGCCACCAGGGCCGCGTCGAGCCCGGGCACCTTCGACGTCACGATCCGGCGTTCGAGCTCCTCCTCGGGGAAGCCGATGTGGAGGAAGAGACAGCGGCGGCGCAGCGCCTCCGACAGCTCGCGCCCGGCGTTGGAGGTGAGAACGACGAAGGGGCGCCGGGTCGCGGTGATGGTGCCCAGTTCGGGCACGGTGATCTGGAAGTCGCTGAGTACTTCGAGGAGGAGCCCCTCCACCTCGATGTCGGCCTTGTCCGTCTCGTCGATGAGCAGCACGGTCGGCTCCGCGGAGCGGATCGCGGTGAGGAGCGGGCGGGGGAGCAGGAACTCCTCGCTGAAGATGTCCGTGCGCGTCTCGTCCCAGGTCTCGTCGCGGCCCGCCGTGATCCGCAGCAGCTGCTTGGCGTGGTTCCACTCGTACAGGGCCCGTGACTCGTCGACGCCCTCGTAGCACTGGAGCCGCACGAGCCGGGCGTCGGCGACCTGGGCCACGGCCTTGGCCAGTTCGGTCTTGCCCACCCCGGCGGGACCCTCCACGAGGAGGGGCTTGCCCAGCCGGTCGGCGAGGAAGACGGTGGTCGCGACGGCGGGCGAGGCCAGGTAACCGGTCGCGGCGAGCCGCTCGGAGACGTCGTCGACGGAGCTGAAGTACGCGGTCGTCGTCATGGTTCCCCCAGAAGCATCGCGGTTCCGTACTGGCCGGTAGCCATAGGCGTACTCGATCAGTTCCCGCCACGTTGCACAACCGTGCGGACCACACGTGCGGCCGAGGTCACCGGCACGATGATCTGGCCACGGGGTCACGGAATGTGATGAACTCCTGGTTCGGCCGGTGCGGCGCGCGGGCAGGTCGCCCCGCTGGTCCAATGGGATGTGTGCGCTGTGCGCTTCTCGGGGCCGTCGCGGCGGTGGAGGTGTCTTGTCGGAGCGAGCGGGGGAACAGGCCTCCCTGGTCGAGGAGCACGCGGCGGTCCTGGCCCGGCTGCGAGCCGCGACGGACGCGATCGAGGAGATCGGCTCGCACTCCGACGAGCAGAGTGTCTGTGAGGGCCTGGCCGGGTTCCTCTGCCGGCACGGATTCGAGGCGGCGGCCGTGGACGTACGGCCCGAGGACGAGCCCGGCTGGGCACGCCTCGCCGTGGCCGGCGACCCCAAGCTCGTGGACCGGGTGGAACCGTGGCAGGAGAGGGGGGCTCCCCGCACCTACGCGGACGTGGCCCCCGGCGGCGACCCCGTCCGGGTCGTGTCCGTGGCCCTGGAGCGGCAGGGGCGCGTCGTCGGATCCGTCAGCGCCGTCAGCGCCCGGGCCCACGACCTCCACGAGCACGAGACGGCCATGGTGCACGACGCGGCGCGGCTCGCCGCCGTCCACCTCGGCCACGCCCGCCGGCTCGCCGCCACCGAACGCACCGCCTTCCACCTTCAGCAGGCGCTGGTCGCCGAGCCGGGCCGGCCCCACCCCAATCTGGAGGTCGCGGGCCGCTATCTGCCGGCAGGCGCCAGGACGCTGGTCGGCGGTGACTGGTTCGAGAGCGTACGGCTCCACTTCGGCCGGAGCCTCCTCGTCGTCGGGGACGTGATGGGGCACGGCCTCGACGCCGCCGTCGACATGAACGCGTACCGCACCGCCCTGCGCGACGTGGCCTCCACCGACCTGCCGCCGCACCGCGTACTCCGCCAGCTCGACTCCGTCATCGCCGACGACGGCGGGCTGCGCCCCGCGACCTGCCTGCTCGTCCAGGTCGACCCGGCGCGCGGCGCGGCCACCTTCGCCAGCGCGGGCCACCTGCCGCCCGCCGTCTTCGCCGCGGACGGCTCCGCCGACCTCGTCGACCTCCCCGTAGGCCCCCCGCTGGGCACCGGGGTCGGCGGCTACGAACCCGTGACCCGCACCCTCGCCCCGGCCGACACGCTCGTGCTCTTCACGGACGGCCTGGTCGAGCGGCGCGGCGAGGACATCGACGTCTCGCTCGCCCGGCTGTCCTCGCTCCGCCTGCGTCCCGGATCCAGCCCCGAGGAGCTCGTCGACGAGGTCCTCCAGCGGCTCGACGCGCACCACGCCGAGGACGACGTCGCCGTCCTCGCGGCCCGCATCCGGGAGCGCTCCCAGCCGTAACGGCCCGGTGGGCCGGCCGGGGGGCGCGGTCACCCGGACGCCCCGGCCCCCTTGCCGACCGTCCGCCGAGGCCATCGCATGGAACGGGAGCGGGTCCAGCCGGGTCCGCCACGATCGGCGAGCCCCCGGCGGGCGTGACGCCGAGCAGGACGAAGGGACCGCCGTGTACGTACGCACGCTGTATGCGACAGGAGATCCGGCCCAGCTCGGCGCCGCGGTCGACACCACCGCCTCGGAGGGCCGTGCCCTGGTGTCGGAGCAGCCGGGGTTCCGGGGCATGGGGCTGTTCGTCGACCGGGAGCTCGGCAAGTTCCTGGCGGCGACGTGGTGGGAGGACGAGAGGTCCAGGGACGCCAGCGACGAGGTGCTCCGCGAGACGCGGGCCAGGCAGCTCGCGCCGTTCGCCCAGACCGCGGCCGTCGACAACTGGGAGGCGGCCGTGGCCCGGCCGCCCCGGTCCGTCGGACCCGGCGCATGGTTCCGGCTGGCACGCCTGGAGTTCGATCCCGCCGGAACGGACGCCCTGGCCGAAATCTTCCGGGACATGGCGCTGCCGAGGCTGGAAGCGCTGGCGGGCTTCGAGGGCGCGTCCCTGCTCGTGGACCGCGCCAAGGGCCGGGCGATGGTGGGCGTCGTCTGGAGCGACCGCGACGCCCTGGCCGCCTCACGCGCCGGTGTGGCGGCGATCAGAGGCGAGGCCACCGCGCAGGCGCGCGTGATCACGAGGAGCGTCGAGGAGTTCGAGGTCGTCTACGCCGGCGTCAACCCGCCGTCCTGAACGCGAGACGCCTCCACCGGTGCTTTCGCGTCGTCCGTTCCCGACCGCACTTTCACGCCCTCCACCGGGAAACCCACTCCGACCGGCCCGAACGGCGGTCGCCACGAAGCACGTTGTGAGACGGCAGATGCCGTGTGTGACCAGGGACGGCCGGTTTTCACCACTCGGTGCGATTCTTTCCGCCGGACGCTTGTGCAAGCCCCTCCGTCCCGGCACGCTCCTGGGTATGAACACCGCCCGGCACGCCAGTGAACGTCTGATGAGCTGGCCCTCGCTGGCCCCCGGCCGCGCCCAGTGCGGCGCCGAGCTCGGGCTGCGTAGCGCGACGCACGACATCGTGCACTTCCACGGCGAGCACGAGGCCGACGTCCACCTCACCCGAGCCATGATCGCGAAACTGCGCCCCGCCCTTCTCGGGTCCAGCGCCGTGCGACTGCGCGCCGGTTCGGGGTGGGTGACGGTCCGTCTGGACATGGGGTCCGACATCGACCTGCTGGCGACCCTGGTGAGCGCCGCGCTCCAGGCGTCGTCAGGACACCCGGACGCGGCACCGGACGGCTGCACCCGCACCTGTCTCACGCCCGCCCGCACCTGAACCCACCGACACCGGGCGGGCGCGCCCACGACCGGTCCGCCCGCCCCTCATCCCGTCGTACACCGCAGTCCACGACGGGCCTTCATCCCCCGTTCGGCGGCATGTCGGAGGGGTCCTGCCGCCTGGGCGGGTACTCCCCGTGGCATGCCCCCCACTCCCGGTGCGCCCCACGACGGTGCCCCCACCGAGCACGGTCACTGGTTCCGTCGGCTCCACCGGTCCGTCCTCACCTCGGTCGTCGGGCTCGCCTGGAACCGCGGCCGCGAGGTGGAGCTGATGCATCGCGCCATGGGCTTCGCGGCGCTCAGCCTCCTCACGCTCGTCCCGCTGCTCATCGTCGTCGCCGCGGCCGACCTCGCCAGCGGCCAGGGCTTCGCCCGCTGGCTGATCCAGGGGCTCGGCGTCGCCGAGGTCTCGCAGGAGGAGGTCGAGGAGCTCTTCGGCAAGCCGGGGCAGGCCCTGCAGCGCACCACGGCCTTCGGCCTCGCCGCCCTCGCCGCGTTCGGTGTGACCTTCGGGTCGGCCGTCCAGACCGGCTACGAACGGATCTGGGACATCCCCACCGCCCGCTGGCACACGATGTGGCGCCACGTCGTCTGGCTCGCCGTCCTCGTCGTCGCGCTCCTCCTCTTCGTCACCGCCCCCGTGCCCGCGCAGTCCTCCACGGCCACCACCGTCCTGGTCGCCGTCGGCGATGTGGCCGGCACGTTCTTCTTCTTCTGGTGGTCGCAGCGCTTCCTGCTCTGCGGCCGCATCCGCTGGCGCGCCCTCGCCCCGGGCGCGGTCTGCACGGCTCTGGGGCTGTTCGGACTGCGGATCTTCTCCCAGTTCGTCTTCTCCCCGCTGATCGTCTCCAACGCCTTCACGTACGGACCGTTCGGCACCGTCCTCGTGCTGCAGTCCTGGCTCGTCGGCGTCGGCTTCGTGGTCTACGGCGCCGCCCTCGTCGGCCGCCTCATCCACGAACACCTGGTCCGGCGCCATATCGACCGGCTGCCCGCGGAACTGCCGGACGACCTCGCCTGACCGATCACACGATCCGGTGGACATGATCGCGAGGCCCCGGTCAGGGGCGGGGCGAACGGTTGGATGGAGGTGTTTCACCCGGCCCGTCGAAAGAGAGCTGACCCATGCCGAACACCTGGCTGCCGCCCGCCGACTACATCGCGACGCTGCCGAGGGCGACGGCGTACGCCTGTCTGTACTTCACCGACACCGGCGGCCGGCCCTTCCAACTGCGCGCGACCTACAGCACCGAGCTGTGGCAGTGGCCCGGCGGGAACATGGACCCCGGGGAGACGCCGTGGCAGACCGCGGTCCGCGAGTGCCACGAGGAGACCGGGATCGTCTTCGAGGGCGAGCCGAGGCTCATCGGCACCCACTTCGTCTCCGACCGGGGAGAGGAGTGGCCCGCCAATCACATCGGATTCATCTTCGACGGGGGCGTCCTGACGGACGAACAGCTCGCCGGGGTCGTCCTCGACCCGGACGAGCACAGCGAGTTCCGTCTCCGCAGCCTCGCCGAGTGGGAGCGGGAGATGACGCCGGCGAGCTTCGCCCGGCTCGTCGAGATCGACCGCGCACGACGGGCCGGCGCGACCGTGTACGTGGAGTCGGGCACGGACCTCTGAGCGGACGGCCTCGGACGGCCCGGCGGGGGCGTCACCGGTACGGCCCCGCCGGGGTGTCCTCCCTCAGACCCGGCAGCCGACCGGGTGGTTGATGTCGAGCACGACGCGCTCGGGGGAGTGCAGCGTGCGGACCTTGTAGACGGGCTTCGTGTCGAAGGCCGCCCCGATGGTCACCACACCCTCGAAGTCGCCGGTGAGGGCGACGCCCTTGAGCGTGGGGAGATAGATCTTCAGGAGCCGGGGGCCCTGGTAGACGGAGCGGCCCGACTCGTCGTGTGCGGCGGCGGGGGAGAGCCTGATCTCGAGGAAGTACTTTCCAGCGAGCGGAACCCGCTGGCCCGAGCCGTCGTAGTGGAGTGCCGGGACCGGCGTCACGGTGACCGGGGGCATCGTGCCCCGGACGTCGACGACGAGCCGGTCGAAGGTGGAGTGCCCGCCCCAGCGGGCGTCGACCACGAGAGCGGTCGAGGGCGGCGCCGTCGCCCCCGACCGTTCCGTGGAGGCTCCGGCGGGGATCGTGGCACCGATCCCTGCGGCCAGAACGATGCCGGCGGCCGCGGCCGCGAGGCTCTGACGGTGAAGCATGACGTCCCCCATCTCTGCTGCTACGGGGACAGTGGTGTCAGTAGGAAAGACATCCACCACAACCATACGGTTGCACGGGTTTTGAGGTGAATTCGGGCGATATGAAGTCCGCGTTCCGTTCACCTGGGCCGCGGACCGTAACCCCTCGGCCTCTCGGTAGTTGACCAGGGCATGAAGAAGCGCAGCATGCTCGCCATCGCCTCCCTCGCCGCCGGTGTCGTCACGGCCCTCGTCACCCCGCCGCCGCACGCCTCCGCGGCGGACCACGGTGCGACCGGCACCACCGGACTCCTGCAGAACGACAATCCGGTCGGCCCCCTGCTGGACGGAGCCGCCCCCCTCGTGGCCGACAGCCTCCCCGAGACTCCGGACGCCGGCGGACTGGTGTGACCCTCCGAAGGGCAGCCCGTGCGCGCGCAGCGTGAGCGGGAATGACAGGATGTCCCCATGAGCAACAACGTTTACTTCGACATCACGATCAACGACGAGCCCGCGGGCCGCATCGTCTTCAAGCTGTTCGACGACGTCGTCCCGAAGACGACGAAGAACTTCCGTGAGCTCGCCACCGGCGAGCACGGCTTCGGCTACGCCGGCTCCCCGTTCCACCGCGTCATCCCCGAGTTCATGCTCCAGGGTGGCGACTTCACCAACCAGAACGGCACCGGCGGCAAGAGCATCTACGGCGAGAAGTTCGCCGACGAGAACTTCACCCTCAAGCACGACCGGCCGTACCTGCTGTCGATGGCGAACGCGGGCCGCAACACCAACGGCTCCCAGTTCTTCATCACCACGGTCCTCACCCCGTGGCTCGACGGCAAGCACGTCGTCTTCGGCGAGGTCGTCGAGGGCCAGGACCTGGTCAAGAAGATCGAGTCCCTCGGCTCCCGCTCCGGCGCGACCAGCGCCAAGATCGCCGTCGCCGCGTCCGGCGTCGTCGAGGCCTGAGCCGTACCGCATCCGTACGACCGCCCCCGCAGAGCACCACGCGGGGGCGTTCGTCCGTTTCCCGCGGGCGGCGGTCCGCGGGGGCGGAGCCGACCTGGCGGGTCAGGACTCCTCGTCGCCCTCCCCGTACCGGCGTTCGAACTTCGCGATACGGCCCTCGGTGTCCACCGTGCGCGCCTTGCCCGTGTAGAACGGGTGGCTCTCGGAGGAGATCTCGACATCGACCACGGGATAGCTGTTGCCGTCGTCCCACTCGATGGTCTGCTCGCTCGTCGCCGTGGACCGGGTGAGGAAGGCGAACCCGGCGGAGCGGTCGCGGAAGACCACGGGGCGGTACTCCGGCTGCTTGTCCTGCTGCACACGTCCTCCTCGGGCTGCCTGTCTGATGCCCCCAGCGTCTCCGGCACCGGCCCCGCCGACCAGCGCCACGGGGCCGACCGGGTGAGGCCCCCCCGCACGGTTGGGCGACCGCTCAGTGTGTCCAGCGGGCGGCGAGCAGGACCGCGATGTCGTCCGGGCGGTCGGTGGCCTGCCGGGCGTCCCGGATCAGCCGGTCCGCCGTCTCCGTGAGGGGGATCGACCCGGTGACGGAGAAGGTCCGGCGCAGCCACTCGGTCCCCTCGTCGATGTCCCGGCCCGGACGCTCCACCAGACCGTCCGTGTACAGCGCGAGGACCGCCCCGGGCTCCAGGTGCAGTTCCGTCACCGGATACGTGGCCTCGGCGTCGATCCCCAGGACCAGACCGCCCGCCAGCTCCAGGACCTCCGCCAAGCCGTCAGGGCGCCGCAGCAGTGGCTGAGGATGCCCGGCCCGAACGGCCTGGACCACGCCCGTCGCCGGGTCGAGCACCATGTAGCAGCAGCTGGCGAACTGTCCTGGATCGAGGTCGATCAGCAGCCGGTTCGTACCCATCAGCACGTCCTCGGGGGACTGGCCGCCGAGTGCGAAGGCCCGTACCGCGCTCCGCAGTTGACCCATCGTCGCCGCCGCGGCCACACCGTGGCCCTGGACGTCGCCGACCACCAGGGCCAGCAGCCCCTGCCCGGTCTCGACCACGTCGTACCAGTCGCCGCCCACGTCCATGCCCGTGGTGCCGGGAAGATACCGCGCCACGGTGTCGACGTGGTCGCGGACCGGCAGCCGCGCCGGGAGCAGCGCGTCCTGCAGGCCGCGGGCGAGGGCGGCCTCGCTGTCGTACCGCCGGGCCCGCTCCAGGGCCTGGGCGATGAGCCCGGCCAACGCCGTCAGGACCGTCCGCTCCTCCGGGCTGAAGCCGCGCGGCCGGTCGAAGCCGAGGATGCACGAGCCGACCGGCCGGCCCGAGGCGATCAGCGGCAGGAATGCGCGGGCCCCCGAGAGCGCGTCCAGCGGGAGCTCCGGATAGGCGCGGCTCATCTGCTCGATCGACTCGAAGAACAGCGGCCGGCCGGTCGTGAGCGATTCGACGCCGGGCAGGTGGGCGTCCAGCCCCACACCGTCGAAGGGCTCCAGGAAGCCCGGTGGGAACCCGGTCTCCCAGGCCAGGTACAGATGACGCTCGCTCAGCAGATAGATCGCGAGCTGCCGGCCGCCGAACGCGGGCAGCAGCTCGTCGGTCACCACCGACGAGACCTGGCGGGCCGTGACCGCCTCGCTGAGCGCGATGGCGAGCGCCACCGGCCGGTACAGCGCCGATGCCCGGTCCGCCGGCGAGCCGAGACCGGAGTCCGGCTGGGCGACCGAACTGGGTTTGTAGGCCGGGTCGGTCTCGGGGAGCAGCACGATCGTGACGCCGTCGTGGCCGGGGTAGAGCGAGACCGACAGCCACTCCCCGTCGGGTACGTGGGCCAGGAAGTGCACGGGCTCGTCGGAGAGCAGCGCCGCGCGCAGATGCTCCTCGTACGCGGGATGGCTGAACCACGGCAGGGCCTCCCACATGGTCAGCCCGGCGAGCGAGGCGCGGGGTCTGCCGAGGAGGGCCTCGGTCAGATGGTTCACGTACGTGATCCGGCCCAGGCGGTCGATCGCGATGATGGCCCGTGGCAGCCGGTCGGTGGCGTCCGAGCCGACCAGACCGGTGCCGAGGTCGACCAGGGACCCCTTCAACCGCCCCGGCCGGTCGCCCGCGGCGCGGGCGGAGACCTCCAGGAGGTGGAGCCCGCCGTCGGGGCCCTTGAGCCGGATCCGGCGCGCCATCTGGGCACCCGACTCGGCCGCGCGGCGGGCCATGGTCCACAGCGCGGCGCTGTCCTCCGGAGCGAGGCGCGCCGTCAGCGCCTCCATGGTCCCCGGGAACGGGTCGTCGGTGCTCTCCCCGATGATCGCCCGCAGCCCGGCGTCCGCGGTGACGGTTCCGGTGGTCAGGTCCCAGTCGAAGTAGCCGATGCGGACCGGCTTCGTACCGCCCGAGGGAAGCTGGACGCACACAGGCTCGCCGGGCCACTCGACGACCGTGCCGCTCTCGGCGAGGTTCATGAGGGTGTCCCCGAGCCGGCGCGCCTCCCGCGCCATCCGCATCCGGTCCCGGGAGTTCACCGGTACGCCGGGGCTCGCCGTGCGCAGCACCACGAGCACCCCGAAGCGTTCCCGGCCGCTGACGATCGGCGCGTACAGGGAGGCGAAGGGGAAGGGGAGGCTCGCCACCAGCTGCGGGAACTGGCGCATGGCCTCGTCGACGTCGGAGAGGTGCACCGGCTGGCCCGAGCGGTGTACCTCGGCCACCGGGAACGGACGGTTCGCGTGCATGCGCCACCAGGGCCGGAACAACTCGCCGGGGAGTCCGGCGAGCGCCGCCATGCGCAGCAGATCCGGTGTCCCGGAGCGCAGATAGACGGTGCCCGCGTAGCCTCCGACCGCCTCGATCGAACGCAGCGTGCCCTCGGCCAGAACCAGAGGCAGGGCGTCCAGCAGCCGCCCGTCGGCCTCCACGTTCCCAGGAACGTCCCCGGTCCGGGCCGACGGGGTCGGGCCGGCCTCGCGGTGCGACGTCACACAGACAGGATGCTCCAGGGCCCCGCGGGACCGCATCTCGGGTGGTCGCGCACCGCGTCGGTCCCCTCACATGAGGTCACACACCTGTGCGCGCCCGTGGGTCTGCGCGACCATGGGCGGCGAGAGGCAGGTGGCCATGGACGCGTCCGTGATGACCGCGGTGGTGGCCGCGGCTGTGCTGGTGTGCCGTGCCGCGGTGCTCGAGATGCGTACACCCGGCGCCGGCCGTCGTGCCTGGGCCTTCGTCACCGACCGGCGGGCCCTGGGCGCCGGGGCGGGCGCGGCGCTCGCGCTCGGTGCCGTGGGAGGGGCCACGGTCGGCGGCGCCGCCGTGCTGGTCTGGGCCGGCCTGGCCGGTGTACTCGTCGCCTTGCTGACCGCGGAGCGGAAGCGCCCCCCGGCGGGTGAACCGCCGGAGGATCCGGGTACGTTCGGGGAACGCGACGGATCTTGACGAGGAGCAGCGCCCGTGACCACCGACCCGCGCATCGCACCGCCCCTGCTCGGCGGCGAACGCGAAACCCTCCGCGCCTTTCTCGACTACCAGCGCGCGACGCTCGCCCTGAAGTGCGAGGGACTCGACGACGCGCAGTTGAGGGAGCGCTCCATGGCTCCCTCCACGCTGTCGCTGCTCGGTCTCGTCCGGCACATGGCCGAGGTGGAACGTGCCTGGTTCCGCCGGGTCTTCGAGGACGGTGAGGCGCCGATGGTCTGGTCGGACAAGATCGACTTCCAGGCCGCCTACGACGCGAGCCGGTCGACCCGCGCCGAGGCCTTCTCCGCCTGGGAGGCCGAGGTCGAGACCTCCCGGCGGATCGAGCGGGAGGCCGCGTCCCTCGACCTGACGGGACACCAGCCGCGGTGGGGCGAGGACGTGTCCCTGCGGATGGTCATGGTCCACGTCCTGCTCGAGTACGGCCGCCACAACGGCCACGCGGACTTTCTCCGCGAGGGCGTCGACGGAACCATCGGCGCCTGAGCCGAGCCCCGGGCACGTCAGCGCTCCGGCGCGCCCGGACCGGGCTGGCAGCAGCTCCCGGCGGGTGGGAGCCTGGCAGGAGGAGCCCGATCGGCCGAGGAGTGACGATGGGCGCACCTCCCGCAGCCGCGCGCGTGGACGAGGCGGCCTTCCAGGAGCTGGAACGATCCTTCTCCGGCAGGCTCGTCCGTCCCGACGACCCCGCCTATGACGAGGCACGGCGCATCTGGAACGGATCCATCAGCAAGTTCCCCGCGCTCATCGCGTACTGCACCGGCGTCGCCGACGTCGTCGCGGCGCTGGAGGGCGCGACACGCAGTGGGCTGCCGGTCGCGGTACGGAGCGGGGGCCACAGCTTCCCCGGCCAGTCCCTGGCCGACGGCGGTCTCGTCATCGACACGTCGGCCATGAACGGCATCCGCGTCGACCCCGTGAACCGCACGGTGCGAGCCCAGGCAGGGGTCCTGCTCGGCGCACTCGACCGCGAGACGCAGCACTTCGGGATGGCCGTGCCCGCGGGGATCGTGACGCACACCGGCCTCGCCGGACTGACCCTCGGCGGAGGGATCGGCTGGCTGATGCGCAAGTACGGGCTCACGGTCGACCAACTGCTCTCCGCCGACCTGGTCACCGCCGACGGGGCCTTCGTCACGGCGAGCGCGGACCACGAACCCGAACTCTTCTGGGGCCTGCGCGGCGCGGGCGGCAACTTCGGCGTCGTCACCGAGTTCGAGTTCCGGCTCAACCCCGTGGGGCCCACCGTGCTCGCCGGACCGATCCTCTGGCCGCTGGAAGAGGCGCCGCACGTGCTCGCCTTCTACCGCGAGTGGATCACCGACGTCCCCGACGAGCTGACCACCATCGTCGTCCACCGCAAGGCGCCGCCCCTCCCGTCGATCCCGCCGGAGCTGCACGGCAGGCCCGTCATCGCGGTGATCAGCTGCTACGCGGGGGACATCGAGACCGGACAGCGGGTGCTCCGTCCCCTGCGGGCGTTCGGAACTCCGCTCCTCGACCTCTGCGCGCCCAAGCCCTTCCTCCAGCACCAGTCCATGTTCGACCCGTCGTTCCGCCCCGGCTGGTGGTACTACGTCCGCTCCTGCGACATCGAGCGCCTCGACGACGAGGTGATCGGCATCAGCGCGGCCCACGCCCAGCAGCTCACCTCGCCGCTCTCGACCTGCAACATCTTCCATCTGGGCGGCGCGGTCGCCCGCGTGGGTGAGGACGAGACCGCGTGCAGCGGGCGGAGCGTGGGCCACACCTTCAACATCAACGGCAACTGCTTCGACGCCGAGGGATTCGACGAGGCGAGAGCCTGGGCGCGGGAGTGGTGGACCGCTCTGGAGCCGTACCACGCGGGCGTCTACGTCAACTTCCTCATGGAGGAGGGCCCGGCCCGTGTCGAGCAGGCGTACGGCGCCGAGAAGCTCCGCAGGCTGCGCGCCCTCAAACGGGAGTACGACCCCGGCAACGTCTTCCGCTCGAACCAGAACATCGCCCCGGCGGCCTGACCGCCCGTCCGCGACCGGGCGGGTGTCAGTGCCGGGTGCGATGCTGCCGGGTATGGACGAGCTGATGCGAGGCCGTGTGTACGGCGCCGACCATGACGATCCCCATCCCGGCCCCCGACCCGGACGGGTCTACCGCGAACTGGTGGCCGGCCCCCTGGACGGCCTCCTGCTCGACGTCACGGGATGGACCGCGGGACAGCTCGAGGAGGGGGCCGCCCTCGCCACGGAGATCGGCGCCTACGGCCCGGGCGGTCACGCCCGGTACGGGCCGCGGGAGGGCGACGGCGTGCACTGGGACTGGGAGGGCGACACCCGCTAGCCCCCGGTCACCCCGCCGGCCGCGGTCAGCTGTCGGCCCGCCCGGGGTTTCCGTCGTCTGCCGGCCAGGGGAGGCCGAGCGCCTCGGCGTGCTCCCTGCTGCCGCCTCTGACCTGGGCGAAGGTCTTCGGATCGGTCGTTTCCAGGCGGGCCAGGGCGGCAGCCGCCCTGGCCTCGGGGGGTGTGTCGTCGTCCGGCAGGTTCCACACGAACTGCAGCCACGGCCGGTCCATGTCCAGCCGCCCTCCGGCGAGGCCGTCCCGCGGGGCGAGCCCCGGCTGGTAGGTGAAGGACAGCACCGTGGTGTCCGGATCGCGGTAGTCGGTGCCCACCCACCCGAAGCGGGCGTCCCAGCGCGTCAGGAGGTCGGGCCGGTCACGCAGACCCGCGGCGAGGAGGCGCGCCGTGATCCGGGCCGGCCACGCCCACGAGTGGTCGCTCTCGGCGCGCGCGATCTCGGCGTCGTAGTCGGCCGCGTCGAAGCGGTACGCCGGGAGTTCCGGCTGCCCGCGCCGCACGGACGACGGGCGGCGCCAGTCACGCCAGACGACCTGGTCCCCTTCCCGCTGCACGGTGACGTAGAGGGCACCGCAGCAGCCCTCGGTGCAGTAGGCCTCGGCGAGCTGGACCTCCCGGGGCTCGGCCGTCGCCCGCAGACGCCCGCTGTCGAGCAGCCTCTCCGGCGCGTTTCCGGGACCCAGGCCGAAGGCCTTCGGGAGGAGCGGGCGGCCGTCGATCAGCGGCCGGGTCTCGGCGACGTCCGGGTCGGCGGGATCGCGTACGGCGACCTCGATGCGGAGCCGTGGCGCGCCCACGGCGCGATGGCCGAAGGGCTGCCGGGTCGTGCGCCGGATCCACTGGATCCGGCGGCGTTCGGCGGGGTCCTCGGAGTCGAGGTCTGCCACGGCCGTCCACCCGGGTCCGTGCAGGACGGACTCGAGGGTGTCGAGCAGCGCCTCGCGGCTCCCCGGCCGCCAGGGGAGCAGGCTGCTGGGCCCGCTGTGCAGGTCGAGGGCGAGCGAGAGGAGCGTGGCGCAGTGGTCGAGTGACGGAGGGAGCAGGGCGGCCCGCTCGACGACGGACTCGTACGCGGTGACGGCCTCGTCGTAGAGGAGGATCGCGGGACGGTAGTCACGCTGGCTGGTCATCCGCGAGAGCAGCCTGGCCGCCTGTGCCAGGACGCCCGGGTCGACCGGACCCTCGCGCAGGACGTCGGCGAGCCGGACCGCCTCCGCGATTCTCCGGGCGGTCTCCGGCCCGACGGCACGCGGGCTCGTCGGCACTGACGTCAGGGCGGCCCTCGCGGCCGCGTCGTCGCCGGCCGCGAGGGCATCCACCAGGGGACGCACGGCAGGGTCCTCGACGCGTACGGCGAGCCAGACGAGGGCGGCCGTCGGGCGGTCGAGGCCGTCGAGTACCCGCACGGCATCGACGGTGAGGTCCTGGAACAGGCCGAGGATCCTGAGGAAGGGCACGTCCTCCGGTTCGCCGAGCCGGGCCAGGAGGCCGACGCCGAGGGCGACGGCCGCGCTGCCGGAGCCCGTACGGGTCAGCCGGCGGGCGAGCGCCCGCGCGGCCGTCTCGTCCTCCAGAGGGAGGCCGTCGACGACCCGGCGGACATGGCGGTTCCGGAGGCCCGACTCGTCCAGGCGCCGGTGGACGCCGTCGGCGGCGCGTTCGGGGTCCGGGTCGGTCAGGAAGGGAGTGATGGCGTCGATCGCGGTCTGCCGTGCCTCCCGCAGCTCCGTTGGGGAGAGCGGCCGGGGCGGCGGACCGGGGAGGGGGTAGCCGCCATCGGGGAGGCGGCCGCCGGGCTCCGCGCTGGAGCGGCGGAGCGCGTAGTCGTAGAGGGAGGGCCGAGGGGTGAGCGCGCCGCGCTCGTCCGGGGCGCTCACAGGGCGGAGTGGGACTCGATTCCGTAGGTCATGCGGGGGATCCTGCCAGCCCGGCCGCTCGCGCGCGAGCGAATTGACCGGGCCGTGGGATCACCTGCCGCTGTCCTCGGCGAGAGTGTGCGCGACGAGGGCGTTGGCGTGGCCGTGCCCGATGCCGTGCTCGGCCTTCAGCCAGGAGACGAGCTCCATGTGCTTGGTCAGCGGCGAGGAGCGGATGAGCCCCTTCCACTCGGCGATCGGGCGGCCGTACTTCTTCTCGATCGAGGGGAAGTAGCTCGCGGGGCCCTTCACTGCGTCGGCCATGGCGTCGTGCTCCAGTTCTGTCGCTGCGGTGTGTCTCGTATGGAGGACCGGACGGGCCGCGTGAAGTGATCGGCCGGGGCGTGTGATCCGCGTCACGGAGCCGGGATGGCGTCGGCCGGATTCCGGACTCCGGCCGGCGCCGGGTGGCGGGCGTGGGCCGGCGCCCGCCACCCGGCGCCGGTCAGCGGAGTCCGCCCGCGCCCGCGCGGTGGCCGACGAGGCCGGGGACGGCCCGCGGGTTGTCCACGCGAGCGCGCAGCGTGGGCGTCCAGCCGGCGCCGTCACGCAGGATCTCGCCGGGGAACTCGGCGTTGTGCACGGCGAGGAGGTCGACGGGCCGGCCGTTGACGAGATTGCCCACGGTCGTGACCGGGGCGTCCTTCCACTTCTTGAGGATCGTGCCCACAGGGACGCCCGCCGGCACGGTGAACGCGTTCTTCTCGGCGACGAGCTGGGACTCCTGGCCGATTCCGAGGCTGTACGCGTATCCGGTGGCAGGCACCACGAAATGGTTGTTGTACGCGTCGACCTGACCGAAGCGGACCCGTGGCGCCCGCTCGATCACGTTCCTGAACAGGTTGTGGTGCAGCGTGACCCGCAGCCTGCCGCGGTCGGTGGCGCCCGCGCTGTCGCTGTTGCCGATCATCAGCGTCTTGTCGTGGTCCGCGAAGACGTTCCAGGACACGGTGACCAGGTCGGCGCCGCGCACGATGTCCAGCTCGCCGTCGTGCTGCTGGTACACCTCGCCGTAGTACCTCGGCAGCGAACTGTCGGGGTGGGCACCGTCGGTGAAGGTGTTGTGGTCGATCCACACGTGCGTGGAGCCGTACACGACCATGCTGTCGTACTCGGAGTTCCAGGCCCCGGTGGCCCCGTCGGTGGGGTCCCACTGGGGGAAGCAGTCGAGCGGGCTCTCGACGGTCAGGTTGCGGATCACGACGTTGTCGACGCCCTGGATCTGCACGCTCCCGCCGACGATTCCCGCGTTCCTGCCGATGCCGACGACGGTGGTGTTGGCGGGGACGTACGCCTTGATCGCCCGGCCCTGCGCCTGGGCGGATGCCGCCCGCAGCTCCTCCTGCGGGCCGCTGACGACGGTGTCATGGCCCCACACGGCCGGGTCGTAGTCGGAGAGGTACCGCGGGAAGTCGTAGCCCGGCGCCTCGAACGCCGAGCAGCCCGCGGCCGTGGCATTCAGTGTCCCCTTCACCTTGACGATCCTGGGCTCGGTGCCCGGGACGGCGAGGGCCGCCCGGAACTCCTCCCAGGTGGTGACGGTGAAGACGCGGGAGGCGACGGCCGCCGCGCCCCCGCTCGTCCCCGTGCCCGCCGAGCCCCAGCCGTCCCCGGCTCCCAGCGTCGCGCGGGCGGGGTCCGCCACGGCAGCCTGCGCCGCGGCCCCCTGTGCGGTGGCCGGCGCCGTCAGGCCGCCGGTGAGGGCCAGGACGAGCGCGGTCGCTCCCGTCAGGTACAGGTGTCTGCGTCCACTCATCTGTTCTCCTCGGAGTCGTAGCCGGAGCCGGAGTCGGTCCGGCGGCGCGTCGGTGCGGTGGTCACCGGTTCTGCGACTTCCACTCGGCCTGCGCCGTGTTGAGCTGCTCGGCCAGGCCGTCCAGGAACTCCTTGGCCGTGGACTTCCCGAGCAGCACCTTCTGGAAGGCGGGCTCGTTGTCGGCCTTGGAGAGGGTGTTCCAGTCGGGCAGGTAGTACGGCAACTGCACGATGGTCGCCTTGCCGCTGAAGAGCACCTCGGCGGCGAGCTTCGTCGGCTCCGCCTTCTGGATCCACGGGTCCTGGGCCGCCTCGGTGTTGGCCGGGATGGCGCCGGCCGACTCGTTCCACTTGCTGTTGGACTCGTGCGAGGCGGCGAACTCGATGAACTTCCAGGCCGCCGCCTTGTTCTTGCTGGAGGAGAAGAGCCCGAGTCCGTCGACCGGGTTGGAGACCTGGACCCGCTTGCCGTCGTCCGTCGTCGGGTTGGGGATGCCGCGGAACTTGACCGTGCCCAGCGCCTTCACATGGTCCTTGTAGGAGCCCAGGTTGTGGTTGAGCATGCCGATCTCGCCGCTGTCCCACTGGGCGACCATCTTGGTGAAGTCGTTGTTGACGTCGGCCGCCGGGGTGTTCCTCTTGAAGAGGGCCGCGTACTTCTCCAGGGCCGCCACGTTCGCGGGATCGTTGACGGTCGTCCTGTCGCCGTCCCAGAAGGACGTGATGCCGCTCTGGCCGTACATCGCGTCGAGCGCCTGGGCGATCGAGCCCGCGCCGCCGCGGATCGTGTAGCCGAACCTGTTCTTCTCCTTCGCGGTCAGCTTGTCGGCCGCCGCGTAGAACTTCGACCAGGTGGTGGGCTCTTCGAGACCGGCCGCCCCGAAGAGGTCGGTGCGGTAGTAGAGGACGCCGTTGCTCGCGGAGGTGGGGACGGTGAAGAGCTTGTCCCGGCCGCCCGCGGACCTGACGCTGTCGACCATGCCCGCGTTGAGCTTGCCCTTCAGCACGCCGGACTCGACCCGCGCGTCCAGCGGCTCCAGGGCGTTCTGGGCGGCGATGCCCGCGAGCATGGCGGCGCCGACGCCGCCCACGTCCGGCAGGCCGCCGCCCTGGATGGCGGTGTCGTACTTGGACTGCACCTCGGTCGAGGCGATGCCGACGTACGTCACCTTGATGTCGGGGTTGGCCTTCTCGAAGTCCTTGATGATCTCCTTCCAGACGTCGGTGCGGACACCGCCGTTGTTGTCCCAGAAGGTGATCTCTCCCTTGCCCGAACCCTCGGCGCCCTTGTCGCCGGCGGCGCCGCTGCCGTCGTCGCCGCAGGCGGTGAGGGTCAGGGCGAGGACGGTGGCGAGGGCGAGGGCGTCGGCGGCTCTGCGCCGCCCGCTGCGGAAGATGGTCATCGTCGGCTCTCTTCTCTCGGGGGAGTGTCGTTCGGTGTGATGCGGAACGCGCTGAAGACGGCCGTCCCGGCGGGGCCCGTGCCCGGCGGAGCGGCGGCGAACAGTCCGATCAGGGCGCCCACCCACCGCCAGGGGGTGGCCGCGAAGACCTGACCGGAGTCGGTGGGACCGTCACCCGTGTCGGACGAGAACCGACAGCGGGCACCGTCGTCGATCTCGACGCGCAGCCGGGCCCGGCCGTCCGGGGCGGGCCGCGCGAACGCCGCGTCCCGCTCCCGCTCGGCGGAGACCGGAGCGAATCGGTGGACCAGGAGGACGGTCCCGTCCGCCTGGCGACGGAGCCCGATCCAGCTGTACGCGTCGCCCAGGACCGTGAGCCCGGCACGGGCGCCCGACGCCTCGCCGTCCAGGCGGAGTTCGACCTCGACCGCGCAGGGCCGGGCGGGCAGCCGCTGGGTGAGGAGGTGCGGCAGCCGGCGCAGATCCTCGGTCTCCTCCGTACGGCCGCAGCTCAGCCACAGACCGTCGGCGGAGTGCCGGGTCGTCCAGCCGTCCCGCGGGTTGGCCGTCCACTGCCACTGCCGACCGAAGCGGCCGCCGGGGAAGTCGTCGTCCGTCGCCGGTGCCGAGAGCGGCTGCCGGGGCAGCGCGGGCTTCCGGTGCACGAGGACGGGGGAGCCCGCGTCGCCGAGGACCGGCCAGCCGTCGTCACCCCAGCGCATCGGCTGGAGATGGACCACCCGGCCGTACGCCCCGCGCTCCTGGAAGTGCAGGAACCAGTCCTCGCCCCGCTGCGTACGGACCCAGCCGCCCTGGTGCGGGCCGTTGACCTCCGTACCGCCCTGCTCCAGGACCACTCGTTCCTCGTACGGGCCGAAGAAGCCGCGGGAGCGGAAGGCGCCCTGCCAGCCGGTGGCCACGCCCCCGGCCGGGGCGAGGATCCAGAACCACCCGTCGTGCCGGTACACCTTGGGGCCTTCGAGCGTGAACCAGCCCGGGACCCGGTCGGCGTCGACGATCGTCTTCCCGCCGTCGAGGAGTTCGGTTCCGTCGGCGCTCATCCGGTGGCCGGTGAGCCGGTTGCTGACGCCCGAGCGGGACTTCGCCCAGGCGTGGACGAGAAACGCCTCGCCCGTCTCCTCGTCCCACAGCGGACAGGGGTCGATCAGGCCGCGGCCCGACTTCACGAGGTGCGGGGCGCTCCATCCCTCCCGTACGGAAGGGGAGTTGATCTGCCAGATCCCGTGGTCGGGGTCACCCCAGAAGATCCAGAACCGGCCGTCGTGGTGGCGCAGGGAAGGCGCCCACACGCCCCTGTCGTGCTGGGGCGAGGCGAAGGAGGCCTCCGGGGCCAGCCGCTCCAGTGCATGGCCGACGAGCCTCCAGTTGACCAGGTCGCGCGAGTGCAGGATCGGCAGTCCGGGTGCCCGGCCGAAGCTGGAGGCGGTGAGGTAGTAGTCCTCGCCGACGCGCACGACGTCCGGATCGGACCAGTCGGCGGCCAGGACGGGATTGCGGTACGTCCCGTCCCCGAGGTCCCCGGTGGGCGCGGGCCCTCTCATGCCGTCACCGCCTTGTGCACCAGGGCCGCCGCGCCGTCGCGGTCGAGGCGTCCGTCGGCGACGACGGTGACCACACGGCGCACCGCCGTCGCGCCGGCCGCGAGGGCGAGGCGCTCATGGGAGGCGAGGGAGGAGCCGACCCCCGGGTACGCGGCTGCGCGTACGAACCACGGGTCGCGCCGGGTCTCCTCGGTGGCCCCCGCGAAGACGAGCGTCCAGTCGCGGCCCGTGAGGGCGACCCAGTCCGCACGGGCACCGTGCACGGCCCGTTCGCCCTCCGCGTCCGGACCGAAGACATCCGGCGCGGCGGTCTCCCGAGGTGCCCGCCAGAAGAATCCGCCGTAGGCGGCGCCGGGCCGTCCGTTCGTGGCCGGGCTGCCGAAGGACAGCTTCTCGCCCGAGGTGTTGGTCAGCGAGAAGGCGAGGTCCAGAACCCACGCCGTGTCGTCGAGCGGGACGGCGGAGACGGTGCGGCGCTCACGGAGCAGGACCCGGCCTCCGGCGACCCAGCCCAGCTCCGCCACGAAGCCGCCGTGGTCCCGGCGTGTGAACCCCTCGTGCCGCTGCACGCCGTGGTTGTCGAGGACGGTCGGCCCCCGGCCGCGGACGAAGGTACGCCCGCCCCAGAAGTTGAACCCCGCGACGTCGGGGACGGCGACCCCGGCGCCCAGATGGTGCGGATGGTCGGCGGGCAGCTGCTCGGTGACCGTGACGCCGCCGAGTGTCGAGACGGGGTGCAGATACGGACGCGGTGAACGGCCGGGGCCGGTCGCGGGCCGCAGGACGTAGTGCGCGACGGGGCGGCCGGCGCAGCGCAGTACCGTCGGGTCGCTCATCGGCACACCACCTTCGGGGGCAGCGGCGCCCAGGGGGCGCCGAGTTCGGAGTAGAGGCCGAGGGTGTCGGCGCACGCGGCGACCAGGCCGTCGATGCCGGGGACCACCCGGCGCGGCGCGCCTGCGCCGGTCTCGGAGCGCCAGGCGTCCGCCGGGAGTTCCAGCGGGTCCGGAGCGAGCCGGACCGCCTCGACCACCCGCATGAACGCCCCGGTCGCCCCCGGCGGAACGAGCAGTTCGGCGCCGCCGCCCACATGGGCGACCAGGTTCTCCAGCAGATCGGTCCGCCCGTACACGGTCTCCTCGGGACCGTGTCCGGCCCGCTGGAGGAGCACCCGGTCCTGCTTGTACCAGAAGGTGATCCGCCCCCGGCTCCCGTGCACCACGACGTACGGCTCCGAGGCCGTCTCGGCGCAGAGCGTCGCCGCCACGCCGACCCTGGTTCCACGGGTGGTGAGGATCCGTACGCACGAGGTGTCGTCCGACTCGATGGCGTACGCCCGCAGCAGCTCGGTCTCGATGAACTCGACGTCCTCCGCGCGCGGGGCACCGGCCAGGGCGAGCGCGGTCGCCACCGCGTGTGCGAGCGGATTGGTGAGGGCGCCGTCGACCACGTCGACGCCGTCGAGCCTCCGTCGGCCCGCCCAGGGAGCACGCCGGAAGTACGCCTCGTCGCGGACCCAGGCTCCGGCCCCGCCGACACCGAGGAGTTCGCCGATCGCGCCCTCCCCGATCAGCCGCCGGATCGCGGGAACGGCATGGGAGCCGAGCGACTGGAAACCGATCTGGCAGGCCACCCCGGCCGCGGAGACCCCGTCTGCCATCCGCCGGAACTCGGCGTACGACGGAGCCGGGGGCTTCTCCAGGAGCAGATGCGCCCCGCGGCGGGCGGCGGTCAGGGCGAGGTCGGTGTGGGTCTGGATCGGGGTGCAGACGACCGCGATCCCGGCGCCCGTCGAGGCGAGCAGCGCGTCGAGGTCGTCGGACTGCTCGGGCGTACCGAAGCCGGCCAGCTCCTCCGCGTCGAGCGGCCGCAGCTCGCAGACGCCGGCGAGCCGTACGAGCCCGAGGCGTTCGAGCCGGCGGATGTTGACCAGATGCGACCGCCCGTGACCGCGGGCGCCGGCCAGGACGACGGGAAGGGGCACAGGAGCGGAGGACATGGCGGTCATCCCTTCACCGCCCCCGCGCTGAAGCCGGTGACCAGCCACTTCTGGATGAAGGCGAACACGATCACCACGGGCAGTGCCGCGATCACACCACCCGCGGCCAGTGCGCCGAGATCCACACTGTCCGCACCCATCAGCGTGTTGAGGCCGACCGGGATCGTCTGCTTCTCCTGGCTGCTGAGGAACATCAGGGCGAACAGGAAGTGGTTCCAGGAGTGGACGAAGGCGAACGAGCCGACCGCCACGAGCCCCGGCCTGAGCAGCGGCAGCACCACGATGCGAAAGGCGCCGAACCGGCTGCAGCCGTCGACCCAGGCCGCCTCTTCCAGGGAGTACGGCACGTTCCTGATGAAGCCGCTGATCAGGATCATCGACAGCGGAAGCTGGAACACGGTCTCGGCGATGATGACGCTGCCCAGCGAATTGATCATGCTCAGGCTGGCGAAGATCTGGAACAGCGGGACGAGCAGCAGGGCGCCGGGCACGAACTGGGAGCAGAGCAGGGCCAGCATGAAGCCCTTCTTGATCCGGAAGTCGAACCGGGCCAGCGCGTAGCCGCCGGCCAGTGCGACGACCGTGGTCAGCACCAGCGTCGCCACCCCGATGAGCAGGCTGTTCTGGAAGAACGTGGCGAAGCTGCGCTCGTTCCAGACCTTCTCGAAGTGGGCGGTCGTCATCGGCCAGGGCAGGAGCGAGGTGGAGCCCGCGGGGCGGACCGCGAAGAGCACGATCCAGTAGAACGGGACGAGGGTGAAGAGCAGATAGATGCCGAGCGGCAGGTAGATCTGCAGGCGCGGGGCCTCGTCCCAGGCGCGCCGCCGTGTGCGGCGCGGGGTCGGAGGCCTACGGGTCGGGGGTGCGGCGGCCACCGTGCCGGCCGCGACGGCCGGCGCCGCCGGCGCCGAGGTGGTGGCGTTCCGGGCCATCACGTGCTCTCGCCTCCGAACTTGCTCAGGCGCAGATAGACCATCGAGCAGAAGAGAAGGATCACGAACGCCACCGTCGTCAGGGCGGAGGCGTAACCGAAGTTGTGGGCGTCGACACTGGTGTTGGCGATGTAGAGGGGGAGCGTCGTCGTCTCACCCGCGGGTCCCCCGCCCGTCAGCGTGTAGAGCAGGTCGACGTTGTTGAACTCCCACACCGCGCGCAGCAGGGTGGAGAGGATGATCGCGTCCTTCAGATGCGGCAGCGTGATGTGGACGAACTGCCGTATCCGCCCCGCTCCGTCGACCTCGGCGGCCTCGTACAGATCCTTCGGCACGGACTGCAGGTCGGCGAGGATGAGGATCGCGAAGAACGGCACCCCGCGCCAGAGATCGGCGACGACCACCGCGGAGAAGACCGTGGACGTGTCGGAGAGCCACGACGTCCCGTACTCGCCGATGCCCAGGTCCGCGAGGTAACGGGTGATGCCCGTCTGGGAGTTGTAGAGCAGCACCCAGATCGCCGAGGTGAGCACCCCCGAGACGGCCCACGGGGAGAAGACCAGCGCCCGGCCGAGCGCCCGGCCGACGAAGGACTGGTTGACGATCAGGGCCAGCGCGAGTCCGAAGAGCAGCTGCAGCGTCACCTCCACGGCGACCCACTTCAGACTGAAGGTGAGCGTTCCCCAGAAGTGCGGGTCCTCGGTGAGGATCCGGGTGAAGTTCTCGAAGCCGGCGAAGCCGTTCCGCCAGGGCTTCGTCGGGTTGTGGTGCTGCAGGCTGTAGTAGAAGACGCTGAGCACCGGATAGGCGATGAAGCCCAGCATCAGCAGCGCCGCCGGGGCGATCAGCAGATACGGCAGACGGCGTGGTGCCACTCCGGTACCGCGGCGGGGACGGGTGCGTCCCGGGGGTGTTCTCGCTGGTGCCTTGGGCGGTGGGGTCACGGCTGTGGCCATGACGGCGGCTCCGTTCTCGGGCGCGATGCGCTTCGCAGACGGTGTTCGACATACCGAACGAGGAGGGGCTGGGGTGGACCGGGCCGGGCTAGCCCGCGTACGGATCCGGAGTCGTTCCCGGCCTGGCCAGGAACTCGAAGTCGCAGCCGGTGTCGGCCTGGGAGATCTGCTCGGTGTAGAGCGCGCCGTAGCCGCGCTCGTAGCGCTTCGGCGGGGGAGTCCACGAGGCTCGTCGGCGCTCCCACTCCTCCTCGTCCACCTCCGCGTGGAGCGTGCGCGCCTCGACGTCCAGGGTGATGAGGTCCCCGGTGCGGACGAGGGCGAGCGGGCCGCCGACGTACGACTCCGGCGCCACGTGCAGCACGCAGGCGCCGTAACTCGTACCGCTCATCCGGGCGTCGGAGATCCGGACCATGTCCCGCACCCCCTGCTCCAGCAGATGGCGGGGGATCGGCAGCATGCCGTACTCCGGCATGCCCGGACCGCCCTTGGGGCCGGAGTTGCGCAGGACCAGGACGTGGTCGCGCGTGATCCCGAGCTCCGGATCGTCGATGGTCCGCTGCATCGTGCGGTAGTCGTCGAAGACCACGGCCGGACCGGTGTGCTTGAGCAGCTGCGGCTCGGCGGCGATGTGCTTGATCACCGCGCCGTCCGGGCACAGGTTTCCACGCAGCACCGCCACCCCGCCCTCGTCCGCGAGCGGACGCGAACGCACCCTGATGACCTCGTCGTTGTGCACCAGGGCGCCGTCGAGCTGCTCCCGCAGCGTCGGGTGGGCGACGGTCGGCCGGTCCAGGTGGAGCACGTCCGTGAGCCGCGAGAGAAAGCCCGGCATGCCGCCGGCGAAGTGGAAGTCCTCCATCAGGTACCGCCCGCCGGGGCGGAGGTCGGCGAGCACAGGGACCGACCGTGCGATCCGGTCGAAGTCGTCCAGGGCGAGCCGCACTCCGGACCGGCCTGCCATCGCGATCAGATGGATGACGGCGTTCGTCGACCCGCCGAGCGCCAGGACGGCGGCGACCGCGTCCTCGTACGCCTCACGGGTGAGGATCCGCGAGAGCCGCAGGTCCCGCCGGACGAGCTCGACGATCCGCATCCCCGAGGCGGCGGCCATCCGGTCGTGACCGGAGTCCACGGCGGGGATGGACGAGGCACCCGGCATCGTCACACCCAGTGTCTCCGCCGCGGCGGTGAGCGTGGATGCCGTGCCCATCGTCATGCAGTGGCCCGGAGAGCGCGCGAGCCCGTTCTCCAGCTCGGCCAGCTCGCCGTCGCCGATCAGGCCGGCCCGCCGGTCGTCCCAGTACTTCCACATGTCCGTACCGGAACCGAGGGTCTCGCCCCGCCAGTGGCCCGGGAGCATCGGACCCGCGGGGACGAACACCGTCGGCAGGTCCACGGTGGCCGCGCCCATCAGCAGGGCCGGGGTCGACTTGTCGCAGCCGCCCATCAGGACGGCCCCGTCGACGGGGTAGGAGCGCAGCAGCTCCTCCGTCTCCATCGCCAGGAGGTTGCGGTAGAGCATGGGCGTCGGCTTCTGGAACGTCTCCGAGAGCGTGGAGACGGGGAACTCCAGCGGGAAGCCGCCGGCCTGCCACACCCCGCGCTTCACCGCCTGCGCGCGCTCGCGCAGATGGACGTGGCAGGGGTTGATGTCGGACCAGGTGTTGAGGATCGCGACGACCGGCTTGCCCAGGTGCTCCTCGGGCAGATAGCCGAGCTGCCGGGTGCGGGCCCGGTGGCTGAACGAGCGCAGTCCGTCGGTCCCGTACCAGCGATGACTGCGCAGCTCCCCGGGACCGTGCGGGGCCTGCGGGTCCGTGCTCCGGGAGTCGGCGGCGGCGCTCATGCCTGCCACCCGGCGGCTATCGCCGCCACCTCGGCCCTGCTCCGCTCCGGCAGTTCGCGGCTCGGGGGCCGGATGTCGCGGCGGCAGAGGCCCAGAGCGGCCAGCGCCTCCTTGACGACGGTGACGTTGTCCGCGTTGCCGTTGGCGGCCCGCAGCTCCTCGAAGCGGCGGATCTGCTCCCACACCTTCATCGCCGCGGGATAGTCACCGGTCCGCAGGGCGGTGAGCATCTCCAGGGACACCGAGGGCGCCACGTTGACCAGGCCCGAGGTGAAGCCGGTCGCTCCGCTCGCGAAGTACGACGGGGCGTACGGCTCGGCGAGCCCGGCCACCCAGACGAAGCGGTCGAGACCGGCGTCGCGGGCGAAGCCGGCGAAGCGGGACGCGTCCGGGACCGCGTACTTCACACCGATGACGTTCGGGCAGGCCGCGCCGAGCTCCGCGAGCCGCTCGCCGCCGAGCAGCGCGTTGCGGATGTACGGCACGATGCCGAGCTCCGGGACGGCCTCGGCGATCGCCCGGTGGTAGTCGACCCAGCCGCCGTCGGATACGTACGGATGGACCGGCTGATGGACCATCAGCATGCCGGCTCCGGAGTCCCGGGCGTGCCGGGCGGCCGCGATCGCGGTCGGCACGTCGTGGCCGACGCCGGCCAGCACGGCGGCCCGGTCGCCCGCCTCCTCGATCGTCACCTCGGTGACGAGGCGGCGCTCCTCGGGCGTGAGGGCGTAGAACTCGCCGGTGTTGCCGTTCGGTGTGAGGGTCCGGATGCCGGCGTCGAGCATCCGGCGCAACAGCGCGCGGTGGGCGGCGGTGTCCACCGAGCCGTCCTCGGCGAACGGCGTCACCGGGATCGCCACCACGTCGGCGAGCGCGGCCTTCTCGGTCTCGAAGTTCCTGGTCACCCGGTCACTCACCGTCCTCGGGGAAGGCGCGCTCGACGAACGAGGCGATGTGGTCGTGCACGGCGAGGCCGGCGCCGGCGGAGTCGCCGGCCAGCGCGAGCCGGAGGATCTCCTCGTGCTCGGCCGCCTCGCGCTGCCAGGAGGGCGTCGCGGCCCAGGCCACGGTGGAGACCAGGGCGGCCTGGTCGCGGACCTCGTCCAGCATCCGGCCGAGCAGCGGGTTGCCGCAGGGCAGGTAGAGGGCGCGGTGGAAGTCCCTGTTGGCCAGGGAGCGTTCGGCCGGATCCTCGGCGGCCTCCGCCCGGCCGAGCGCGTCCCGCGCCTCGTCGAGGGGCGCGCCGGCGTCCACGGTACGGCGCACGGCCTCCGGTTCGAGCAGCAGCCGTACGTCGTAGACCTCGCGGGCCATGTCGGCGTCCACCATCCGTACCGTCACGCCCTTGTACTGGCTCATCACCACGAGGCCGCTGCCGGCCAGTGTCTTCAGGGCCTCGCGCACCGGGGTCTTCGACACCCCGAAACGGGCGGCCAGTTCGGTCTCCACGAGCGCCTGGCCGGGGCTGAGTCCACCGGTCAGGATGTCGTGCTTGATCGCCTCCAGGACGTACTGGGTGCGGGAGGGGATGGGGCTGGGGGCGAAGGTCATGACGCACTCTCAGATCTCATGTATCGCGTCTCATATATGACGTACGAAGGGCAACGCCGATGAAGCTAAGGGGGTGTTGATGTTTCGTCAATGCTTCGCGCAGGATTATCGGAAAGCGCTTACCGTCTTCTCCCGTCCGGGTTGTACGGCAACGGGCGCCCGGTCCGTGGCCCGGGCGCCCGTCGTGGTGAAGAGTGGGAGGTGGCGCGGTCAGCGGACCGCCAGCAGGTGTTCGAGCGCCAGCTGGTCCAGTCGCTCGAACGCCATGGAGCGCCCGGCCGCCGCCTCCACGTCGAACTCCTCGAACGCGCCGGTGTCGGCGAGCAGTCCGGCGAGACCGTCGGAGGCCGTGGGCACGGCGAGTTCGGGCAGCCGGGAGGCGGTCAGGGCCTCCTGGACCTCGGGGTCGGCGCGGAAGGCGGCCGCGCGCTCCTTCAGGATCAGATAGTTGCGCATGCAGTTCTTCGCGGACTCCCACACCCCGTCGAAGCCGTCCGTGCGGACGGGCTTGAAGTCGAAGTGCCGCGGCCCCTCGTACCCCCCGGTCTCCAGCAGGTCCACCAGCCAGAACGCCTGGCGCAGATCCCCCGCGCCGAAGCGGAAGTCCTGGTCGTACTTGATGCCCGACTGGCCGTTGAGGTCGATGTGGAAGAGCTTGCCGGCCCACAGTGCCTGGGCGATGCCGTGCGGGAAGTTGAGTCCCGCCATCTGCTCGTGGCCCGTCTCCGGGTTCACTCCCACCAGTTCGGGCCGTTCCAGACGCTCGATGAAGGCCAGGGCGTGGCCGATCGTCGGCAGCAGGATGTCGCCGCGCGGCTCGTTCGGCTTGGGCTCGATCGCGAAGCGCAGCTCGTAGCCCTGCTCGGAGACGTACTGACCGAGCAGGTCAAAGGCCTCCTTCATCCGGTCGAGCGCCACCCGGACGTCCTTCGCCGCACCCGACTCGGCACCTTCACGGCCGCCCCAGGCGACATACGTCGTGGCGCCGAGCTCGACGGCCAGATCGATGTTGCGGATCGTCTTGCGCAGGGCGTAGCGGCGGACGTCCCGGTCGTTGGCGGTGAAGCCGCCGTCCTTGAAGACGGGGTGGGTGAAGAGGTTGGTCGTGGCCATCGGCACCTTCAGGCCGGTGCGTTCGAGCGCCGACCGGAAGCGCTTGACCGTCGACTCGCGCTCCGCGTCCGATGCCCCGAAGGGGATCAGGTCGTCGTCGTGGAACGTGACGCCGTAGGCCCCCAGCGCGGCCAGCCGTTCCACCGACTCCACGGGGTCGAGTGCGGGGCGGGTGGCCTCGCCGAAGGGGTCGCGGCCCTGCCAGCCGACGGTCCACAGGCCGAAGGTGAACCGGTCCTCGGGGGTGGGGGAGAAGCGTGCGGGGGAGATGTGTTCCGTCATGGTCTATCCCTTTTGTTGCCGTTCTCGGACGAAAGGAAGGGCGTGGCGCGGCCTGGCCCATCTATTTGTTTTCTGAGATAACTAATACGGTACGGCGCGACCCGGCGCCAGAGTGGGCGACGACTCCGCGCCGGAGAAGCCGACGACTCCGCGTCGGAGTGCCAACGACTCCGCGCCTGCGTGAGCACGCGGTCCGACGAAAGGTGAGACCCATGACGGCGACGCGCTCCGCGCCCCCGGCCGTGATCGGCGTGGACAGTTCCACACAGTCCACCAAGGCGCTCGTCGTCGACGCGGAGACCGGCGCCGTACGCGGAACCGGCCGGGCCTCGCACATGGTGACGGGGGAGCACGGAGCCCGCGAGAGCGACCCCGAGCAGTGGTGGTCGGCACTGCGCGACGCCGTCGCCGCGGCCCTGACCGACGCGGGGACGCCCTCCTCCGCCGTGACCGGCATCGCCGTCGCGGGCCAGCAGCACGGGCTCGTGGTGCTCGACCCGGCGGGCCGCCCACTGCGCCCCGCTCTGCTCTGGAACGACACCCGGTCCGCCCCTCAGGCCGTCGAACTCACCGCCGCGCTCGGCGGTCCCGACGGCTGGCTCGCCCGGACCGGCTCGGTTCCGGTCGCCTCGATGACCGCCACCACCTGGCAGTGGCTGCGCGCCCACGAACCCGTCGTCGCCGCCTCCACGGCCGCCGTCAGGCTGCCCCACGACTTCCTGACGGAGCGCCTCTCCGGAGTCGCCGCCACGGACCCCGGCGACGCCTCGGGCACCTGCTGGTACGACACGGCCACCTCCGCATACGACCCCGGGATCCTGGCCCTCCTCGGCCTCGACGAGTCCCTGCTGCCCGTCGTCGCCCCCAGCGGTGCCACCCGGGTCGGCACGCTCACCCCGGCCGCCGCCCGCGCGCTCGGACTGCCCTCCGGCGTCGCCGTCGCCGCCGGTACGGGAGACAACATGGCCGCGGCCGTCGGCCTGGGCCTCGGCGGCGCGGGGCTCCTGGACCATCCCGTCGTGAGTCTCGGCACCTCGGGCACCGTCTTCGCCGCCACCCGGACCCGCCCGGCCGCCCCCGGCCTCGCCGGATTCGCCGCGGCCGACAGCACGTACCTCCCCCTCGGCTGCACCCTCAACTGCAGCCTGGCCGTGGACCGGTTCGCCGGCCTGCTCGGCCTCGACCGCGAGGACACCGCACCCGGTGACGGCGTCGTCGTCCTGCCGTACCTCGACGGCGAGCGCACCCCGGACCTTCCGCACGCCACCGGCCTCGTCACCGGACTGCGCCACACCACCACACCCCAGGCGATCCTCGGCGCGGCCTACGAGGGTGCCGCGTTCACCGTGCTGCGCGCCCTCGACGACCTCCTCCGCGCCTGCGGCCTCGACCCCTCGGACGCGGCGGTACGGGACCGCCCGCTGCGCCTGATCGGCGGCGGCGCCCGGGGACGTGCCTGGAGGGACACGATCCGCCGCCTCTCCGGCCGCCCCGTGACGGTCCCCGCCGCGACCGAACTCGTCGCCCTCGGCGCGGCCGCGCTCGCGGCCTCCGCCGCGACCGGCCACGACCCGGTCGCGCTCGCCACCGCATGGGGCACGGGACGGGGCGAGACACTGGAGCCGCCGGCCCGCGACGAGGAGACCTGGGACCGGATCGCCACCGTCCTGGACCGGGCGGCCCCGAGTCTCCTCACCTGACCCGCGACAGCCCGTTCCGGCCGTTCCGGCCGCGCGAGGACGGCCCGTCCTCGCTACGCTGGAAGGAAGTTGCCGTGTCCGGCGGTCCTGTCTCCCACGACGTGGGCGCGGCCGTCTCCAGGCGATCCCGATGCGCTGGACGGGGCACGCTCCCCGCGCGCTGGGGCAGGTGTCTCCCCATGGATCTGAACACCGTCACCGAAGTCGTCCGGCTGCCGTCCGAACGGCCGGGCGCGGACTGGCGCGAGGGCGACGCCTGGCTCGCGGGCGGGACGTGGCTGTACTCCGTCGAACAGCCGGACCTGCGCCGCCTGGTCGACCTCGCGGCGCTGCCGTGGGCACCCCTCGTGCCGGGCGACACCGGACTGGAGATCGGGGCCACCTGCACGATCCACGACCTCCACGCCTTCGTTCCGCCCGGCGACTGGGCAGCGGGGACGCTCCTCGCCACGGCCTGCGAGGCGTTCCTCTCCTCGTTCAAGATCTGGAACGCGGCGACCGTGGGAGGAAACATCTGCCTGTCGCTGCCCGCCGGTCCGATGATCACGCTGGCGGTCGCCCTCGAAGCGGGCTACGAGCTGTGGGCCACCGACGGCTCCGTACGCACCGTCGACGCGCTGGACTTCGTCACCGGCGACCACCGCAACATCCTGGCGCCGGGCGAGATCCTGCGCCGCGTGCACATCCCGGCGCGTGCCCTGCGCAAGCGCGCCGCCCACCGCCGGTTCACGCTCACCCACCTCGGCCGCTCCACCGTGTTCCTGATCGGGACGCGCACACCCGGCATGGGCGACCTCTTGCTCACCGTCACCGCCGGAACCACCCGACCGGTACGGTTCGCCTTCGACCGGATGCCCGACGCCCCCACCCTGCGACGGAGCGTCGACGCCATCCCCGCCGACGTCTGGTTCGCCGACCCCAACGGGACTCCCGGCCACCGTCGCCACCTCACCCGGCACTTCGCCGAAGAGATCCGCCGCGAACTCACGGCAGAGGACCCGGCATGACCTACCTCGTCAACGGCAGGAGTTTCGACGCGGAACCGCGTCCCGGCCAGTGCCTGCGCACGTACCTGCGGGAGCTGGGCCACTTCGGCGTCAAGAAGGGCTGCGACGCGGGCGACTGCGGCGCGTGCACGGTGTGGCTGGATGGCGTCCCGGTCCACAGCTGCGTCACCCCCGCCTTCCGCGCGGAAGGCCACGAGGTGACCACGATCGAGGGTCTCGGGGCGCCCGGCGACCTGCACCCGGTGCAACGCCGCTTCCGGGACGCGCCGGGTTTCCAGTGCGGCTTCTGCACGGCCGGGATGATCATGACCTCGGCCACGTTCACCGGGGAACAGAAGGCCGACCTTCCGCGGGCCCTCAAGGGCAACCTCTGCCGCTGCACCGGCTACCGGGCGATCGAGGACGCCGTACGGGGCCGCTCCGCCGTGCAGGACGCCGAACCCGGCAAGGCCGTGGGAACGAGCGTGGGCGCGCCGGCGGCCGAGGACGTCGTGACCGGCCGCGCCGAGTTCACGATGGACACCCGCATGGACGGCATGCTGCACCTCAAGGTGCTGCACTCCCCGCACGCGCACGCCCGGATCATGTCGGTCGACAGGGCCGCCGCGCTCGCCGTCCCCGGCGTGCGTCGCGTCTACACCTGGGAGGACGTGCCGCGCAGGCGGTTCACCACGGCGATCCACACCGACCACCTCGTCGATCCGGACGACACGTACATCCTCGACGACACGGTCCGCTTCGTCGGCCAGCGCGTCGCCGCGGTCGTGGCCGACACCGTCGGGGCGGCGGAGGAGGGCTGCCGTCGCCTCGCCGTGGAGTACGAGGTGCTGCCGGCGGTCTTCGACCCCGAGGAGGCCATGGCCGACGGGGCGCCCCAACTCCACGGCTCGGAGGACCCGTTCGTCCGCGATCCCGACCGCAACCTCCTGCTGGAGATCCATACGCACATCGGGGACGTCGACGCCGGCTTCGCCGCGGCCGACGTGATCCACGAAGGCACGTACGTCTCCCCCCGCGTGCAGCACGCGCACCTGGAGACCCACGGCTCCATCGCCTGGATGGAGGACGGCCGGCTGAACGTCCGCACCAGTTCGCAGTCACCGTCGATCGCCAAGGTCAAACTGGAGTACCTGTTCGCACTGCGCCCGGACCAGCTCCGTGTCTTCTGCAAGCGCGTCGGCGGCGGGTTCGGCGGCAAGCAGGAGGTCATCTCCGAGGACCTGGCCGCGCTCGCCGCGCTGGACACCGGGCGGCCCGTCTCCTTCGAGTACACGCGCGAGGAGGAGTTCACCACGGCCTCGCCGCGCCATCCGATGAAGCTGACGGTCCGGCTCGGCGCGAAGGCCGACGGCACCCTCACCGCGTTCCAGGTCCGCAACGTGTCCAACACGGGCGCCTACGGCAACCACGGCGGCGAGACGCTCCACGCGGGCGGGGCCGCCGTGATGATCTACCGCTGCCCCCACAAGAAGTACGACGCCTACTCCGTCTACACCAACACCGTCCCGAGCGGGGCGCTGCGCGGGTACGGCATGACGCAGCCCGCCTTCGCCGTGGAGTCGGCGATGGACGAACTGGCCCGCGCCCTGCACATGGACCCCCTCGCCCTGCGCCGCCGCAACATCGTGCGGCCCGGCGATCCGCTCGTCGCGATGCACGACGGCCCCGACGACGTGATGTTCAACGAGGACGGCCTCGGCAAGTGCGTCGACCTGGTGGCGGGCTCCCTCGCCCGTACGGCAGACCAGCCAGGGCCCGGCCCGGAGTGGCTCGTCGGTGTCGGCGTGGCGAGCTCCCTGCACGAGACCGCGCCCCCGACCGAGCACATCTCCGAAGCCCGGCTGACCCTCGGTGACGACCTCGTCTACGAACTGGCGGTCGGCACCGTCGAGTTCGGTGAGGGCACCTCGACCGCGCACGTCCAGATCGCAGCGACCCAGCTGCGGACGGTGCCGTCGCGGATCCGCCTCGTACAGTCCGACACCGACCGCACCGGATTCGACACCGGGGCCTTCGCCAGCGCCGGACTCTTCGTGGCGGGCAACGCGGTGCTCCGGGCGGCCAACGCGGTGCGCGACCGCATCCTGGAGTTCGCCGCCGCCCACGCGGGCGTCCATGTCGTGATGTGCACGATGGACGACGAGGACGTCGTCTGCGGGGACACCCGGGTCCCGCTGGCCGAACTCGTCGCCCTCGCCCGTTCCCGCGGCATCCGGTTCACCGCCGCCCGCAAGGCGTACGGATCGCCCCGGAGCGTGGTCTCCAACACGCAGGGCTTCCGTATCGCCGTGCACCCGGTCACGGGGGAGATCCGTGTCCTGCACAGCGTCCAGGCGACCGACGCCGGTGTGGTGATCAACCCCGAGCAGGTCCGGGGACAGGTGGACGGCGGGGTCGCCCAGGGCATCGGATTCGCGCTGACGGAGAACCACCAGGTCGACGCCGACGGCGTCATGGTCAACCCGAACCTCCGCAACTACCGGATCCCCACCTTCGCCGACGTCCCCCGCACCGAAGTGCTCCTGGTGTCCTCCGCGGACTCCGTGGGGCCCATGCGGTCCAAGGGCATGGCCGAGTGCTGCGTCAACCCCGTGGCCCCCGCGCTGGCGAACGCGCTCCACGACGCCACCGGCGTCCGCTACCGCGAACTGCCCCTGACCCCGGAACGGATCTACCACCGGCTCGCCGGGAGCAGGCTCGCGCGGACGGGCACGGGCCGATGACCACCGAGAGGCACCCGGAGGCCGCGGCACCCCCCGACGCCGCCGCGACGGTCATCATCGGCCGCAGGGTCCGGCCGGGCATGCAGCGGGCGTACGAGCGGTGGCAGGAGGGCGTCAACACCGCGGCGGCACGGTACGCCGGGTACCTGGGCGCCGAGGTCTCCCCTCCTACCGGCCTGCAACCCGACTGGGTCATCGTCTACCGCTTCGACTCGGTGGCCCATCTGCAGGCGTGGATGAACAGCGCGACCCGGCAGAGCCTCCTCGACTCCGGCGAGAGGTACTTCGACGGCCCCGCGACCCAGCAGGTCATCAGCGGCGGAACACAGCCCACGGACCCCCTCGTGACCGTGGTCGTGACCCACCGCGTCGCCCCGCACCAGATCGACGACTTCCTCGACTGGCAGAAGCGCATGAGTCAGGAGGAGAGCCGGTTCGAAGGCTTCCGCGGGACCGAGCTCTTCCGGCCGATCGAGGGCGTCCAGGACGAGTGGACCACGCTGTACCGCTACGACAACGCCGAGCACCTCGACGCCTGGCTGACGTCCAGGAAGCGACGGGTGATGCTGGCCGAGGGCGCCAAGTTCGACGACTTCAAACTCCGTACGATCGACAACTCGTTCGGCAGCTGGTTCGCCTTCGAGGAGAACGGCAGAGAAGCGCCGCCGCCCTCGGAGACCAAGACCGCCATCGCCGTCTGGGTCGGCCTGTACCCGACCGTCGTGCTGCTCACGCTCGCCCTGTCGCCGCTGCGATGGCCGCTCTGGCTGGGGCTGCTCGTGGGAAACCTGCTGTCGAGCTTCATCATGAGCTTCTTCACGATGCCGTACTACGTGAACCCGCTGCTCAGGCGGTGGCTGAGGCCCGCACCGGGGGAGTCGCGGGCGAAGACCAACCGCATCGGGCTCGGCATCGTCGCCGTCGTCACCGTCTTCTGGGTGGCCGTCTTCTACCTGATCACGCGACAGTTCTGGACCCTGCCGTGACGGTTGGACCGCCGCCGGCCGGCCCTTCTCACGTCGACGTGGTTCCGTGGGGCGGGACGATCGCGACCGGGCAGTGGGCGTGGTGCAGCACGGCGTGGGCGACCGACCCCATCAGGAGCGTCGCGACCCGGTGTCTGCGGTGCCGGCCCACGACGACCAGCGCCGCGCGCCGTGACCCTTCGACGAGCCGCCCCGCCGCGTCCGCCGGTACGACGACGGGCACGACCTCGACGTCCTTGTACCGCTCGGTGAACGGCCGCAGCCGGTCCTCCTGGAGGCTCACGGTCTCCTTGACCAGGTCGGGGGTCTCGTCCACGGGCACCGGCGGCGGCATCTGCAGGGCGGGCGCCGGCGGGCCGACCAGCATGATCGGCGACGGCGGCAACCGGTAGGCGGTCACCACCTCGAGGGCCACGCCACGCTGCTGGGCCGCGTGGAAGGCGAAGTCCACCACCTCGTCGCCGGTCTCCTCCGGGTGCAGCCCCACCAGGACCCGGCCCGACTCGGCGTCGCCCCCCAGGGACACGGTCCGCGCCTCGTGCGGCACCACGACGACGGGGCAGGGAGCGGAGACGGCCAGGGTCCGCCCGGAGGAACCGAGCAGCAGACTGGCGAAGCCGCCCCGTCCACGCGATCCGGTCACCAGGAACCGCGCGGTCCTGGCCGCGTCGAGCAGGGCGTCCGACACGGAGCCGTCGAGCGAGTCGAACCGCACCGGCACCCGCGGGCTCTGCTCCTCCACCCAGGCGCGCACACCGTCGAGAACGGCGTCCGGAATGTCGGGCGTCTCGCCGAGCGAGGCGATCCGGGCGCTGCCCAGCTGGAGCGCGTCGGAACGCACATGGGCGACGACCAGGGGAGCGTCGAGCCGCTGCGCCACGCTCAGGGCCCATTCGAGGGCCAGGTGGCTGTGCTCGGACCCGTCCACGCCGACGACAACCGGCTTCTCGTTCATAGGGGCATGATTCCCCGCCTCCCCGCGCCCCGCTCGGTGGATCTACTCCGCCGGTGCGCCGAGGTCGTACCGCTCCTTGACCAGTTCCAGATGGATCCAGCTCTCGACGCTCCGTACGCCCGGCAGTGCCCGCATCGCGTCCAGCGCCGCCCTCACGGCCCCGAGGGAGCCCGCCGTGACCGTGCCGACCAGCTCCGCGCGTCCCAGGCAGGCCGACAGGAAAGTGACTTCCTCGGATGCTGCCAGCGCCCGCGCCACCGGCTCCCGCGCGCCCTCGACCCGTACCGCGAACCCGCACGCGTACCCCAGCCCCAGCACCTCGGGGCGGACCAGCGCCAGCACCTTCACCACCCCGCCGTCCAGGAGACGCAGGGTGCGCGCGCGGGTGGCACCGGGGGAGAGGCCCACTCGTTCGGCGAGGTCGGCGAAGGGGAGCCGGCCGTCCTGTTCGAGGGCGTCGAGGATCCGCAGGTCGGTGTCGTCCAGGTCCGACACGGCCGGCTCGTCCGCCAGCAGATAGGGGTCCTTGAGATGACGGGTGCCGATCAGCGGGTCGACCACCGCGACACCGGGCACGGAACGCACACGCTCGATGCTCCGTTCCAGTGCCTCGAAGCCCTCGGTGCGCAACTCCGTCATGATCGCCCGCTGCCCGGCCGTCAGGCTGACGAACGGGGCCTCGGGGAGTTCGGCGACGGCCCGCGCCACGGGCTCCGCCGCGCCGTCGACGTCGATCGAGAGATGCGCGGACGCGGTCAGTCCACGGACCGAGGGGTGGACGACGGCGACGACCCGGACCGCTCCCGACTCCAGCAGGCGCTGCACCCGGGCCCGGGTCGCGGGCCGGGACAGGCCGACGTGCTGGGCCAGCGTCTCGTACGCGAGGCGTCCGTCCTTCTGCAGCGCGCGTACGACGGCCAGGTCGACGGAATCCAGCTCCACCCGGTGATCTCCTCGGCTCGGCGGCCACGGGGGCGGCGGCCCCGGGTCCGACTGCCATTCTCGGGCACCGCCCCGCGGTGCGGATCCGTTCGTGACACGGGTCACGCGCGACCGTGTCATGCGCTGGTGGACAGTGGTGCAGATGAAACGTAAGTTCATCTCGTCATCGACCGACGAATCAGCAGTACGACCGAGAGGGGGTCGGGTGAATCAGCCCGTCGCCGTTTTCACCGACACCGACGACCTGGATCCCGAGCCGGGCGTCCGACTGCTCGCCGAGGCCGGGTTCGAGGTACGTGTCGCCGGAACGCGGGACCCCGACGCCCTCGTGGACGTGGCCGGGGACGCGGTCGCCCTGATCGTCGGCTACGCGCGGATCGACGCCGCGCTCCTCGGACGGCTCCCCCGACTGCGCGTCATCGCGACCATGTCCGCGGGGTACGACATGGTCGACACGGCCGAGGCCCGGAGGCGAGGAGTGTGGGTGGCGAACCTGCCCGGCGCCGCGACCGAGGACGTCGCCGTCCACGCGCTCGCCTCCACGCTCTCCCTCGTCCGGCGGCTCCCCCAGGCCGACGCCCTCGTCCGATCCGGCGGCTGGAACGCGGAGTTCACCTCGGAGGGCCGACTCCCGCGCCGGGCGAGCGAGCTGACCCTCGGGCTCGTCGGCCTCGGCAGGATCGCCCGCTCCTTCGCGACGCTCGCGGCACCGGTCTTCGGACGCGTCGCCGCCTACGACCCGCACACCGACCCCGCCCACTGGCCGGCCGGCATCGCACGCCACGACGACCTCGGCGACCTGGCCGCGGCCGCCGACGTCCTCTCCCTGCACGTCCCGCTCACCCCCGCCACCCGAGGCCTCGTCGACGGGGCGCTCCTCGCGCGCATGCGCCCCGGCGGCTTCCTCGTCAACGTCGCGCGCGGCGAACTCGTCGACCCGGTCGCCCTGGCGGACGCCCTGGACCGGGACCACCTGGCCGGCGCGGCACTCGACGTCTTCCCGGTCGAACCGCCCCCGGCCGACGACCCGCTGCGCCGCCACCCCCGCATCCAGCTCTCCCCGCACAGCGCCTTCCTGTCCGACACCTCGCGCCGTGCGTACGTGTGCGGACCCGCCGAGAACGTCATCGCCTGGCACCGCACCGGCCGCCCCTCGACAGCCGTCGTCGATCCCACCGCCACCGCCCTCGAAGGAGTCCTCGCATGACCACCGCCACGCCGCTCGCCCCGCAGACGAGGACCGCCGAAGAGCTCCGGCTGCGCCGCGAACTCGCCGCCGTCTACCGGCTCGTGGCCCACTTCAGGATGACCGACCTGATCTTCACCCACATCTCCCTGCGGCTGCCCGGCCCCGACCACCACTTCCTCATCAACCCCTACGGGCTGCTCTTCGAGGAGATCACCGCCTCCAACCTGGTGAAGATCGACCTCGACGGCAACCCCGTCGAGCCGACCCCCCACCCGGTCAACCCGGCCGGCTTCGTCATCCACAGCGCGATCCACGCGGCCCGGGAGGACGCGCACTGCGTCCTGCACACCCACACCAAGGCCGGCTGCGCGGTCGCCGCGCAGGAAGGCGGACTGCTCCCGCTCAACCAGATGTCGATGGAGTTCTACGACCGCGTCGGCTACCACGACTACGAGGGAGTCGCCCTCAACCTCGACGAGCAGCGCCGTCTGGTCGCCGACATCGGCACCCACCCCGCCCTCGTCCTGCGCAACCACGGCCTGCTGACTGTGGGAGAGAGCGCGGCCCAGGCGTTCCTTCGCATGTACTACCTCGAGCGTGCCTGCGAGATCCAGATCGCCGCACAGTCGAGCGGCGTCCCCCTGGTCGTCCCGGACGCCGAGATCTGCGCCTACACGGCCCGTCAGCTCACCGGCGAGGCGACCTCCGACTTCGAGGACGACGACGCGTACGGCCTGGCATGGGCGGCGATGCTCCGCCTTCTGGACCGGACCTGCCCGGACTACAAGGACTGACCTGAGGCCCGTGGAAACGGGCCCGGCTGCGCCGCCTCGCCGGAACAGCCCCGTCGGGCACACCCCGCCGGGTGCCGTTCCGCTCCTCCCCGCCGCGCCGAGTGGCGGACACGGTGCAGAGCCGTTGCGATGGGGATCATGAACGAGCGCACTGCCCGCTGGTGGTCCGAGCTCCCGCCCGCCGCGGGAGCGGCGGTGATGGCCACCGGCATCATCTCGGTCGGCTTCCACCTGACCGGCCTGGAGACGGTGTCCCGCACGCTGCTCGGCATCGCGGGCGCACTGTGGGTGCTGCTCGCCTTCGACTTCGGCTCCCGCCTGCTGCACAGCCGTCGCCGCTGGTTCGCCGAGGCCGACACCCCGCCCGCGCTGACCGCCGTCGCCGCCACCACCGTGCTCGGTGTACGCGTCGCCCTCCTCGGCTGGACCCACCTGGCCGCGGTGCTCCTCGCCGGATCGGCCCTGCTGTGGGCAGTGCTGCTCACGGCGGTACTCACCCACCTGCGGGGCGGCATGCCGGGCGGTGTCTTCCTGATCTGCGTCGCCACCGAGGCGCTCGCGGTCCTGGGCGCCACCCTCACACCCTGGGCGGGCGACTGGCTCGGCTACACCTCCCTGGCCTTCTTCCTGCTCGGCCTGCTGCTCTACCTCGCCGCCCTGCTCCGCTTCGACTTCGGGCAGGTCGGCGCGGGCGCCGGCGACCAGTGGGTGGCCGGCGGGGCCATGGCCATCTCCGCTCTCGCGGGCTCCAAGCTCCTCGCGACGGGTGTGTGGACCGGAGTGACCCACACGTCCCTGCGCAGCACGACCCTGTTCCTGCTGGTCGTCGACCTCGTCTGGTACGTCGTCCTGCTCGTCGCCGAGCTGCTCCGGCCGCGCCTGGCCTACGACGTCCGGCGCTGGGCCACCGTCTTCCCCATGGGAATGACGTCGGTCGCCTGCCTCTCCACCTCGACGGCCGCGGCCGTCGGCTGGCTCGACACCCTGGGACAGATCCTGCTGTGGACCGCGACCGTCGCCTGGCTCGCCACCCTCGCGGCGACGCTCCGTGCGAACCCCCGGCGAGCGGCTGCTCCCCGGGGAACCTGAGCCCCGCCGGGACGCGCCAGGTTCCGTACGTACCCCACTCAGCCCGTGAACGGCGCGAGCGCCGCGAAATCGGGTGCCACGCCGGCGGCCTCGGCCAGCGCGCCGAGCACGTTCCGCACCCGGGTCAGCGGGTGGTCCGGGAACTCGGCGTCGTAACGGGCGTGGTCCGCGGCGTGGAACGGCAGCCCGCCCTGGACCTCCGGGGCGTAGGGATGCGCCCGGAAGAAGGCATCCGGACCGACCTGCGCCATCACCATCGCCTCGCGCATGCCGGTCGTCCCGCGCTCGGGCGCCTGGATCTTCACCACCGTGCTGCACTCCGCCCTCGGGACGGTGAAACTGCCGATGAAGACCTGCCCATGAGCCTGCCCGGGCATCGGCAGCTTGAGTATCTGACGCAGCGCGGGCAGCCCGCCCAGCGACTTCACCGAGGCCTCGATCAGCCCGCCGCCGGCGTCCGCGGTCATGCGGGTCAGCGCGGCGCGCAGCGACGGGCCGTCGTCCAGGGACGCGGGAAGATCCGGGCGCAGTGCGAAGAAGTGCAGCGACAGCACATCACCCGCGTCGCTGACCCAGACATCGGGCTCGACGAGTCGGAAGCCCGGCAGTTCGATGCCGACAAGAGCTCTCATGACCGGTGATCATGGCGCATGCCGCCGACCGCGTCGAAGCGGGGGCTCCCGGAGCGAGAACACCCCGGGCAGCCCGCCTGTGGCGCCTAGGGCCTGTCTTTCGGATCATGCCGGGCTCGCGACGCCTGGCACGCACGCTCGCCGCGTTGTCGTCAGTCGTCGACGCTCCGCGTCGACTCCATCCTCCGCCTTGCGATCGCACGCTCCCCCAAGCTCTCGGCTCCGCTCGAGCAGGGGGGACCCCCATGACGCCGCTCCCTGATCCGGCCTGATCCAAAAGACAGGCCCTACCGCAGGGACGCCTGGTGGAGCGCGTCCGGGCCGATCGGCAGCCCCGGCACCGCCTGCGCACCCTGCCCCGCCGCCGCACCGCGCGCGGGCGCGGGGGTGCCGGCGAGGGCGCCGTCGACATGGGCGACCAGCGCGTCCGTGATCGGATCCGGCAGCGGGCGGCCCTGCTCGTCGAAGCGCTGGTACTTCATCAGGTTGTAGCCGACGGCGACCTGACGACGACCGTCCTCCGTGGACAGCGCCCATGTGCCCGCGCCGAACACGCCGCCGTCATGACCCCAGTACCAGCCGCCGCTGCGCATCTGCAGGGTGTAGATGCCGAGGCCGTACCGCATCCGCGGCTCCTCGCCCGGCGGGGCCTCGTACGCGGGAACGGTGGTCTTCATCGCGCGCAGCTCCGCCGCGCCGAGCAGCCGGCCGCCGAGCAGCGCCCGGTAGAAGTCGTTGAGGTCGCTCGTCGTCGAGACGAGGGCGCCGGCCGTGCCGGCCCACGACATGTCGGTGACGCTGTAGTCGCGCGGCGGGTCGATCAGGCCGAAGAACGACTCGTACATCCGGGCGTGCGGCCCCTTGAGCGACGGGGAGCTCGGGAAGTACGTGTGGCGCAGCCCGGCCTTCCGTATGACGTTCCGGGTGATGTACGCCTCGGCCTTCTCGCCGGTCACGCGCTCCAGGAGCAGCCCGGCGAGGATGTAGTTGGTGTTGGAGTACGCGTGCGTACCGCGCTCCGCCACGGGCGGCGCCGCGAGACCCAGGCGGACGAGCTCCTCGGGGGCGATGCGACGGAGGCGGTTCTCGTCGAGGGCCTTGCCGGGGTTCTCGAGGATGCCGGGGAAGGCGGGCAGGACGTAGTCGGCGATGCCGCTGGTGTGGTTGAGCAGCATCCGGACGGTCACCTGGCGGCCGCGTTCGCCGGGCACCAGATCCGGAAGGTACCGGCCGACGGGAGCGTCGAGATCGATGCGCCCCGCCCGGGCCTGCTGGAGGACGGCGACGGCCGTGAACGTCTTGGTGATGCTGCCGACCCGGTGCTCGAAGTTCGGCCCCATGGGCCGGCGGCTGTCGATGTCGGCGAATCCGGTGGCCCCCCGCCACTGCGCCGAGCCGTCGCGGACCGCCGAATAGGCGCCGTACATCCCGGCCTTGTGGAAGGCGTCGAGCGAGCCGCGCAGCGCCGCGCGGTCGAGAGGGCCGCGCCCTGCCGGCGGCACGGCGGCGGAGGCAGCGGCGGCGGCAGGGCCGGGCTGCGCCGCCACGGCGGTCTGCGCGGGTAACACCGGGACGGAGAGGGTGATCAGCGCGGCCGTGGCGACCGCCGCGAGGCGGGCACTGGGGGACGAAGACATGGATGGTCCTGCTTTCCTCGACGAGTGCGGTGGTTCCATCCTTGTCGCCGTCCCCCGGCCGCCTCTCCACCCCCGGGAGGATCTTGTTCACAGGAAGATGTGACATTTGTCAGGAGTCCCACCTGCGGTCCGTCGGTGGCACACTGTCCGCTGATCGTCCCCGAGGAGCCCGCCGTGCCGATAATCCGCAACCTGAGGCGCACCGTCCGCCGTGCCTACCGCCGGACCGTGGACCTGAGCCACCCGGCACGCTCGCCGCTGGGCAGCTCGGTCGTCAACTGTGTGCTGTACGAGGACGGGGCGCGGCAGCGCGGAGCCTGCCCCGCCGAGGAGGCGGTGCGACGGGTCCGCAAGTCGGGTGACGGGTTCGTGTGGATCGGGCTGCACGAGCCGTCCGTCGAGGAGTTCGCCGGGCTCGCCGAGCTGTTCGGCCTGCATCCGCTCGCCGTCGAGGACGCCGTGCACGCGCACCAGCGGCCCAAGCTGGAGCGGTACGACGACACGCTCTTCGCCGTCTTCAAGACCGTCCGCTACGTGGAGCACGAGGAGCTCACCGCGACCAGTGAGGTCGTCGACACGGGCGAACTCATGGTCTTCGCCGGGCCGGACTTCGTCATCACCGTCCGGCACGGGCGGCACGGTTCGCTCGGCCCGCTGCGGGAGGCGCTGGAGGCCGACGCCGAACAGCTGGCCAAGGGCCCCGCGGCCGTCCTGCACGCCATCGCCGACCACGTCGTGGACGACTACCTCGCGGTCGCCGACGCCGTGCAGAACGACATAGACGCGGTCGAGACGGCCGTCTTCAGCGAGCAGGCATCACGCGGCGACGCCGGCCGTGTCTACCAGCTGAAGCGGGAACTCCTCGAACTCAAGCGGGCGGTGGCCCCGCTCGACCGCCCGCTGCAGGCCCTGGCCGCGGCCCCGCTGCCGCTGGTCTCGGCGGAGATAAAGCCGTACTTCCGGGACGTCGCCGACCACCTGTCCCGGATCACGGAGCAGATCACGTCCTTCGACGCGCTCCTCGACTCGATCCTCCAGGCCCATCTGGCGCAGGTGACGGTCGCTCAGAACGAGGACATGCGCAAGATCACGGCGTGGGCGGCGATCATCGCCGTCCCCACGATGGTCTGCGGGGTGTACGGCATGAACTTCGAGCACATGCCCGAGCTGGGCTGGACCTACGGCTATCCGTTCGTCGTCGGGATCATGGCCGTCGCCTGTTTCCTCCTCCACCGCAGCTTCCGCCGCAACGGCTGGCTCTGACACCCCGGCGCGCCACCGCCCGGATCCCCGTGGGGCCCTGTCAGATCCGGGCGTTCAGGGCGGCGGTGTGGGCCCGCACCTGCTCGGGAGTCAGGTAGGCGTCCGTGTACTCGAAGTCGGCGAGTGTGCCGGACCGGGACGCGAGGAATCCCGTACGGACGAAGTCGTCGCCGGCCACGGCGTTGAGCACCCAGTTCGTCATCACCCGCGCCTTGGCGACATTGGTCCGCAGCGCCGACCAGTGGTACGCCCGTGCCACCGCCTGCGCGGGGGTGCCGTGCAGTTCGATGCCCAGGGGCTTCGACACGGCGTCCCGGCCGCCCAGATCCACCACCAGGCCGAGATCCCGGTGGTGGTACGGGTACATCGGCTCGCCGCGCAGGGCGGCCACGACGTTGTCGGCGACGTGCTTGCCCTGCCGCATGGCGTGCTGGGCCGTCGGCGGGCAGATCGCGTCCTTCTCCTTCTTGGCCAGGTCCGGTACGGCCGCGGCGTCGCCGAGCCCGTACACACCGTCCACGCCGGGGACGACCATGTCGGGGCCGACCACCAGCCGGCCCCGGTCGGTCTCTGCGCCGAGCGTGGCGATCAGCGGACTGGCGGCGACGCCCGCCGTCCAGATCAGGGTGCGGCTGGGCAGCACCCGCCCGTCTGTCAGCGTCACGGCCTCGGCGTCCACGGAGGCGACCGAGACCCCGAGCGAGACCTCGATCCCGCGCCGCCGGAGAATGTCCAGCGCCGCCTGGCCCAGTTTGTCGCCCAGCTCGGGCATGAGCTTGGGCGCGAGGTCCACCAGATGCCACTTGATGAGCTTCGGGTCGATGCGCGGATAGCGCTTGACCGCGCTGTGGGTCAGCCGCTGCAGACAGGCGACCGTCTCCGTTCCCGCGTAACCCCCGCCCACCACCACGAAGCAGAGCCGGGCAGCCCGCTCGGCCTCGTCGATCCCGGCGTCGGCCAGATCGAGCTGGGCGATGACGTGGTCGCGGATGTAGACGGCCTCGGCAAGCGTCTTCATGCCCCGCGCGTGCTCGCCCAGACCCGGGATGTCGAACGTGCGGGTCACACTGCCGGGAGCGAGGACCAGATGGTCGTAGGTCTCGTTGACGAGTTCGCCCGTGATCGTCCGTACGACGCAGACCTTGGCCTTGGTGTCCACGCCGATCGCGCCGCCGGGGATGATCCGCGTGCGGTGCCGCTCGCTGCGCCGCAGCGACAGGGCGACCGACTGCGGGGTCAGGACACCCGAGGCCACCTGAGGGAGGAGCGGCAGGTAGAGCTGGTACGAGAAGGGTGACAGCAGCGAGATCTGCGCTTCGCGGCTCGTCAGCCGCCGTTCCAGGCGCCGCACACAGCCGATCCCGGCGAAGCCTGCGCCCACCACGAGAATCTTCGGTCGAGTCACGTTGCCCGCCTCCCGGATCGTCGGTCCTTGAGTGCTGACTAACCCCTCGGGCCGATCGGAAACCCGGTCCGTCCGCCGAAGAGGTGACGACGGAACCCGACCCAACAGTCGGAGACCGGTCATAGTGTGGTAGAAGGGAAAAACAGGGCGGGGTGTGGAGAAACGGAGCCGACGGCCGTGGGGAGACCTGAGGGCACAGACAGCACCGCGCACGAGGCGGTGTTCGGCGTCGCCGACTCCGTCGTCCTCCTCTTCGACGAGCACGGAGCGGTCGTCGGCCGCCCGTACGCGGCCGAGCAGCTGCTGGGCTACCCCGCGGCGGAGCTGGGCGGCAGGCGCGTCGGCGCGCTGCTCGCGGCGGACGAGGCGGACCGGCTCCCCGGCATCCTGGAGGCGTCGGCCCGGGACGGCGGCTGGTCGGGGGTCCTGCTCGCACGTCACCGGGACGGCCGAACGATCGCCGTGGACGTCACCGTGCTGCCGCTTCCCGGCGAGGCGGGCACGGCCCGTTGGCTCGTCGTCGCCGTGGGAGCGGCCCCGTCCCGGCAGTGGACCATGGGCCCCGCCCTGCTGGAGCGGATGGTCACCCGGATGCCCGTCGGATTCTGTCTGGTCGACACCGAGCTGCGGTGCGTGTGGTCGAACACCGCTCTCGAACAGTTCGGCGGCGGCACCGTCGAGGAGCGGCGCGGCAGGCGCTTGGCGGAGATCCAGCCCGGGATGAACGCCGACCTCGTGGAATCGAAGATGCGCCAGGTCCTCGCGACCGGTGAACCCGTCCTCGGGTACGAGCTCGTGGGCCGCCCCCGGTCCCACCCGGGCCGGGACCACGCCCACGCCATGTCCTTCGTCCGGCTGGACGACGACAACGGCCGTGTCCTCGGCGTCTGTTACGCGGTCGTCGACATCACCGACCGCTACCGGGCCCGGCTGCGCCTCGCCCTGATGGCCCTGGCCAGCGAGCGCATCGGCCGCAGCCTGGACGTGGTCGGCACCGCCCAGGACCTGGCCGACGTGGCGGTGCCAGGCCTGGCGGACTTCGTCGCCGTGGACCTGCTGGACACCGTCGTCCGAGGCGCGGAGCCGGCTCCGGGACCCACGGGCGGTGCCACGTCCGTGCAGCTCATGCGTGCCGGGGTGCAGACCGTTCCCGGCGGGATCCTGATCATGGTGGAGCCGGGGGAGCCGTGCGGATACCTCCCCTCCTCACCCCAGATCCGCTCCCTGGCCCACGGCCGCTCCTGGCGCGCCGCGCACCTGGACGCCGCGACACGGGACGCGGCCCTCCCGGTGCACCGGCCCCCGGCCGAGGAGCCGCCGGACGCGGAGCCCCCCGCCGACGGCGAGCCCACCGACGGCGAGACCAACGACTCCGGGCCGACGGGCGCCGGACCCACGGGCACCGGACCCACAGGCGCGGGACCCACAGGCGCCGAAGCCACAGGCGCCGGACCCATGGCGGCATCGGCGGCCGCCGAGCCCGAACCGCACACGGCGATCGTCGTGCCGATCCTCGCCCGGGGCGTCACGCTGGGCGTGGCCACGTTCTTCCGGGCCCGGCAGGACGAGGCGTTCGACGAGGACGACCTGCGGCTCGCCGAGGAGCTCGTGGCGCGTGCGGCCGTCTGCCTGGACAACGCCCGCCGCTACACCCGCGAGCGCGCCGCGGCCCTCGTACTCCAGCGCAGCCTGCTGCCGCACGGCGTTCCCACGCAGGAGGCCGTCGACGCGGCCTCCTTCTACCGGCCGGCCGACGAACTGTCCGGCCTCGGCGGCGACTGGTTCGACGTCATCCCCCTGTCGGGTGCCAGGGTCGCCCTCGTCGTCGGCGAGGTCGTCGGCCACGGGATCGAGGCGGCCGCCACGATGGGCCAGCTCCGCACCGCCGTACGGACCCTCGCCGATCTGGACCTCGCGCCCGAGGAACTCCTGGCCCATCTCGACGACCTCGTCCTCCAGGTCACCCGGGAGGGCTCAGAAGGCGAACTGGGCGGCGCGGCGACCCCCGCGGGCGTCGGCGCCAGCTGCATCTACGCCGTCTACGATCCGGTCGGCCTGCACTGCGACATCGCGAGCGCCGGCCACCTCGCGCCTGCCGTCCTGGCGCCCGACGGCACGGTCACCTTCCCCGCACTGCCGCCCGGACCGGCGCTCGGCGTCGGCGGGCTCCCCTTCGAGTCCGTGGAGCTGCCGCTGGCGGAGGGCAGCGTCCTGGCCTTCTACACCGACGGGATCATCGCCGCCCCGGGCGCGGGCAAGGAAGGGCTGCGCCGCGTCCTGGAATCCCGTGACCTGCCGCTCGACGAACTCTGCCGCGCCATCGTCGACGAGCTGGCCCCCAGCAGGCCGTACACCGACGACGCCGCCCTCCTCCTCGTCCGGACCCGCGGTCTTGCGGCCGGTCAGGTCGCCGTCTGGGAGCTGCCCGCCGATCCGGCCGTCGTCGCCCGCGCCCGGGTGATGGCCGCCCGTCAGCTCACCGCCTGGGGCCTGGACGAGCTCGCCTTCACCACCGAACTCGTCGTCAGCGAACTCGTCACCAACGCCATCCGGCACGCCACCGGACCCATCCGGCTCCGGCTCATCCTCGAACGCACGCTGATCTGCGAGGTCTTCGACGCCAGCAGCACCTCGCCGCACCTGCGCCACGCGCGCACCACCGACGAGGGCGGCCGGGGGCTGTTCCTGATCTCCCAGTTCACGCGGCGCTGGGGGACCCGCTACACGGCCGAGGGCAAGGTCATCTGGGCCGAACAGCCCCTGGAGGGGGACGGCACCGCGGCGCACACCCCGCAGGGCCTCGCCCAAGATCTTTAATCGCTTGTCCGGCCCCCGGGGCGCGTGTCAGCGTGGGCTGCCGCGCGGAGAGGCCGACGGTGTCGAGAGGGAGATCCACCTGTGCGTGCGGGCACCGCCGACCACACCGTCGTGACGCAGCGAGGACCTGTGCGCGGCACGGTCGCCGACGGGCTGCGGACCACGCTGGGCATCCCGTACGCCGCACCGCCGTTCGGCGCCGGGCGATTCCGGGCACCGAGGCCCGCGGAGGCGTGGGACGAGGTGCGGGACTGCACCGGGTTCGGCGCGGTCGCCCCGCAGTCGGCGGAGCTGCCCGGCTCCCCGGTCTGGCGTCCGGGCGACGACGACGTCCTCACGCTCAACGTCTGGGCACCGGACGGGGCTTCGAAGCCGCTGCCCGTCCTTTTCTGGATCCACGGCGGCGCCTACACCTTCGGTTCCTCGGCCCAGCCGGACTACGACGGATCCGCCCTGGCCCGCGCCGGCACGGTCGTGGTGAGCTGCAACTACCGGCTCGGTTTCGAAGGCTTCGGGCACGTGCCCGGCTTCCCCGACAACCGCGGACTGCTCGACCAGATCGCCGCACTGGAGTGGGTGCGCGACAACATCGCGGCCTTCGGCGGCGACCCGGACGACGTCACGGTGGCCGGACAGTCCGCGGGCGGCGGATCGATCGCCTGCCTCATGAGCAGCGGACGGGCCGACGGGCTCTTCCGCCGCGCCATCGTCCACAGCGTCCCCGACGCCTTCCTCCCGCCGGAGTTCGCCGAGCGCCTGGCCCGCGAGGTGGCCGACGCCGCGGGCGTCGCCCCCACCGCCGACGGCCTGCTCGCCGCGACCCCGCAGGCCCTCGTCGAAGCCTCGGACCGGGTGGCGGCGCGGTACGCGGGCGATCCCGCGTCGGGGTACCTCCACTACGACACCGTCCTCTACGGCCCCGTCCTCGACGGTGTGCTGCTGACCCGGGACCCGGTCGAGGCCCCGACCGCGGACGGCGCGGCCCACCCGGTCGACCTCCTCGTCTGCCACACCACCGAGGAGTACTGGCTGATGCACCAGGTCGGCAGTATGCCGACGGTCACCACCGACGACGGCCTCGCCCGGTTCGCAGCCGACTACGGTCTTCCCCCAACCCTCGTCACGGCCTACCGCGCCCTCATGCCCGACGCGCCTGTACTCGACGTCTTCCTGGCCCTCGCGGGCGACGCGGTCTTCTCCGTGCCCACCGTCCGCCTCGCCGAGGCCCACGCCCGCGCCGGGGCGGGCCGCACGTTCCTGTCCCGCTTCGACCGGCGCCGTACCCGCCCCGACGGCAGCCCGGTGCACGCCTGGCACGCGGCCGACGTGCCCTTCGCCTTCGGCACCCTCGACGCCACCGGAGTCGACTTCCTGACCGGCGGCTCCGCCGACGCCGACGACCGGGCCCTCTCCCGGCGGATGGTCCACGCCTGGACCGCCTTCGCCGCCACCGGAGACCCGGGCTGGGCCCAGCTCACCGGCACCACCCGGCCCACCGTCCAGGTCTGGGACGTGCCCGGCGACCGCACCGAGGGCGCGGCACCGGCGTACGCCCTCTGGGACGGTGTACGGACGGCCCCGCCGTCCCTTCCGTAGCGGAGGCGGGATAATCGGCGGGCGCGGACGCACCACCGCGCGGACCACAGAAGCACGCGAAACAGGCCGTCGCCCCGCGGGGCGACGGCAGGACAGGGAGAACCCGATGGACGTCCAGCACTTCGAGCGGATCACCGCGTTCATCGAGGACCGTCTCCGGCCGCTGTTCGACCCCGAGAACGGCAGCGACCACGGCTTCGGCATGGACGACACCTCCCGCGCGCTGCGGGCCCTCCTCGGCACCGTGAAGGCGGCCGCGGCGGTCAAGGGCCTCGCCGACCAGCGGGCGGCGGCCGACCCGGCGCTCCGTCACATCATCGACCAGGCCCTGGAGCACAACTGGGACGTCCTGCGCCGAGTGGCTCGCAACTGGGAGGACCACCCCGACTTCGTCCGTGACTTCAAGCGCCACGCCTGGGAACTCGACGAAACCCCCGCTGCCACCGCCTGACTCGGGATCATGAACTCCGGGCCGCCGGCGGCGCCGACGCTGCCGGGGCGCCCGACGACACGCCGGGGGCGGGTCTCCGGGGTGAAGCACTCTCCTGACGGGCTTTCAGGTGACGGTGGGCCGTGACACGCCGTCCGCTCTGCCCCGGTCGGGTGAGTACACCGTTCATCCGACAGGCGCGGACGCGGATCGGGTAGGTATGGCGGCATTGCCGTCCCCAGCGTCGGAGGATGCTGCCCCATGCCTGTCAGGAACGTCCGCACCGGCCCGCGCGTGGTGGCCGCCGCGATCTGCGCGACACTCGCGGTCATCGGCTACATGAAGGTGTCGGCGGAAGAACCCGCTCCGGCCGCCGCGCCGGGAGCGCGTGCCGCGTCGAAGAACGCGGGTCCGGCCACCACGCCCCGGTCGCCCGAAGCAGCCGTGTCCCCCGGGACACCCGTGGCCGGACGCGGTGGCTCCGCCGCCCCCGGAGCTCCTGGTGCCCCCGGCGCCCTCGGTGCGCCCGGGGCCGCCGTGGCCGAGCCGAAGGGACCCGCCGGGCCGCCCGGTGTCGGACCGGCGATGCTGGCGCAGATCCCGGACGGTACGAAGCAGGCGTTCGTCGTCACGGGCGGGTCCCTGGACACCAGCAAGGCCACGGCCGTGCTCTACGAACGCGACGCCGCAGGGCGATGGCAGCGCACGGGCGGCCCCTGGGCCGCCCACAACGCCCTGCGCGGCTGGACGGACGACCACTGGGCCGGCGACCTGCGTACCCCGATCGGTGTGTTCCGGCTCGGGGACGCGGGCGGACGACTGCCCGACCCCGGCTCGAAGCTCCCGTACGACCAGGACGAGCAGTTCGTCTCCCCGGGCACCGGTTTCCTCGGCGAACCCCTGGAGGGCTCGTTCGACTACGTGGTCGCCATCGACTACAACCGCGTCCCCGGAACGACGCCCCTGAACAGGGAGCGGCCGCTCGGCGAGGACCGCGGCGGCGGCGTCTGGGTCCACGTCGACCACGGCGGGCCCACCCAGGCCTGCATCTCCCTGACCGAGGACGTCATGCGCGACCTCCTGCGCGCCCTCGACCCGGCCAAGGAACCGGTCATCGTCATGGGCCCGGCCGCCGAGATCGGGCGCTGACCCATGGCCTGACGGTCGCCGGCCCGTGCCCTGACGGTCGCCGGCCCCAGTCCTGACGGGCGCTGACATCCGCTGTCGGCGCCCGTCAGTGTGCGAGCCGCCGGCTGTCAGGACATCCGGGCATCGTCGTGGTCATCGAGAACGACGACACCCGATCAGGAGAACCTCCCATGAGTGCGCACCGCACCGAGCAGTCCCAGGCCGAGCCGTCCGAGCTGGCCGAGTTCGTCACCCGCACGGCCACCGTGCACAAGATCCCCGGTGTCAGCGTGGGCGTCTGGGCGGACGGCCGCGAGACCTTCGCCGGCCACGGCGTGACCAGCATCGAGAACCCGCTCCCGGTCGACGAGGACACCCTCTTCCTCGTGGGCTCGGCGACGAAGACCTTCACCGCGACCGCGCTCATGCGGCTGGTGGCCGACGGCCGCGTCGACCTGGACGCGCCCGTACGCCGCTACGTCCCCGAACTCGTCCTCGCCGACGAGAAGGCGGCGGACGAGATCACCGTCCTCAACCTGCTCAACCACACCTCGGGCCTCGACTGGAACCTCATCGTCGACACCGGAGACGGCGACGACGCCCTCGCCGCCTTCGTCGAGAAGATGGCGGACCTCCCGTTCATCGGTGAGCCCGGCGCCAGGGCCTCCTACAGCCAGGCGGGGTTCAACCTCCTCGGCCGGGTCCTGGAGAACGTCACAGGTCTGACGTACGAGCGGGCCGTCGCCTCGCTCCTGATCGAGCCGCTGGGTCTCCCGAACAGCTTCTTCGGCACCGGCGAGGTCATGACCAGGCGGTTCGCCGTGGGCCACAACATCGACGAGCACGGCAACCCGGCCGTGGCGAGGGAGTGGAAGCTCACCCGGGCCAACAACCCCGGCGGGGGCCTCGCGACCTCCGCCTCGGACGTCCTCGCCTGGGCGCGGTTCCACCTCGGTGACGGTCTCACGGAGAGCGGTGAGCGCCTGCTGCCGGCGGAGTTGCTGCACGGGATGAGGCAGCGGACGGTCGAGCTGCGCGGCAGCAACCTCGGCGACGGCTTCGGCGTCTGCTGGTTCCTGCGCGAGGCGGGCGGCGTCCGCACGATCGAGCACGGCGGCTCGGTCAACGGCCAGTTCGTCGAGCTGGTGCTCGTGCCCGAGCGGAACTTCGCCGTCGTCGCCATGTCCAACGCCGGCCCGGACGGCATCCCCTGCAACCGGTCGGTCGTCCGCTGGGCCCTGGAGCACTACCTCGGCGTCGTGGACGAGGACCCGCAGCCGCTGCCGTACGACGCGGGGCGGGCACGGACACTCGCCGGGGCGTACGAGAACGAGGCCATGACCCTCACCGTCGCCACCGACGGCACGGAACTGACCCTCGCGGCTGCGATCAAACCCGAGATCCGGGAGTCGGCGGAATTCGAGATGCCCGCGGACTACGAGCCCGCCGCCATGGGCCTGCTGCCGGGCGACGGCGACGAGTTCATCGTCACCGCCGGTGGACTGGAGGGACAGCGAGGCTTCTTCTCCCGTGACGCGAGCGGAGCCATAGCCGGCATCGACCTCGGCGGACGGGTCTTCAACCGGGTCCCCACCGGCTCCGCGTGACGCCCCACCGGCTCCGCGTGACGGCATGACCGGGCGAGCGGCCTCGGCTCCTCATGGCGAGGCCGCTCGCGGCGACGGACCCATCGAGATTTTGGCCGGAATGCACCGCTCCAACTCGAAGTGGTGCGCCATTTCCCGCCATGTACAGACGACTTCAGGTCACGTCTCGATCAGAATCGTCACTCTCCGGAGATCGCCGGTAACTTCATGCCGTCGCCGCCACACCAGGGGCACACGGCCCCCACGGGACTAGCGGCGACGAAGGACATCTCTTCACTTGACGACAGCGACCGACAGCTTCAAGGTCCAGCCGTACACGCAGCACTGCCAAGTGATCCACACCGAAGGCGCCCACGCGGTCGTCGGCATCTCCCCGGGCAACGGCTACTTCTCCGCCCAGCGGGTGGCCGACCTCGCCGCCTGGGGACTCCGCAACTTCGAGCAGGTCGACCTCATCTACACCGACCTGCACGTCGCCGACATGTACGAGGCCCTCGGCTACCCGCCGGACGAGGCCCGCCGCAAGACGGTCAAGAACCTCCGCGGCGTACGCGCCAAGGTCAACAACGCCGTCGCCGCCACCGACCCCGGCGGCGAACGGCTCCGAGGACGCCCCATGTCGGCGCTCCTCGACATCCCCGCCTACCGGCACCTGCGCAAACACCTGGACGACCTGCTCGCCACCGACGCCGAGTTCCTCGCCACGTGCGACATGCTCGTCTCGGCCTTCCTCTCCTCCAAGGTCCTCGAAGGACAGACACCCACCGCCCGCCAGCGCGAGGTCTGTCTCCAGTACATCTGCGCCGAGGCACCGCTCTTTCTGGACACCCCCGCGATCCTCGGTGTCCCCTCCTCGCTCAACTGCTACCACCAGCTCCTGCCGATGGCCGAACTCCTCTACTCACGGGGCTCCGGACTGCGCGCCTCCCGCAACCAGGGCCACGCCATCGTCACCGCGATCCTCGGAGACCACGATGACCACTGAGACGCTGATCGACTTCCCCTTCTCCGCCCGCGGCGACCGCCTGCCGCCGGAGATCGAGTCCCTGCGCGCCGAGCCGGTCAAACGGGTCCGTACGATCGCCGGCGACGAGGCCTGGCTGGTTTCCTCCTATGCGCTCTGCAAGCAGGTCCTCGAAGACCCGAGGTTCTCGCTCAAGGACACCTCCGCCCCCGGAGTGCCCCGGCAGTACGCACTGACCATCCCGCCCGAGGTGGTCAACAACATGGGGAACATCACCGGCGCGGGACTCCGCAAGGCCGTCCTCAAGGCCATCAACCCCAAGAACGACGGCCTCACCGACTGGATGCGCCGCCACGCCTCCGAGCTCGTCGACGAACTCCTCGCCTACGGACCGCCGGTGGACCTCCGCTCCCGGTTCACCAGCCCGTACGCGGAACACCTGCACTGCAGGATCCTCGGCATACCCGAGTCCGACGCACCGCGCCTCGCCGCCAGCCTGGACATCGCGTTCATGAACTCGGCCTGCCCCGTCACCGGCGCCCGGCTCAACTGGGACCGTGACATCGCCTACATGATCGAGCGCCTCGACGACCCGGCGACCACCGGCCTCATGGCCGAACTCGCCGCCCTGCGCGGGAATCCCGACTACGCCCATCTGACCGACGAGATGCTCGCCACGGTCGGCGTCACCTTCTTCGGCGCGGGCATGATCTCCACCATGGGCTTCCTCACCATGGCCCTCTTCTCCCTGCTCCAGAACCCCGACGTCTGGGAGCGGCTCCGCAAGGAGCCGGAACGCATCCCCGCCGCCGTCGACGAGCTGCTCCGGGTCAACCTGTCCATCGCCGACGGCCTTCCGCGCCTCGCCCTGGAGGACGTCACGCTCGGGGACGTCGACGTACGGAAGGGGGAACTCCTCCTCGTCCTCGTGGAGGCCGCCAACACCGACCCGGCGGTCTTCCCCGACCCGCACAGCGTGGACATCGACCGGCCGAACGCCGGCACCCACCTCTCCTTCGGCGGCGGCGGTCACTACTGCCCGGCCACCGCGCTCGGAAAGCGGCACACCGAGATCGCCCTGGAGATCCTGCTCGACCGGATGCCCGACCTGCACCTCGCGGTGCCGCTCGACCAGCTCGTCTGGCGCACCCGCTTCATGAAGCGCATCCCCGAACGTCTGCCGGTCGCCTGGTGATCCCCGTGTGACCCTCTCCGTACGCGCACGTACGCCGACCGCCGTCGCCCCCGGCCACCCGCCGGGGGCGACGGTGCGTCAGCGGCGGGGCCGCATGTCACCGCCGTACACGGTCCGGTAGTCGGGGACGACGACACGGCTCGCGGGCGACTCCTTGTGGACCTGGCCGATCAGCCCGGACAGGTCCATCGTCGGGTCGGGTACCACGGGCCCGCGCAGCGGCGTCTCGAAGTTGTCCCAGTGGACCGGGACGACCACCGGCGGGTACCCCAGGGTCCGCAGCAGCCGGGGGGCGTACCGGTGGGTCGCGGTGCTGGACGGGACCGCGACCATCGCCACGTCGGGCCGCAGCCCCGCGGCCGCCCGCTCGGCGAAGTCGCTCGCGCCCATGAGGAACAGGGCGGGCCCATCGGAGCCGGCCGTGACCTGGAAGGAGAGCGTGTCGCCCTCGGGCAGGTCGGAGATGGTCGCCGGGGCGGCGGCGGGCGGCGCCGTGAGCGTCCCCGGCGCGAAGTACGAGTGCTTCTTGTTACGGCTGTGGAGGCTCGCCACCACCTCCACGGTGAGGCCGCCGCCGAAGTCGAGAACCTCGCCGCCCTTGACCACGGAGATCTGGAGCGGGTCGACACCGAACGCCACCAGCAGATGGAAGGTCGTCTCGGTTCCCACCACCCGGGCGCCGGTGGTTCTGGCGAGGTGAGGGACGTCGGCGATGTGGTCCCAGTGGGAGTGGCTGACGAGAATCAGCTCCGGGCGGCCGGCGTACTCCCGTACGAGGGTGGGGTCGGTCGCCGCGATCCGCGTGGCCGGGTCGAAGCCCCCGTCGAAGAGCCCGGTCCTGAAGCGGGTGAGATACGGGTCGAAGAGCACCGTCCGCCCGCCGACGTCGATCCGCCAGCCGGACGTGCCCAGCCACCGCAGCGAGGCCGAACCGTGCGCGGGGGCCTCGGCGCCCGCCGTGGTGGAGGTGGCGGGGGAGGGGGTGCGGGCGTGGGCCGTTGTCGGCAGAAACGGTAAGGCCGTGCCGATGGCGGCGCCCCGGAGGACGTTCCGCCGGGCGTACGCGTGCGTGTCGTCGGTCATCCCGCCAGAAGATCATCCGCCGTGTTCCGCTGTCCATCACCGGAACGCGCGGATGTCATGTCCGCCGACGCGCGGTGGACCGCTACGGCCTGCGGCGGGGCTTGCCGGGCTTGCCGCCGCGCTTGACGCTCTTCGAACCCTTGGCGCCCTTCGCACCGCCGGAACCGGCTCGGGGGCTCTTGTCCGCCGGCCGCCCGCTCTTCTCCGGACGCTTCGCCTTCGCCTTGGCCTTCGCCTGTGGCGGTGTCGCGGCGCGGCCCCGCGTGCTGTTGACCGTCCGCCCGCGGACGATCCCGATGAACTCCTCCACCAGGTCCGGGGTCGGCTCGGCCTGCGGCCAGGAGAGCGCGACCCGCGACTCGGGGGTGTCCGACAGCGGCCGGTAGGTGAGGTCCTTGCGGTGGTGAAGGCGCGCGAGCGACTGCGGGACCACGAGCAGACCCACACCCGCCGCGACCAGCTCGATCGCGTCGGCCGTCGTCGCCGGGCGCTCGAGCGCCGGCCGCCCCGGCGGACGCTCCCAGTCGAGGGTGTCGTCGAGCGGGTGCAGCAGGATCTCGTCCGCCAGCTCCCCGGGCGACACCTCCTCGACCGCCGCGACCACATGGTCCTTCGGAACCACGACCACGGTCGTCTCGGTGTACAGGGGGATCGCGCTGAGCTCCGTACGGTCGACCGGCATCCGCACGAGCCCGGCGTCGGCGCCTCCGGTCCGCAGCAGGTCGTCCGCCTCGGCGGCGGGCACCTGGACGAGGGTCAGCGGGACGTCCGGCAGGCGCTCGTTCCAGACCCGCACCCACTTCGTGGGCGTCACTCCCGGTACGTACGCGAGCCGGAACGAGGAGGGTTCTTCCTGGCCAGTCACTCCGCCAGGTTACCGGTCGTGGTCAGAGGTAGCTCACACGCTCGATACCCTTGACACCATGACGTCGCACCAGACCACCCAGACGATGAAGCCCGCGACCGCGGCGAAGAAGCTGGGTGTGTACCTCGAGGCCACCCCCGCCGAGTTCCGGGAGGGTGTCGTCTCGCGCACCGAGCTGAACGCCCTCCAGACCGATCCGCCCGAGTGGCTCCGCGAGCTCCGGCGCACCGGCCCCCACCCGCGTCCGGTGATCGCGGCGAAGCTCGGCATCTCCATCTCCGGCCTCGCCCGTGGCGGCATCACGGAGGCCCTCACCACCGAGCAGATCGAGACGCTGAAGGCGGACGACCCCGAGTGGCTCCAGAAGGAGCGCGCCACGCAGGCGGAGGTCCGCAAGGAAGCGGTCCGCATCAAGGAGAAGCAGGCCGAGAAGGCGGCGAAGGACGCCGACCGCTCGGACTCCTGACGCCGTCCGGCGCCGAGTGAGCGGTACGGCCCGCCCCGTCCCTCACCCGGCCGGCACCGGCACCAGCTCGGGACGCTTCGCCGTGCGGCCCTCCCCCGAGGAGCGGCCGCGCAGGCGCCTTCCGAGCCACGGGCCGAGGAAGCCCGCGACCCACCGCGCCTCGTCGAGCGCCCTGCGCGGGACGGACGGCGCGGGGCCCGGACGCTCGGGCAGCGGACGGGTCCAGGCGTCGTCGCTCCCGGGAATCCCAAGGGCGTGCGCCACCGCCGCCGCGATCCGCTCGTGACCGAGCGGACTCGCGTGCAGCCGGTCCGCGCTCCACAGCCGGGGGTCCGTCACCACCGGATGGTGGAAGGTCTCGGCGACCGCGACGCCGTGCCGCGCCGCCGCCTCACGGATGCGCTCGTTGAGCGCGAGGACGCGTGAGCCGAGCGGCCGGGCGAGCGGGATGACCCGCCCCGTGTCCGGGAACGTCACCGTCGCCACCCGCGCGCCCTCGGCGGTGAGCCGGGCGAACATCGCCTCCAGATGACCGGCCACCTCGTCCGCGTCGAACCGGGGGCGGAGCAGGTCGTTCATCCCGGCGACCACGGTGGCCACGTCCGGCCGCAGCGCCAGCGCCGGCCCGAGCTGTTCGGCGTGGACCTGACCCGCGAGACGGCCCCGTACAGCCAGATTGGCGTAGGCCAGCCCGGGGCTGCTCGCCGCCATCAGCTCCGCGAGCCGGTCGGCGCAGCCACGGAGGCCGGTCGTGTCGTCACCGTCCCCGAGACCTTCGGTCTGACTGTCGCCCAGGGCGACGTAACGCGTGTACGGGCCGGTGTGCATGGGCCTCTTGCTCCTCCGTGCGGCGTGCCCTCAGCGGCACGCGTCGACGATATTCAACACCGTACCTATTCAATTTCGCGACTAGGTGCGGCGGGGTGGCCTCGTCGCGCGCGAACGCGGCTCCCGGCCCGCTGTCAGTGCCCGATGCCAAGATCGTCGGATGACCTACCGCACCGAGACCATCGCCGCCTACTGGGACTCCGCCGCCCCGGCCTTCGACGACGAACCCGACCACGGACTGCGCGACGACCGCACCCGCGAGGCCTGGTCCCGGCGCCTCGACGCCTGGATGCCGACCGCGTCGGCCGACGTCCTCGACATCGGGTGCGGCACCGGTTCCCTCTCGCGGCTCCTCGCCGCCCAGGGGCATCGGGTGACGGGCGTCGACCTGGCGCCGAGGATGGTGGAACAGGCGCGGGCGAAGCTCGCGGCCGCCGGCCTCGGCGGCCGCTTCCTGTCCGGTGACGCGATGGCGCCGCCGACCGGGGACGAGCGGTTCGACGTCGTACTGTCCCGGCATCTGCTGTGGACCCTGCCCGACCCCGAGGCCGCGCTGCGCGGCTGGGTGAGGCGCCTGCGGCCGGGCGGCAGGCTGGTCCTCGTCGAGGGGCGCTGGCGGGAGTCCGGGCAGAGCGGCGTCCCGTACGTCGCCGGGGCCGAGGCCCTGCCATGGCACGGCGGCATCGGCGCCGAGGACCTGGCCGCGGCCGTCCGCCCGCTCGTCGCCCGCCTCCGCGTCGAACCCCTCGACGGGGACGCGGACGACGACCTGTGGGGCAAGCGGGTGGACGACGAGCGGTACGCGCTGGTGGCCGAGGTGTGATCCGTCAGCGGCGCTGCACCACGCGATAGCGGTGGAACGGCCCTTCCTCGATGGGCAGTTCGGGGCGCCACGTCCTGAGCGCCTGGGCGGAGGGCGTGAACAGCGGCTGGGGGAGCCGGTCGAGCGGAGTCCACTCCCAGCGCCGGATCTTGTCCGGCTCCGCCACGGCCGGGGTGCCGCTGAAGGCCCGTACGACCGCCACAGCCGTCAGCCGGGTGAGCTCCGTCGAGGTCAGCGAGTCCAGCAGGATCCCGATGACCTCGACATCGGCCGGGTCGGCCACGAGGGTGGTCTCCTCGGCGAGTTCACGCACCGCCGCCGACTCGATGGACTCTCCCGGATCGACCTTCCCGCCGGGCAGCTCCCACGCCCCGCTGGGATGCAGCCCCAGGAGTACCCGTCCGGCGTCGTCGGTCACCACGACACCGGCGCCGAGCGAGGCCTGGGCGGTCGGAGGCTGCGCGTTGCGGTGGGGCGTGCCCGGGCGGGGATTCGGCTCCGGGGATGGCTGGTCGGCGGGGGACATGTCGACTCCTCGTACGGACGCGGGGCATGGTGTCGGATGCCAGCCAACACCATGCCCCCGGCCGAGAACGCCCGACGAAATCAAGTCGACAGCCACCTCGGCACCCGGCAGAGTGGCCGGTCGTGACGAGCAGCGAACTGTGGACCCGCGCGACCGCCGACCGCTACGACGCCGAGGAGGCCGAGATGTCCTCGGCCGCCGCTCTCGGACCGACTCTCGCCTTCCTCGCCGAGCTCGCCGGAGACGGCCGGGCACTGGAGTTCGCCATCGGAACCGGGCGAGTGGGGGTCCCGCTCCGGGAGCGCGGCGTGCCGGTCGTGGGCATCGAACTGTCCGAGCACATGGCGGCGGTGCTGCGGCGCAAGACCGACGAGAGCGTGCTCCCGGTGACCATCGGGGACATGGCCACCACCGTCGTCCCGGGCGAGTTCGCCCTGGTCTATCTCGTCTACAACACCATCACGAACCTGCTCACGCAGGACGAGCAGGTCGAGTGCTTCCGCAACGCCGCACGTCATCTGCGGCCCGGCGGCCGATTCGTCATCGAGCTGGGCGTGCCGCCGCTGAGGTCCCTGCCGCCCGGCCAGGTCGCGGTGCCGTTCGACGTCTCCGAGCGGCATCTCGGCTTCGACGCCTTCGACCTGGTCGAGCAGATTCTCGTCTCGCACCACTTCACGGCTGACGGTGACGACGGCCGCTTCCGTCGCGGCAACTCCCGGCACCGGTACGCCTGGCCGGCGGAGCTCGACCTGATGGCACGGATCGCCGGGCTCGAGCTGGAACGCCGCGTCGCGGACTGGGACGGGGCGCCGTTCGTCCAGGACTCCACGAAGCACATCTCCGTGTGGCGCAAACCGGTCTGAGGTCGGCCACCGGCCTCCACGACCCGTCAGGAGGTCCGGGCGCCTTGGCGGCCGCTCCGGAGCCGGCGGAGCGCGAGCAGTCCGCCGGCCCCGGGGACGACGGCGAGCCATCGGGCGCCCGACGCGGCGGCGCCGGGTGCCGGCCAGGCCGCCGCGATCGTGACCAGGTAGGCGGTCCCGTGCAGCGGTCCGAGGAGCGACGAGACCGCGGGCGCGTGCACGGTGAGCAGGTTGACCAGGAGGGCCACCAGGGAGGCCGCCTCCGCGGCGGCGGCGACACGAAGGACACGCACGGTCCTCACGCCCCCGTCGTCGAGCCGGGCCGGACGATCATGAGGACCACGACGACCGCCCACAGCACGTTGAAGACGCCCGTGAGCATGGCCAGCCGCGACGCCGTCGCACGCGAGGCCGTGTCGTCGCCACCCTCGTCACCCCCGGCGGTCCCGGCCCCGTCCAGCATGCGCCCTTGGCCGGGGAGGATCGCGAGGATCAGGACGGCGGCGGCGATCGCGGTCAGCACCAGAGAAGTGAGCAGCCAGGCGTCGGTGAGGACGCCGAGCTGGATCGCCGTGGCGATTCCGAAAACCGGGACGGCGACGCCCGCGACGGCATAACCCCGGCAGATCCGGTGCAACAGCGCGGCGACCGGGGAGGCCTGCCGTGCGTAGCGGGGGAAGAGCGAGGCGGCCACGGTGATCGGCCCGATCACCAGAATCGCCGCGAGTACGTGTATGGACAGCAGCAGCTTGGTCACTGCGGGCCCCTCCAGCCGATGAGCTATATGTTGGCTGCCAATAGATAGCATGCCTACGGCTTCATTGAGTAGGCTGCCTACCTATGAGGGCGGATGCGGTGCGAGGGCACCTCGACGGACTGCTGCTGGCCGTGCTGGAGCCGGGGCCGCTGCACGGGTACGCGATCATCACGGCGGTCCAGCAGCGCAGCGGAGGCGTGCTCGATCTGCGCACGGGCACGATCTACCCGGCGCTCAACCGGCTGGAGCGCGTCGGGCTGCTGAGCAGCAGCTGGGACGCGGTCGGCGAACGGCGCCGACGCTGCTACGAACTCACCGACGCCGGGCGCGGAGCGCTCGCGGGGGAGCGGGCGGCCTGGCGCGAGTTCACGGCGGCGATCGGCTCGGTCCTCAATCCCGCCGCCCCGCCCAGGCCCGCGACATGAGGGCGCGCAGGGATGCGGCGAACACCGCGGACCCGAAGGCCTCCCGGGACCCGAGGGACCCGAAGGCCTCCCGGGATCCGATCGACGCGTACGCCGCGGAGCTGCGGAGCGCCCTGCACGGTCCGCGCCGCATCACGGCGCGTCTCGTCGATGAGGTGCGCGACGGGCTGACCGACGCCACGGAGGCGTACACCCGTGAGGGCACGCCCTACGCGGAAGCGGTCCGCGAGGCGGTACGGGAGTTCGGAACGCCCGCCGAACTCGCACCCTCCTGCCAGCGCGAACTGACGATCGCCCAGGCCCGCCACACCGCCCGCTCCGTCGTCCTCGTGGCCCCGCTGCTCCTCGCCTGCTGGTACACCCTCGTCACCACAGGGACCGGTCAGGACGCTCTGCTGCCCCGCACGGCTCAGCTGCTGGCCGTCGTCGCGGGCGCCGCCGCCCTGCTCGCCGCGAGCGCGCTGGCGGCCACGGGTACGCTCGCCCGCCGACTGCCCACCCCGAAGCGACTCCCGCTCCTGGTCGCCTGGACCGGCACGACGGCCACGGTGTCCATGGCCCTTGCCGCCCTCTCACTCGCCGTCGCGTCCTTCATGACCGCTCAATGGCCCCTGATCGCCCTGGCGTGCACCCTCGCCGCGGCCTCCCACGCCCTGACGGCCTCCTCGGCCCGCGCCTGCCGCCGCTGCGCCCGGCTGCCCGCCTGACCGCCGGGCCCCGGTGTCCGACCGCCTCAGACTCCGGCGGACAGGGCGTCACTCACCCGCACCTCCAGCGGTGCGCGGAACGAGAGCAGGTCCAGGACGGGCGGAGGCGGCGCACCGGGGGTGAGCCGGAGACCGGGGAGACGGCCGGCCGCCGCCTTGAGGGCCACCGCCGCTTCCGTACGCGCGAGGGACGCGCCCGGGCAGCGGTGACGGCCCGCCCCGAACGACAGATGGTGGCGGACGTTGGCCCGCGAGGGGAGCAGCCGGTCCGGGGCGTCGAAGACCTCCGTGTCGGAGCCGCTGCCCATGAGCATCAGCAGCAACTCGGCGCCGGCGTCGAGCCGTACGCCGCCCAGCTCCACCGGAGCCGCCGTCAGCCGGCGCCACGTCGTCACGGGCGGCTCGCGGCGCAGCACCTCCTCGACCCACGCCTCGGCCAGCCCCTCCTCGTGTGCCACACGCCGCCACAGGCCGGGTTCGGCGAGCGCGCTGCGCAGGACCGTCGCGATGAGCTGGCCGGTGGTGGACTGACCGGCGATGAAGACGAAGAAGCACGCGCCGACCGCCGTGTGCACGTCCACCGCCTCGCCGTCGGGCAGACGGTGACGGGCGAGCGCCCCGACGAAGCTGTCCGGCGCTGCCTTCCGGTCGACGACGACCGACGTCAGCCACTGGTGGAACTCGCCCACGAGCGCGGCGAGTTCGACCTGCCGCTCCGGAGTCGGCCGACCGTAGAAGAGCTCCAGCGAGGCGTCGCTCCAGCGCACCAGGGTCACGGGGTCCAGATCGTCGATCCCCAGGAGCTCCATCATGACCCGGCAGGGCAGGGTGTGCGCGAACGTGCCGAAGAGGTCGCCGGAACCTTGCGCGTCGAGCTCCGCCCGTACGCTGTCGAGCAGTTCGCCGGCCACCCGCTCGATCACCGGCACCGCCGCGGCGACCCGCTGGGCGTTGAAGAACCTCGTCACCACACGGCGCAGTCCGGCGTGGCTTTCGGTCGCGTTGTTGGCCAGGGCGGGCCGCAGCCGGAACCCCGCGCGGGCGAGCAGCCGCAGCGCCGGAACGGTCAGCGGAGTGACCGCGTGCTGGGCGTTGTCCGGCCGGAACGCCTCCGGATCGAGCAGCACCCGGCGGATGTCCTCGTACCGGCTGACCAGCCACAGCCCGGTGGCGGCATCGTGATGGACCGGGGCCCCGGTCCGCAGCGCGTCCAGCCAGGGGTGGGGATCGGCGACGAACTCCTCGCCGAACAGGTCGAGCAGCTCGATCCGGTCGACGGGACCGACCCGGTCGCGCGGCGTACTCGGCGCGGGCGCGGAGCCGGTCCCGCCACCGTACGGGCAGGGGCTGGCCGGACCCGTCGGAGATGCGGGCCGGGGCCCGCCGAGGGCGGAAGTCACGCTCGCGGACGCTAGCACGCCGCCGCACGCCTACCGGTCGGTCTGTGCGAGGGATCACGCGAGGATCCGCGCAGGCCAGAGGCAGTGCCACCACGGAGGGGCGCCGGCCCCGCACACCACGGGACCGGCGCCCTCGTCCGTCACCCCCGGGTCAGGAGCCCGTCAGGACGACCAGCCGCTGCGTCGCCCGGGTCATCGCGACATAGCGGTCGACCGCTCCCTCGATGCCCGTGCCGAACGCCTCCGGGTCGACGAGGACGACCAGGTCGAACTCGAGACCCTTCGACAGCCCGGGCGTCAGCGAACGGACGCGGGACGTCTCCCGGAACGCGGGGTCGCCGATGACGCAGGCGGTCCCTTCGGCATGCCCGGCCAGCCACTCGTCGAGGATCGCGTCGCGCTCGGCGACCGATCCGTGGACGACGGGCACGCCGCTGCTGCGGACGGAGGCCGGCACGTTGGCGTCCGGAAGCGCGGCCCGGATCGCCGGCTCGGCCTCCGCCATGACCTCCTCGGGCGTGCGGTAGTTGATGCCGAGGGAGGCCACCTCGATCCGGTCGAACCCGACCCGCTCCAGCCGCTCCTCCCACGACTCCGTGAACCCGTGCCGGGCCTGCGCACGGTCGCCGACGATGGTGAAGCTCCGGGACGGGCAGCGCAGGAGCAGCATCTGCCACTCCGCGTCGGTCAGTTCCTGCGCCTCGTCCACGACGATGTGCGCGAACGGACCCGCGAGGAGGTCCCGGTCGGTGCCGGGCAGGGCGGTCTCGTCGATCAGGCTGTCCTGGAGGTCCTTCCCGCGCAGCATCCGCACGGCGCCCTCGCTCTCGTCGCCGGCCTGGTCGATGTCGGCGGTCGTGATGATCTCGTCGATCACCCGGGCCATCCGCTCGCGCTCGGCGGAGACGGCGGCCCGGTGCTGCCGCTTGCGGCGTGCCGCCTCCGGGTCCCCGAGGCGCTGCCGCGCCGCGTCCAGCAGCGGCAGGTCGGACACCGTCCAGGCCTGGGCGTCCGCGCGCCGCAGTTTCCGCACGTCGTCCGGACCGAGCCACGGGGCGCACATGCGCAGGTAGGCGGGGACCGACCAGAGATCCCCGACGAGGTCGGCCGGTTCGAGAAGCGGCCACGCGCCATGGAGCGTGTCGGCCAGTTCCCGGTCGTTGCGCAGCGACCTCTGGAACACCTCGGGCTCGACGTCCCCGTCGAACTTGCCCAGCAGGATCGTGGTCAGCTCCTCCCAGATCAGGTCGCGTGCCTCGTTGTGCGGGGTGCCCGGCTCCGGCGCCGCGAACGCCTCGGCCCAGTCCTCGGCGCTCAGCCAGAAGTCGGCCCAGTCGGTCGTGACGTTCATGCCCTCCGCGGGCGGCTCCTCGTAGAACGCGACGGCCTTCTCGATCGCCCGCACCATGTCCGCGGACGACTTCAGGCGGGCCGCCTCCGGGTCGGCCTCGGCCGGCGCCCCGGCGCCCTCCGCGACGAGGTCCCGCACGGTGCAGGTCTGCACACCCTCCTCGCCGAGACTGGGGAGCACGTCCTCCACGTAGGCGAGGTAGGGCTGGTGGGGCCCGACGAACAGCACGCCGCCGCGGCGATGACCGAGACGCGGGTCGGAGTAGAGGAGGTGCGCGGTGCGGTGGAGGGCGACGACCGTCTTGCCCGTACCGGGGCCGCCGTCGACGACGAGCGCGCCGCGCGACCCCGCCCGGATGATGGCGTCCTGGTCCGCCTGGATGGTGGCGAGCACGTCGCGCATCCGGGGCGACCGCGTGGCGCCCAGGCTGGCGATGAAGGCGGACTGGTCGTCGAGCGCGGCGTGCCCTTCGAGTCCGTCGGCCGTGAACACCTCGTCCCAGTAGTCGCTGATCCGGCCGCGGGTCCAGCGGTACCTGCGGCGGCTCGTCAGGCCCATCGGGTCGGCGTGCGTGGCCGCGAAGAACGGCGCGGCCGCGGGGGAGCGCCAGTCGAGCAGCAGCCGGCGCCCCTCGCTGTCGGTGAGGCCGAGCCGTCCGATGTACACGGGCTCCGGGTCGTCGGCGGCGACGACGTGCCCGAGGCACAGGTCGAGGCCGAAGCGGCGCAGGGTGCGCAGGCGGTTGCTCAGCCGGTGGATCTCCGCGTCCCGGTCCATCGCCTCGCGGCCGACGCCGCCGGGCGCCTTCCGTGTGGCGTCGAGGCGCTCGGACAGTTCGGCGATCGTCTGCTCCAGGCTCTCCGCGATCGCCACGAAGTGCTGCTCGTCGCGGCCGATCAGCGCCGGGACGGCCTTGGCGGAGAGGTGGCCGGGAAGGTCGAACGCACTGGTGGTCAGGGCGGTCACACGCACTGGGTGAATCTCCTATGTCCGCAGGTCGCTGGCTTAGATGGGCGATTGTGCGGCACCACCGGGGCCTTGCCGCAAGCCCCCCTGTGCGCTATAAGTTGAGAGTGGCGAGGAGTGGGTACACCTCCCCGCCCTCTCGCCCGCAGGGTCCGGGCAGCCTCACATCCCGCAGCACGCCGACAGCCGCGCCCTACGGTGTGCGCGGGAGGCCGAGAGCCGATGACGACACCACAGGGCGGCGACGAGGTGGACTCGGAGTGAGTGACAGGACGGCGCTCTCCCTGCGCATCGTCGGCAGCGACCTGCCCGGACGCAGCTGCGGCGACCACAGCAACGTGCATGTCGCGGTCCAGCGCGGGCGCGAGCCGGAGGGCGCGGTGCCGGCGGACGCCGCCGAAGCGGTGTGGGAGTTCACGGTCGAGACGCTGCTCGCGCCGGACGGGACGCGGGACTTCCGCGGGCCGTACGTCCAGGGCCGGCGCGGCGCCCGCTTCCTCTACCTCACGTGGGGCGAGGTGCCGCCGGGGGGAGCGTTCACGATGTTCCGCCGGGCCAAGCTCTTCCTCGACGACCTCCCCGCCCGGGCCATGGAGCGAGGCTCCGCCGAAGGACGGCTCGGTCTGACCGACGCCTGCGGCATGCCGCTCTGTGCCGCGGTGCGCCCGCCGCGCGTCCGGTGGACGCCCCGCTGACCGTCCGGCCCGGTCGGAGTGCGGTGCGTGACCCCCTCCCGTACGCTCGCCGGCAGACGGCGAACACACCAGGGAGTGGTCTCATGTCCGGACAGTTCGAGGCGACGACGGACGTGAACCGTCCCATCGACGAGGTCTTCGCGTTCCTCGCCGACGGCCGCAACGACCCGAAGTTCAGCCCCCGGGTGCAGAAGATCGAGCGCGTCCCCGACACACCGACGGCCGTGGGCACCGTCTTCCGCAGCACGGTGAAGGACGCCGGGATGAAGACGGCGCGCGAGTTCCGCATCACCGAGTTCGACGCACCGCACCGGATCCGCTGGGCCGAGATCTCGAAGAACACCGTCACGGCCGCCCAAGGCGGCTACGACCTCGAACCCCTCCCGAACGGCGGAACCAGGGTCAGGATCTTCAACGTCCTGGAGGGCCACGGCCTCGGCAAGCTCCTCGTCGGCCTCGCCCTCGGCGCCGCCCGCAAGGACGCCGACGCGTTCGGCCGCCGCATCAAGGCGGCGGCCGAGGCGTCGTGACCAGGTCCCGCGCGAGGCTCAGGGCCTGAACGTCCTCTGGCGTTGCCGGGACGTTCTCGTCGTGTCCGGCGGTCCGATGCAGGCCCGACGGGACCGCGCACGTACCGTGGGGATCGTGGGCGGCCGTGCGCCGACCCGAGGAATCGACGACCAGGAGCCCCGCACCGTGATCGCCCGCGCCCCCCGCCCCCTCCGCAGCGCGCTGTCGGCCCTGACCCTGGCCGGCGTGCTCGCCGCCACGGCGGTCGGATGCGCGTCGTCCGGTGACGGAGGTGACGGCGACTCCGCCCCGCCCTCATCGCCCCGCGCGGTCGTCCCGCCCGAACCCCACGTGGGGTTCGACTACCAGATCGGCGGACCCTACCCACCGCCCCCCGGAGTCGGCGCGGTCTCCCGTGACCGCACGGCGAAGCCCGCCGTCGGGCTCTACAACATCTGCTACGTCAACGCTTTCCAAGCCCAGCCGGACGCCACCGAGTGGTGGGAGGAGCACCACCCCGACCTGCTCCTGCGGAGCGCCTCGGGTGACCTGGTCGTCGACCAGGACTGGGACGAGGTCCTCTTCGACATCTCCACCCCGGCCAAGCGCGAGCGGCTCGCCGCGATCGTCGGCGCATGGATCGACGGCTGCGCCACCGCCGGCTACCAGGCGGTCGAGGCGGACAACCTCGACTCGTACGAACGCTCCCAGGGCCGTCTCACACCCGAGCACGACCTCGCCTTCGCCCGGCTGCTCGTCGGCCGCGCCCATGCGGCCGGACTGGCGATCGGACAGAAGAACGCCGCCGAACTCGCGCCGCGGGGCCGTGACATCGGCTTCGACTTCGCGGTCGCCGAGGAGTGCGGCCAGTACGACGAATGCGCCCCCTACGCGACCGCCTTCGACAACCGCGTGCTGGTCATCGAGTACGAGCGCGAGGGCCTCTCCCGGGCATGCGCACGCTGGGGCGACACGCTCTCCATCGTGCTGCGCGACACCGACGTCCGCCCCGCGGGCGCCGACGGCCACGTCCGCGCGACCTGCTGACGAAGGCCCGACCGATGACGGCGCCACCGCACAGGCCCGTGAGGCTGCGCCCCCGGACCTCGGCACCCGTGCGACACGGGCCGGTCCGGGGGCGCGGGGGTGTCAGGAGAGCTTGCCGTCGTAGTCCGGCAGCTTGAACGTCCGCTCGGCGTGACCGCCCGCGAAGTCGGTCGGCCGGTTGCCGATGTTCGCGATGATCGTGTAGCCCCGCGCCTCGATCTCGGCGCGCTTGGCCGTCTTGTAGGTGCTGACCTCCTCGAAGAGGTCGGGCAGGCTGCGCACGTAGAGCCCGGACACGGGGTAGCCCACGGCCTTCAGGTTGTACTGGGTCAGCGCGTGGATGATGCCGGGGCGCGCGGTGACGAAGAAGACGGCCACGCCGCGGGAGTGCGCGTACTGCGCGAGGTCGCGGACGTCCTGCACGGCCGGCGTCGGCAGGTGCAGGAAGAAGTGGAAGTCCGTCTCGAGCGACGTGTTGTCGATGTCGAGGACGATCGCCTGCTTCTCACCGTCGGCGTTCGAGCTGCGCTGCTCGATGTACGGCCGGGCCTGGTCGACGACCGCCTTGACGTCGCGCCGCCAGGTGCCGTAGTCGACACCGGCGAGGTCGGCGACGCCGCCCGTGGACGCTGCGGTAACGGCGGCGGGAGCAACGGCGGGCACGGATGCCGCGGGCGCGGCCATGGCCGTGGCCGGGGAGGCGACCAGGATGCCGACGGCCGCGGCGGCGGACAGGGCCGTTCTGGCGCGGAGGGTGTGGCGATGCATGTGGGGGATCTCCTGTGGACGAAGGCGCGTCCGGTGGGACGCGCCTGGACGAACACGACGGTTTGGCATGTTCGCGACTAGGTTCACGCTTGCGCGACGCCATGTCTACCGGCCGGTAGGAAATTCCTCGTTCACACGCGGTTAACGCACAACTCCTGTCCCGCGCACGGGATCTGCACCACCTTCGTCCTCGCTGCCCGCCCCGGCATCCCCCGACCCCACGTGCCCCGACCCCTCGCCGCCGCCCACCGCCCGTGCCCGGTACCGCCCCGGGGTCGTACCGAACTCGCGGCTGAAGGCATGCGAGAGCGCGTACGGGGTTCCGTAGCCGACCCGACGGGCGATCGCAGCCAGGGAGTCCCCCGTGTCGCGCAACGCGGCGGCCGCCAGGGTCAGTCGCCACCAGGTGAGGTACGCCATCGGAGGCCGTCCCACCAGGGACGTGAAGCGCCGCGCCAGCGTGGGGCGCGAGACGCCGGCCTCCGTGGCCAGCCGCTCGTTGGTCCACGCGGCGGCCGGGTCGGCGTGCAGCGCACGCAGCGCGGAAGCCGTCACGGTGTCCCCCAGGGCCGCCGGCCACGCGCCGCCGTCGCCCCGGTCCACCCAGGCCCGGATCATGTAGACGAGCAGGAGGTCGACCAGGCTCGGGACGGCGACCCCGGACCCGGGCCGCCCCGCGGTCAGCTCGCCGCCCAGCAGACCGATGGCGGCCCGCAGTTCGGGATGGTCGCCCACCCGGTTCGGCAGATGCACCACAGTGGGCAGCTCCGCCAGGAGCGGGTGGACCCGGCTGTGGTCGAGGCGGTACTTGCCGCACAGCAGCTCCACTCCGCCCGGCACGGACCGGGGCAGCCGGCTCGGCCCCGGCGGGCCACCCGTCCAGAGCTCGAACGGCATGGCCCGTGCGACGGTCGCCGCGTCGGCGGGGGAGTCGGCGATCACATGCCCCGTACCGTGGGGCAGCATGACGGCGTCCCCCACGCCCAGGGAGACCGCTGGACCGCCCTCGGGCAGCAGCCAGCAGCCGCCCTCCAGCACCACATGGAAGCCCGCGCCGTCGTACGGAGCCAACCGCGCGCACCAACTCCCGCTCAACCGCACCCGGTCGGACGCCGCCTGCCCCATGCGTACCGCCGCGATCGCGTCGCTCACCACATCCATGACGGTCACTATCCCTGGCATCACCCGTGAGACGCATGCGTATCCACGGGAGCAGTTCGGGCATTGAGAGCCTCGGCAAGGCGTCTTTAGGGTCGTGGACATGAACACCACGCAGAACCCGCAACGCATGATGCTGGGAGACGTCGAGGTCATCCGGGTCGTCGAATGGCGAGGGGCGTTCGCTCCGGCGCGAGGCCTCGTCCCCGATGCCGAGACCGAGGTGTGGCGCGACAACGCCGAGTGGCTCGCCCCGGACCACTGGGACCCGGACAGCGACAACGCCGTGATGGCGCTGCAGACCTGGGTCCTCCGCAGCGCCGGGCGGACCGTCCTGATCGACACCGGGGTCGGCAACGGGCGCGAGCGGCCCGGCTCGCCCCAGTTCCACCACTGGCAGGGCGACTTCCTCGGCGGCCTGGCGCGCGCCGGCATCCGGCCCGAGGACGTCGACGTCGTCGTCAACACCCACATCCACGCCGACCACGTCGGCTGGAACACGACCGACGCCGCGGGGGAGTGGGTCCCGACCTTCCCCCACGCGCGCTATCTCGTCCCGGCCGCCGACGACGTCCACTTCGGTCCGGACAACATCGCAGGAAGCGGGCGGCACCCCGACGACCGGCTGGTGTACGACGACAGCATCGCGCCCGTGCACCGCAGCGGCCAGGCCGTGCTGTGGGACGGCACCCACCGCATCGACGAACACCTGACCCTGGAATCCGCACCCGGCCACACGCCCGGCTCCGCCGTACTGCGCCTCGACTCCGGCGGCGACCGCGCGGTCTTCGTCGGCGACCTTCTGCACAGTCCGGTACAGATCCTCAGGCCGTCCTGCAACAGCTGCTTCTGCCTGGACCCGGCAGCAGCCGTCAAGAGCCGCCGCCGGGTCCTCGACCGAGCCGCCGCCGAAAGGGAACTGGTCGTCCCCGCCCACTTCAACGGCACGGGCATCGTGGAGGTCCGCCGCGAGACCGGCGACCTCTCCGTCGCCCCATGGCCGGCCGGCGACACCCCGCCCGTGCCCGCGTGACGATCCCGACGGACGAATCCCGACGGACGAATCCCGACGGACGACGGACGACGGACGACGGACGACGGAAGGGGGGTGGGGGCAGCCTGTGAAACGACTGCCCCCACCCCCCTTCCGTCCTTCCGCCCACGACTCAGGCGGCTGCCTTGTACGCGGCCCTCAGCTTCGCCACCGCACCCGTCAGATCACCCGTCAGAACCAGGTGGTCCGCCTCGGCGAAGGGCTTCGCCGTCGCCTCCGTGACGTTCTCCCCGATCCTCTGCTGGACGATCGACCGGGCCTTGCCGAGCAGCGCCCTGCCCTCCGCCGAGGTCCCGTGGCCCGTCGCCTGGAGCACCTTCGCGGCCACGCCGATGGCCCGGAGAGCCGAGTCCCCACCGGCCGGAGCGGCCGTGAGCGTGGTCAGCCCCCAGCCGTACGGGAACTGCGGATCGTACGCCGTGTCACCGACGTTGACCGGCAGCTGCGCCTCGGACTTCGGCCAGGTGACCGGGAGCTGCCCGGTGAACGGACGCACACCGTAGAGGACGTCCGCGACGCCGTCCCCCTCCGTCCCCGGCAGCCACGAGGCGACCAGCGCGTCGATCGCACCGAGCCGGTCACCGATGAGCTGCGGGCGGCCGGAGACCACCAGGACGGCGCACGTCATCGCGGCGCAGACCTTGTCGACGGCCGCCTTGTCGGCGGCGGTCAGTTCGAGGTCGTTGCCGTTGCCCACGTCGCCGAACCCCTCCGCGTACGGTGTCTCGCCGACGACAACCACGCCGACGTCGTAGCCGTCCACGGCGGCCGATGCGTCCTTGGAATACGCGATCTCCGCCTCGGGCGCAGCCTTCCGCATCCCTTCGAGAATCGTCGTGCCGGGAGTCGTCCTCCCCGACGAACCCTGCCAGCTGATCGTCCAGCCGCCCGCCTGGTTACCGATGTCATCGGCGTTGGAGCCCGCGACGTACACCCTCTGGGACTTCTTCAGCGGCAGCACCCCACCCGCGTTCTTCAGCAGCACCTGGGACTTGGCGACGGCCTCGCGCGCCACCGCACGGTGTCCGGCGGAACCGATCTCGTCGAGATGAGAGGTGTCCGCGTAGGGCTGCTCGAAGAGGCCCAGCCTGAACTTCTGCGTCAGGATCCGTGCCACCGCGTCGTCGATCCGCGTCTGTCCGATGCGACCGGCCGTCACCTCGTCCTCGAGGGTCCGCGTGAAGTCCTGGTAGTTCGTCGGCACCATGATCATGTCCAGCCCGGCGTTGACCGACGTCCGCACGTCGCTCGGATAGTCGCCCGGGATCTGGTCGATGGCCTGCCAGTCGCTGATCACGAACCCCTCGAAGCCCATGCGCTCCTTCAGGACACCGTTGATCATCTCCGCGTTGGCGTGCATCTTCACCGGCCCCTGGTCGTCGCCGAGGACGTCGAGCGAGGAGTACGACGGCATGACCGTGCCCGCCCCGCGCCTCACCGCCTCGGCGAACGGCGCGAGATGCACCGCCTCCAGCTCCTCCCGGGTGACCTTCGTGACGCCCTGGTCGATCGTGTACGAGCCGGTGGCCGAGGACCCGAACTCGGTCCCGCCGTCGCCCACGAAGTGCTTCGCGCTGGTCAGCACCTTGTCGTTCCGGTCCAGGTCCCGACCGTCCCGCGCGCCCTGCATCCCGTTGATCACGGTCTCCATGGCGGTCACCAGGGCGGGGTCCTCGCCGAAGGCTTCGTAGGAACGCCCCCAGCGCTCGTCGCGCGTGACGCACAGGCAGGGCGCGAAGTCCCACGGAATGCCCGTGGCCCGCACCTCCTTCGCCGTCACGGCGCCCGTCCGCTCGGCGACCTTCGGGTCACGCGACGCGCCGATGCCGATGTTGTGCGGCATGATCGTCGAACCGACGACGTTGTTGTGCCCGTGCACCGCGTCCACGCCGTAGATCAGCGGGATCTGGAAGCGGGTCGCCTGCGCACGCAGCTGGTAGGAGTCGATCATCTTCGCCCACGCCGCGGGGGTGTTGGGCGAGGGCACCGACCCACCGCCCGAGAGCAGCGAGCCGAGGTCGTAGGAGGCGATGTCGCCCGGCGACCGCAGCGCGTTCCGCTCGGCCTGCGTCATCTGGCCGGCCTTCTCCGCGAGCGACATCCGCCCCAGCAGATCGGCGACCCGCTTCTTCACCGGAAGCTTCGGATCCAGGTACGGCAGGCCATGGGCGTCCACGACGACGAGCGGGTTCTCGGTGGGAGCCTTCGCTCCGGTCACGCTCAGCGCGAGCGGGATCGTCTCGGCCGACTCGGCGGAGCGGTCCTTCTTCGTGGCCACGGCGATCGAGCGGGAAGAGCCGGAGGCCGTGCCGGCCGGGAAGGTGAGGGTGCCGGTGACCGGCGTGTAGTCGGCGCCGGGCTGCGCGCTGCCACCCTCGGTCGTGTACGTGACGGTGACCGGCTCGCCGAGCGGGGTGGAGCCCGTCGTGGCGACGGAGACCTTCACCTGGGCGGTGCCGCCCTCGCCCACCGGGTGGACGACGGACTCGGTGACGACCTTGGTGTTCAGCGCCGGTTCGGCCTTGCCGTAGAGCTCCACGCCGTCCAGGGCGAACGTGCCGGGGGAGCCGGGCGGCAGGGTGAGGGCGTAGCCCCACATCGCGTCGAGCCCGAGAACCTGGTCGATTCCGCCCACCGGCTGGTAGTCGGCGCGGTACTGGAAGTCGGAGAACGGGATCTCGACGAGGTGCCAGCCCTCCCAGTCGTCCGTGAACGAGGTGGTCCACAGCTCGGACGCCTCGCCGTTCGCCCCGCCGTCCTTGAGCTCGAAGTGGATGCGCTTGCCCGATCCGGGCGGCAGGGGAGCGGTGTTCTGGCCGTACCACCAGAAGCGGATGCCCTTGGAGGCGGTCCAGTCGTGGGCGGGTCTGTCGAAGGCGAAGTCGTGGGTGAAGCCGCCCCAGCCGCTGATGTCGTAGTCGCCTTCGAGGACCTTGGCGCCCTCCGGGGCGTCCGCCCGCTCGGCGATCCGCAGCTTCGGCTGGTCGTCGGCATCGCTGCCCCAGGTGAAGATGCCCTCGGCGGGCGGGTTGGCGAAGGGGATCTCCCCCTCGAACCGGTCGACGGCCACCGGCGCAGGCGGGGGCTCGTCGGCGGCGGCGCTCGGCAGGGCTCCGGTGAGCAGAGTGCCGAGCAGAGCGGTGACGGCGATCACCGCCGTGGTTCGTGGCATTGCGGCTCCTTGTACGGGACAGGGACGTGACGGAACGACCCGGGACAGGGACGTACCGGATCAGGGGCGTGTGAGGGCGTGCCGGCGCAGGCAGGGACCCGCGCGTCGAGGAGGAGCTACGGGGACGGTCGGAGCCGGGCCGGATGCGACCCGGCCGGACGCGGGGGACTGGCGGCCCGGCTCATCCGCGTGCGGGCGCGGAGCGCCGGACCACGAGTTCGGTGGGCAGGACGACCGGCTCGCGGGGGATCGGTTCGCCCGCGAGGCCGGCGAGAAGCATCGCGGCGGCCGTCTCGCCCATCCGGCGCATCGGCTGGCGGATCGTGGTCAGTGGCGGTTCGGTGTGCCGGGCCACGGGGATGTCGTCGAAGCCGACGACGGCGACGTCCTCGGGGACGCTTCGCCCGGCCTCCCGCAGAGCCCCCAGGACGCCCGCGGCGATGAGGTCGTTGTGCGCGAAGACGCAGTCGAAGTCCCAGCCTTCGGCCAGCGCCCGCCGGACCGCGCGGCGGCCGGTGTCCTCGGTGAACTCGCCCTCGACGACCAGCTCGGCGGGCAGGACGTCGCGGAACCCGTCGAGCCGGTCGCGTACGCATCCGAAGTCGCGTCGGCCCGTGACGACGAGCGGCCGGGTACGGCCCGAGGCGCGCAGATGGTGCGCGGCGGTCGTGCCTCCGTCCCGGTTCGTGGTGGCGACCGAGGGGAACGCGGGGTGGTGGCCGCGGTCGTCGATGAGCACGACGGGCAGGCCGCGCCGGTGCATCGCCGTGATCGTGTCGAGGGTCCCCTCCGGTTCGACGACGAGGAGCCCGTCGAACGCCCTGGCCGATACCTGTCCGGCGAAGTGGCTGACGGAGTCCGCGCCCCGGTTGCAGGTGAAGAGCAACAGGCCGTATCCGGCGGCTTCGACGGTGTCGACGACGCCCTGGAGCACCTCGCCCATCCACGGCCAGGTGAGCGAGGGCGTCAGCATGCCGATCGTGCGGCTGCTGCCGCGGGCCAGGCCGACGGCCCCCGAGCTGGGGACGTAGCCCAGCACATCGATCACTTCACGAACACGGGCGGCCGTGGCGGAGTCGACTTCGGCCCGGGTGTTCAGGACCCGGGAGACCGTCGTCTTGCTGACACCCGCCCGACGTGCGACATCGGCGATCGTGACACGCATCGGGGCCTCCGCGTAGAGCGACTGACATCGGTGTCGGAACCGCTTCCGGAACCGGTTCCGGCGCGGTGCGGCGAGTCAACCGCCACCTCCCCTTTGCCGTCAAGAGTTCACACCGTCAACGTCCCGAACTCCTCGCCGAACACCACAACTCCGGTCATGCGTTCAGGATTTGAATACGCGACACCTTGACGGCCGCCCCGATGCCCAGTTCACTCTCGACTCGATCCGGCGCGACACGATGTGACGCCGCGGCCGGGACGACGCGGGCCCGGCGCGCTCCGGCCCGACCCGCGACCGGACTCTCGGACCTCCCCCACACCCTGCCGAGAAGGGCACCGACATGCTCCGTCCGAACCACAGGCCACAGGCTCCCCGCCGACTGATGAGAACCCTCCTCGCCGGCGCCCTCGCCGTCTCCGGCCTCACCACCCTCGGCGGACTCTCCGCCGCCCCCGCGCGGGCCGCCGCCGAGCAGGTGAACATCTGGCTGACCACCACCGACGACGCCGGCGGCCGCCATGTCACCCGCGGACTGCAGCAGCAGACCCCGATCACCTTCCAGGCCGGAAACGGAGGGAGCGGCACCACCCTCACCGTCGACGAGAACACCCGCTACCAGACCTTCTCCGGGGGCGGTGCCTCCTTCACCGACACCGCCGCCTGGCTGATGGCGGGTTCCGGCGCGCTCTCCCAGGCCACCCGGGACGCGACGATGAAGAAGCTCTTCTCGCCGACCGAGGGCATCGGCCTCTCCTTCGTCCGCAATCCCATGGGCGGCTCCGACCTCGCCCGGTTCGGCTACACGTACGACGACCTGCCGCCCGGCCAGACCGACCCCACCCTCGCGCGCTTCTCCCTCGCCCACGACCTCCAGGACGTCCTGCCGCTCACCAGGCAGGCAAAGCAGCTCAACCCGGCGCTCACCCTCGTCGCCTCACCCTGGACCGCCCCCGCCTGGATGAAGGACAGCGGCCGGCTGAACGGCGGCTGGCTCAAGGCCGAGAACTACGGCACGTACGCCGACTACTTCGTGAAGTACCTCCAGGGCTGGCGTGACCAGGGTGTCCCCGTCGACTACGTCACCGCCCAGAACGAACCGACCTGCTGCTCCGGCTATCCCTCGATGAGCTGGAACGCCTCCGGCCTCGCGTACTTCACCAAGAGCGAGCTGCTGCCCAGGCTCCGGTCCGCAGGCCTGCCCACCAAGGTCCTCGCCCACGACTGGAACTGGGACACCTACGACGCCTACGCCGCCCAGACCGTCGACGACCCCGCCGTGCGCAGCCACCCGAACTTCGGCGGTGTCGCCTGGCACGGCTACGGCGGGAACGTCGCCAAGCAGACCGAGATCCACGACCGCCACCCGCAGCTGGACGCCTTCCAGACCGAGCACTCCGGCGGCACCTGGATCGCGAACCAGCAGCGCGAGGACATGACGAACATCATCGACTACACCCGCAACTGGGCGAAGTCGGTGACCAAGTGGTCCCTCGCGGTCGACCAGAACCGCGGCCCGCACAACGGCGGCTGCGGCACCTGCGACGGCCTGATCACCGTCCACGACGGCGACGCCCGGCACGGCCAGGTCGACTACACGATCGAGTACTACACCATGGGCCACCTCACGAAGTTCGTACGGCCCGGAGCCCAGCGGATCGCCTCCACCGGCAGCTCGACAGTCCCCAACGTCGCCTGGCGCAACACCGACGGCTCGAAGGCGCTCATCGCCTACAACGACTCCGCCGCAGCGCGGCCCGTCACCGTCAACTGGGGCGCGCAGCACTACACGTACACCCTCCCCGGCAAGACCTCCGTCACCTTCACCTGGGCGGGCACCCAGAGCGCCACCCAGGGCCTCGTCGGCCTCGGCGGCAAGTGCCTCGACGTCGCGGGCGGTGCCGACGCGGACGGTACGCCCGTCCAGCTCTGGGACTGCAACGGCACGGCGGCCCAGCACTGGACCGTGCACCCCGACGGCACGGTACGGGCACTGGGCAAGTGCCTGGACGTGACGGCGGGCTCGACGTCGGACGGAGCCAAGGTCCAGCTGTACACCTGCAACGGCACGGGCGCCCAGAACTGGCGCCATGAAGCCGCCTCCTCGGACCTGGTGAACGTGGCTGCCGGCAAGTGCCTGGACGCCTCGGACCAGTCCTCGGCGAACGGTACGCGAGCCCAGATCTGGGCCTGCACGGGAGCGGCCAACCAGAAGTGGCGCCTGACCTAGCGACCTGGCGACGTACGTCCAGGCCCCGGGGCCCTGCGGGCAACGCCCCGGGGCCCCCTAGGGTGAACACCCATGACCGACCCCGTACTGCAACTCCTGCGTACCCGCCCCGACCTGGCCGAACTCGCGGCCTACCCCTTCAACTTCGACATCGACCGGGCGTACCACGTGGAGGGGGTCCACCTGGCGTCAGGCGCGTCGCTGGAGGCCATCGCGGGAGACGACACCGGCGGCACGTACTTCCTCTGTGGCGGAACGGCCGTCCTCCACGCCTCCTCCGACGGGTACGCCTCGCTCCTCGCCGACTCCGTGAGCGAGGCGCTCGAGATCCTCGTCCGGCTGCCCTGGTGGTGCGAGGACGTCTCCGCCGACCTGGACGAGGAGGGCCTGATCGCCGCCGTACGGGAGGGGGACGCAGACACCTATGAAGAGACCGCCCACGAAATCGACGCGCAGAGAAGGACGTTGATCGCCGGTCTGGGACTTCCCGACCGGCCGCTCACCGAACTCCACGCCCTGTCCGAGGCGGCCACCAGGCGCACCGAGCCCGACCACGTCCTGCTCAACTCCGACGAGCTGTGCGCGTACCAGCTGGAGGAGTGCTACCGGCAGCCGCTGCGGGAGATCGTCCTTGCCCCGGGGCGGGCGGCGCTGGAGCGGCTGCGCTCGGACGACCCTGCCGTACGGGAGGAAGCGGCCGCCGATCCGGTGCTGCGCGCGGGGGTCCTGCGCGCGGCCCGCTCCGACCGCCACGACGGCGATCTGCCGCTCCTGCGTCTCCTCCTGGAGCACGAGAACGCCGAACGGACCGAGCGGACCGAGCGGTTCGAGCGGGCCGAGCGGTTCGAGGAGCGGTGGCTGGCCGCCATGCTGGTCGCCTCGTACGGGCGGGACGAGGACGTACCGCTGCTGCGCGCGGCGACGGCCGGCCGGATCACCAGCAGTGCGGAGGCCGTCGAGTGGGCCCGCGCCGAGGAGGCCCGGCGCCCGGAGGACGACTTCACGTGGATCGACCTCGCCCACCGGCAGGGACGGACCGAGAACGCGCGGGTCGCCCTCATCCGCATGCTGGACGACACCGGCCCGGACGCGGACCGGCTCCGCCGGCTGACCCGCGCACTGGAACGCCTCGGCGACCACGCCCAGGCGGCCCGCGGCCAGTTCAACCTCCTCTCCCTCCAGGACTCACCGCAGGACCGGGCTTCCGAGGCCTCCGTCCTCGCCCGCCTCGAACGCCGCAAGGGTGACCTCCCGGCCGCCGCCCGCGCTCTGGAGAAGGCACGGACGGCGCTGGACGCGTTCCCCGAGGCCCGTCGCCTCGGGCTCGGCCGGCTGGTCACGGAACAGCACCTCGAACTGGTCCTCGCCGCGGCGGAGGCGGGAGACACGGAACTCGCCCGCACGACGATGGGCCACGCCAGGCGCCTGCTCGCCACCATCGCCGAGGAGTCCGCGAAGGCGCTCAGCGCCCTGTCCACGCAGGCCAAATGGACCGTCGCCCGGCTTCCGTCCGGGAACGCGTCGAGCGCGCTCCCGGACGGACCTGGGGCGACGGGCGCAGGACTCAGTTGACGAAGACGGGGGCGCCGGCCTGGGTGCTGTCCTGGACCGGCCCGTACTTGGCGGTGAAGTAGCCGTTGGCCGGGCAGGTGCCGGGGCCGGTGGCCTTCGTGAACTGCTGGTTGGAGAAGGAGAGCGAGTTGTCGGTGTTCGACGGGGTCGCCGTCAGACTGGCCGCCCGGTAGACGCAGGTCGTCACACCGAGGATCGTGTTGATCTTCAGCGTGGTCTGGATGGGACCGGTGCTGCCGGCGGTCACGGTGAGCGTCCCGCCCGAGGTGACGGCCGTGGTGTAGGGCAGGTTGTTGACCGTGATGCTCTGTACGCCGGTCGCTCCCAGGATGTTGGTCGTACAGGTGTTCAGGGTGTGGGACGTCAGTGTCTCGGTCGCGGTGCCCGGCGCGGCGGGGTTGCTGGTGACGGTGGCGCCGAAGGCGGAGGAGTTGCAGGTGATGCCGGTGCTGCCGCCCGAGGTGGTGGCGATCTTGGCGGTGGTGCCGGAGGCGAGCGAGGCGGCGAGGACGTCGCCGACCGCCACCGACGGTCCGCTCGCACTGCCGGTCGTCAGCACCGCGCTAGCGGCGCCGGCGGGGTGGGTGACGGCCAGCACGGCGGCGAGAGCCGCTCCGGCGGAGGCTAAGAAGGCACGCTTGTTCATGGTGGGGGTCCTTTCGTACCAGGGTGGCGAGGGGACGGCGGTGGTGGAACTCGCCTCTGCCGGGGGATGTGGGGACATCGCCCGGTGCGGGCACGCGTGAGTGGCCGGCGGCAGCCGGTGGCGGGGGAAGGGTGCGGCTCGAAGGGGACAGGCAGAGCGAGGGGCATCTCCTGTCGGACCGATCCGGCGCCACGGATCGGCCCGACGATGTCGCGGGACGCGACGAGAGCGTGATACACGGTGCTGTGTGCGGTGCTGTCCGGTGTGCGGTGCCGGGCGGGTCCGCGTCCCCGGGGGACCGGGCCGCCGACCGCACAACGAGAGGAAAACCCATCAGGGTTGTAAACCTGTCGAGTATGTGACGTCAACAGCCCTGGGGGGATGTGGCCGGTGAAGGGTGCTCGTCCGACCGAGGAGTGGCAGGTCCTGCCCGGCGCGCGTACGGGCCGCGACCCGGAACGCTCCCTGCGCCCGGGCCCCCGGCGCCTGACACCGGAACAGGTGGCGTCGAGGCAGCGCGAGAGGTTGCTCGACGGGGTGGCCCGGATGGTCGCGGCGCACGGGTACGCCGGTGCCCGGATCAGCGACATCTGCCGGGCCGCCGGGGTGACCCGGCCCGTGTTCTACGCCCTGTTCACGGGCAAGGAGGACGCGGTCCTCGCCGCGTACCGGAGCGGTACCCAGATGGTCGTACGGGCCATGCAGCGGCCGTACGAGGAGGCGGGCGGCGCGGCCTCCTGGCCGGCGGCCGTGCGGGCCGGACTGCGGACGATGCTGGCGCTGCTGTCGCAGACCCCTGCGTTCGCCCGGATGGTCGTCGAGATCGAGTCGGCGGGGCCCGCCGGGCGCCGCGCGCGTGCCGAACTTCTGGCCAGTTTCCGCCGGTTCTTCGTCGACGCGCCGCCCGCGCCGCCGGGGGTGGAGCGGGCGGAGCTGGTGGACACCGTCGTCGGGGCCGTCCATGCGGCGGTGCACCGCGCGGTCGACCAGGACAGGACCGGACAGCTGCCCGGTCTGCTGGACACGCTGGTGCACGTCGTGGTCGCACCGTTCACGGGTACATGCCCCGCGAACGATGGGGACGACGGGACCGGCGGGTCCGGTGCCGTCGGCGATCCCGGTATGGCTGACGTGGGCACGTGCACGTGACATCCCGTACCGTGCGCCCCACCAACACCTTTCTACTGAACGGTAGTTGACTGGGCAGTAACGACGGGTTTACGGTCCAGGCGGTTCCCTGCCACGCGGCCGCCTCCGTGCACGAGACGTGAGGAAAACCCGGGCGGGTCGGGGGGCCGTCCGCGCCAGGACACCGCCGCCACCAGGTCTGTTTCCTCGTCATTGTCAGGAGCACCTCATGGCCATGTCCGAAGGCCCCGCCCTGCCCGAAGAGCCCACCCCCGCACGCTCCTTATCCCCGGCCGAGGCGGTACGGCGCCGCGGCCGCGTCCGTTTCCGGCGCTCCGCGCTCATGGCGGCCCCCGCCTGTGCGATCGCCGCGACCCTCGTCGTCCTGACGGCCCAGGGCGCCCTCGCCGCCCAGTTCGCCATTTCCGGCATGCCGTTCACGGTGAAGGCCGACACGCTCAAGGGCACCGGCTTCGGTCAGTTCGGGGCGTTGGACACCATGCCGGAAGGCAGCCCGAACGCCGGTGACACCGGCGGCCAGGTCCTGGTCATCGTCACCGCCATCCGCCAGGCCGAACTGACCAACCTCTGCCAGAGCGTGGAACTCGGCGGCACCCATCTGCGCATCACGGCGGGCAACCGGGGCACGCCGGTCAAGGCGACCGGTCTGACCACGGACTCCACCGAGATCTCCGGCAAGGTCGCCGCCTTCGACAACATCGAGATCGGCGGGGATGCCAGCACCTTCGACAAGCCGCCCGTCAAGGGTCCGCTCGGAGTCTTCGGGCAGCAGGCCGACACCGTCACCATCACCGACGTGCACCAGACCAACTACGCCACCACCGCCACCCGCTTCACGCTGCCCGACCTGCACATGAGCTTCGCGTCCGAGGGCTGCTGACGATGGCACCGGCGTCACCGGCCGACCCGGCGTCATCGTCGAACCCGGCCGCGCCGAACGGGGCGTCGTCGAACCCGGCGTCATCGTCGAGCCCGGAGGCACCGGCCAGACCGGCCCGGGCGGCCGCAGGCTCCTCGGGAGACGCCGGCCGTCACCCCTGGCGCACGTTCCGCCGATGGCGCCACCGCCGTCCCTTCGGCCCCGGGGTCATGATCGTGCTCGGGGGTGGCGAGATCCTCCTCACCCAGCAGGCGAGCATCTCCGTGATCCTCGCGGCCGGGGCCGACAGCCTCGTCGGCTACGTCCTGCCGGTCATCATGATCGTGTGCGGGGCGCTGATCGTGCTGAATCCGCGCCAGCGCCTCTTCTACTCGGTCGTCGCCGTCCTGGCCTCGCTCGCGACGTGGGTCACCTCGAACCTCGGGGGGTTCTTCATCGGGCTGCTCCTCGGTCTTGTCGGCAGCTCGCTCGCCTTCGGCTGGCTCCCCGACCAGCCCCCGCGCCGCCGTCTGCGCCTGCTCCTCACCCGTCGCCGCAAGCAGGCCTAGACGCGGCGAGGCCGCCCCGGCGCCGATGGGCGCCGGGACGGCCTCGTACAGTGCGACCGATCGCAGGACGGACCGGTCAGTCGGTGCCGGACTCCATCGCGGCCCGGTCCAGCAGCTCCTCGATGTCCGACACCTCGCCGCGCGAGGCGATGGCCTCGGCGCCGCCGTGCGGCATCGTGCCGATCAGACCGGTCGCGGCGGCCTGGGCCGCGCCGATGGCCGGGTTGGCGGTGCCGATCAGGCCGAGCCCGGCGTACTGCTCCAGCTTGGCGCGCGAGTCGGCGATGTCGAGGTTGCGCATCGTGAGCTGGCCGATCCGGTCCACCGGACCGAACGCGGAGTCCTCGGTGCGCTCCATGGACAGCTTGTCCGGGTGGTAGCTGAAGGCCGGGCCCGTGGTGTCGAGGATCGAGTAGTCCTCGCCGCGCCGCAGCCGCAGGGTGACCTCGCCGGTGACGGCCGCGCCGACCCACCGCTGCAGCGACTCGCGGATCATCAGCGCCTGCGGGTCGAGCCAGCGGCCCTCGTACATCAGCCGGCCGAGCCGCCTGCCCTCGTTGTGGTACTGCGCGAGGGTGTCCTCGTTGTGGATGGCGTTGACGAGGCGCTCGTACGCGGCGTGCAGCAGGGCCATGCCGGGCGCTTCGTAGATGCCGCGGCTCTTGGCCTCGATGATCCGGTTCTCGATCTGGTCGGACATGCCCATGCCGTGGCGGCCGCCGATGGCGTTGGCCTCCATGACCAGGCTGACGGGGGAGGAGAACTCCTTGCCGTTGATCGTCACCGGGCGGCCCTGGTCGAACCCGATCGTCACGTCCTCGGCGGCGATCTCGACCGACGGGTCCCAGAACCGGACGCCCATGATCGGCTCCACGGTCTCCACGCCGGTGTCGAGGTGCTCCAGGATCTTCGCCTCGTGGGTGGCGCCCCAGATGTTGGCGTCCGTCGAGTACGCCTTCTCGGTGCTGTCCCGGTAGGGCAGGCCGTGGGCGAGCAGCCACTCGGACATCTCCGTACGGCCGCCGAGCTCGGTCACGAAGTCCGCGTCGAGCCACGGCTTGTAGATCCGCAGGTGCGGGTTGGCGAGCAGCCCGTACCGGTAGAACCGCTCGATGTCGTTGCCCTTGAAGGTCGAGCCGTCGCCCCAGATCTGCACGTCGTCCTCGAGCATCGCCCGCACGAGGAGGGTGCCCGTGACGGCGCGGCCGAGGGGCGTGGTGTTGAAGTAGGCCCGTCCGCCGGAGCGGATGTGGAACGCTCCGCAGGTGAGCGCGGCCAGACCCTCCTCGACCAGCGCCGCACGGCAGTCGACCAGCCGTGCGATCTCGGCGCCGTAGGTCTTGGCGCGGCCGGGCACGGAGGCGATGTCGGGCTCGTCGTACTGGCCGATGTCGGCGGTGTACGTGCACGGGACGGCGCCCTTGTCACGCATCCACGCGACGGCGACCGACGTGTCGAGCCCGCCCGAGAAGGCGATTCCGACGCGCTCGCCGGAAGGAAGGGAGGTGAGGACCTTAGACATAGGAAGAGTATGCATAATCTCGCATGATCATGCAAAGTCACCTCCGAAACCTGAGAGTGTCGCGCTGGGAGAGGGCCAGGGTCAGGACGGTCGTGGCCGTCGTGGCTCCGAGCACGCCGCCCGCGAGGACATCGCCCGGATAGTGGACGCCCGTATGGACGCGGGAGTAGCCGACCGCGCAGGCGAGAGCCGTGAGAGGCAGGGCCGCCGGGGGCAGGACGTATCCGACGGCCGCTGCGAAGGCCACGGCCGAGGCCGTGTGCCCGGACGGAAAGGAGGCCGAGGTCGGCATGGGAACGTGCCGGTCGATGACGACCCGGGCCGCCTCTCGGTCGGGGCGGGACCGGCGGACGAGCCGCTTGCCGAGCAGGTTCGCCGTGGCCGAGGCCATGGCCACCGCTCCGACGCCGAGGACGGCGGCGCGCCGCGGCCGGCCGGGGACCAGGGCGAGCACGGCGGCGATACCGAAGGAGATCTTGGAATGGTCGGCCGCCGCCGACAGCCGCCGCAGGCGCGGGTCCAGGGTGGGCGTGGGTGTCGCGGCGACCGCGGCGTAGACGGCGCCGTCGATCGCCCGGAGATCGGCGATGACGGCGGTGACGCCGTCCGTGAGCCGCCGCCCTGCACGCCGGGCCTTCTCGGCTCGTGCCACTTCCTGGTCGTGTGCTTCCCTCATCACCCTCTGCTTTCGTCGATGGCTCCGCCGGCTACGCGCGCTCCGCTCAGTCGCGTCTCCTGCTTCCCTGGAAGGCCAGCGAGAGGACGCGGCGCCAGTCGACCGGTGGGGCCACCGGTGGCGCCCCGGGCCGGCCGCGCGGCACGCGTACCCGGAGCGCCCGGCGGCGGACGGTGCACGTCACCGGCACGGGCAGCGTGATCGCCTCGCCGTCGACGGCGACGGGAATGGTCTCGGCGTCACTGGTCACTCGGACACGGTGGGCGGTCAGGACGTTCAGACTGTCGGACTGCGAACCCCGCAGCGCGACGTCAGCCGCCTGCGCCGCGCTCTCCACCCGGAGCCCGATGACTCCCAGCGTTCCGTGGTCCAGGCGCGGCCGGCGACCGCCCGCCAGGGGATCCGGCCGGGCGTACGCGTTGTTGCTGACCAGAATGGCCTGCTGGGAGGTCAGCCGCGCCTTGTCGGCGGTGGCGTCCAGCCGCGGGCCGGACTCGTGCAGCAGGTCGGGCATGACGTCCAGAGCCGTCTCCGCCTTGGCGTCGCGGTACTCGGGGCGCTCCACGACCCCCGCGTACACCCCGAACGACACGGTGTTCACGAACGGCCGACCGTCCACGCTGCCGAGATCGACGCGGACCTCCTCGCCGTCCGTCAGCGCGTCCAGCGTGAGCGACGGATCGTTGCGGTCGAGACCGAGGTCCATGGCGAAGTGGTTGCGCGTGCCCGCGGGGATCACCAGGAAGGCCACGTCGTGCTCGGCGGCGACCGCGGCGACCTGGGCCTGCGTACCGTCGCCGCCCGCGACACCGAGCAGATCCGCCCCCTCGGACACGGCCTCGCGGGCCAGGGTCGTGACGTCGAAGCGTCCGGACGGCTCCAGCAGCACCACCCGTGCGCCGAGCCGCTCGGCCTTCTCGACGAGCTCGAACCGTTCGACCTTGCCGCCACCCGACGCGGGGTTCATCAGAATGACGGGCCGCCGCGGAGGCCGGCGGGGCTCCGCCCGCATGACATGACGAGCGTGCGGCCGCCGCAGCGCCGTCCGCGCACAGGCCGCCGCCACGCTCCACAGACCGACCGCGACGAGCGCGGTCACCCACAGCCCGCTCCGTACGTACAGCACGACCAGACCCACGGGCGCGCCGACCATCAGCACCACGCCGAGCCATCGCCGCGGTCCACGGTGGGCCAGGGTCCACCAGATGCCCGCGGTCGACACGACCAGCGCGGCGAGACCGCTCGCGACGATCAGGAGCCCTCCGCCGCCGAACCCCAGGAGCAGCACGACGACCGCCGCCACGACGGCCACCACGGCCCCACGGGCCCACCACCGGGCAGCCCGCCCCGTGGCGTCCGCACCACTCGCCCCCACTGCCATCGTCCCCACCTCACTGGCCGCCAGGCCTCCGTACCGTCATCACGCCAGCCTTCCCGCACCGGCGCCCCGCCACCGCACCGACGGACCCGTCCGGGTGATGCCGGAACCAAGTCCACCCTGCCGGTCCGGTGAAGGCGGGTACGTCGCATGCCCCGACCGCGGACGGGTACACCCGTTCGGACCGGGGGTCGGCGGGGCTCGGCGAGGTCGGCGGGGGCGGGACGCGCATGCGCCGGGTAGTCCTCGTGCTGGCGTCCCACTGACGAGGGAGGGCCGGGCCACGCTCAACGGACGGTCAGGCCGGACCTGGCGTGGCGGCGTCGATCTCCTCCTGGAGCGCCCGTGCCTCCGCTTCGAGCTCCGCGATCCGGGCCTCACGCTGGTCGGCCACCGCCGTGATGCGGGCCGTTTCCGCGGCGATCACCGCACACGCCAGCTCGACGGCGGCGTCCAGCTCCTCGTCGCCCGCGACGGCGGCGAAGTCCTCAAGCGCGCGCTTCACCGCGTCGGCGCCCCCGCGTGCGTAGATCTGCTGGAGAGTTTCCTGGTCAAGCCGGTCCGTCACGATCAGGTGCTGCCTTTCGGTCTGCGCGCCCCGGGGCAATGGCGAGGTCACGCTACCCGTTGAGGATGTACAACCGGTAGCCGGTCACTCGCCGTCCGCGTCCGGTCGAACGGGCGTCTCTACGGCAGGATCGAGTCCACGTAGCCGCCGTCCACGCGCAGTGCGCCGCCGGTGGTGGCCGAAGCCTGGTCGGAAGCGAGGTAGACGACCATGTTGGCGATCTCCTCGGGTTCGATCAGCCTCTGCACCAACGACTGCGGCCGGTGCTCCCGCATGAACACCCGCTGAGCTTCGTCCCACGGCAGGTCGCGGTCGACGAGCTCGTACACGAAGTCCTCCACACCGCCCGTGTGGGTGGGTCCGGCGATCACCGAGTTGACGGTGACACCTGTCCCGGCCGCCTGCTTGGCAAACCCGCGTGTGACGGACAGCAGGGCGGTCTTGGACATGCCGTAGTGGATCATTTCGGCGGGGACGACGACCGCCGAGTCACTGGCGATGTTCTGGATCCGGCCCCACCCGCGCTCGCTCATCCCGGGCAGGTACTGGCGGATCAGCCGCACCGCCGCCAGTACGTTCACCTCGAAGTACCGGCGCCACTCGTCGTCGCTGATCTCCAAGGGGGCGGCCGGTCCGAAGATGCCGAGGCTGTTGACCAGGATGTCCACATCGGGCAGCGCGTCGGCGGCACGACGGGCGCCCTCCGCGGTCGTGACATCGCCGACGACGGCCACCGGCCCCGCGCCCGTGGCCTCGCGCCGCATGTCGGCGACGGCCCGCTCCACCCGCTCCCTCGTCCGCCCGTTCACCCCCACCCGCGCCCCGGCACGGGCCAGCCCGATGGCAATGGCGGCACCGATCCCCTGAGTGGAGCCGGTGACCAGTGCGGTACGTCCCGTCAGATCGATGCGCATGAGCGGACCTGTCCCTTGCAGCTCGAGAATGGATGCGAACGGTCGGTCGTGATCAATCCTGACCCTGTTGAAGAGAACGGGCAGGAGATGCTGACCGCGTCGGGAGGCACCGGCACCCGGGCCGTTCTAGAGGAGCCGGCCGTCGCGCATGTGCTGGGCGAGGTTCTCGTAGATCTCGCGCAACCACGGACTACGGACGGCCGGCAGCCTGACCAGGGTGCGCCCGAGGGCGCGCGGATCGGGCCGGAACAGATACCGGGGGCGCGGTGCGGGCGGGTCGTCGCGCAGAACGCCGTGAGGCAGGCCACCCGATGCGGGAACCGGCAGGTGAGGCTCCGGGAAGGCGAGCCACATCCACACCCCGAACGACAGAGGCACTGCGTAGGCCGCGGTCGCCGGGCCGGCCGGGGTCCACGCCTGTCCGGTCTGCGGATGGGTCGGCACGAGGACGATGTCAGCGTCCGCGTCGGGGTCAGGCCGTCCGGGTCCGGCCAGAACGGCGCGCCGTGTCCGAGGGCCCGAGGGCAGCAGCGCGTCGAGGGCACGTTGGAACACGTCCTTGCTCAGACCGTCGGGGACCGTCACCGGCCGGCCCTCCGAGGCTGCCAGCAGGTGAGCAAGGGCCTGGCCGACCGCGGCCTCCCACTGAGGGCTCCACGACCAGAAGTGGTCCGTTCCGGACTGCGGCCCCCACGTGGCGATGGGCTCGAACGGAGGCGTGGCCTTCCCTTCCTCCAACAGCTCTGCCCAGCTGAGTGGTACGGACTTCGGGCCGTCGACGCGAATGCGGCGCACGGCGTCGGGCGCGAGCCATACCGCCTGCCAGAGCGAGCAGTCGTCGATCCGGCTGCCCACGGGCATGCCACACGCCTCGCAGGCCATGTTGGGGCCGTCTGTGCCGTCGAGGCCGCAACAGTTGCCCCCGGCCCTCTCCGGGATCAACAAGGTGCCGCGGGCGTCGCCGGGCGCGATGGCGATCGAGCCGGGTGCAGCGTCGGAGAGGGCGTGAACGGGTGCGTAGATACCGCGGGCTACCGCCTCTTCCGGAGGAATCTCCTCCCAGCCTCGCCACGGAGGCCCCCAGGGCTCCGGATTCTCGGCGAACGTACCGGACTCCATGAGGACGGGGAGCTGGAGCCCGTTCCCGTACTGCTGATGAGCGTGTGCAGGCAGGGCGACCCGGGACAGCGGGGTGGTCAGCTCGGCGCCACATCCCGCACACACGAAGACGAACAAATGCCCTCCGACAGACAATCAGAGGGCATCGTCGCAGTTCCATGTCAGACGGGCCAACGCGTTTTGAACGCACCGCGAGCACCCACGCCTGCGCACGGTTCATGCGGCTCTCCTAAGCGACAGGTCCGACGGTGAACATGCCGGCCGTGTCGGTGGTTTCCATCAGGCGCAGCAGCTGATGGCAGGGTGCCCCGAGCCGGAGGGTGTGACCCAGTTCCATGGCCTGGCGGCGGGCGTCCAGGAGAACGTTGAGGCCCGAGGAGTCGCCGAAGGACCCCTGCCCGGCTCGGAGCGGACGCCCCGGACGGGCACGAAGCCCGTTGCTCAGTGGCCCAGGGCGTTCTTGAGCTGTTGCTTCGTCATGGTGGAGCGGCCCTCGATGTTGCGCTTCTTGGCTTCCTCGTACAGGTCGTCCTTGGTGCGCTCGGACGAGCCGCCACCGCCGGACTTCTCGCCACCGCGCTGCGAGGCCGATTTTCCCTGGGTGGAACTGCGGCTGGCCGACTTGCTCTCGCCCGACCGGGCCCGTTCCTTGTTCACCGTACGGGAGGCCATCTCCTTCGCACGGCTCTCGGACATGCCACGCTCCTTGCCGGACTCCTTGATGTGCTCGTACTGGCGCTCGCGCTTGGAACTGCTCCCTCTGGGCACGACGGGACCACTTCCTTCATGAACGGTCGGAGGTTCCCGGCCATGCTGCGAGTACCCAAACCGCCCCACATCTCACGTGCGACCGGACGAGCACCCACACAGCCATGGTCTTTCCTGACGGGAGCCAGGTCCTTCCCACCTGTGCGCCGTCTCGCTGTGAGCCTTGTCGTTGTCGATGCGGCCGCCATCCGGCGTCGGCCCGAGCAAGCCCTGCCCAGCCCCTATTCCGTTTCCGCGACGAGGTGCAGCTGGGCGACGGGTACCTCCGTGGTCGCGTCGACCTTTTCACCGACGTACCACTCGACCGTGGCGGTGTCGCCGGACAACGCGGTGATCCTGCCGACAGGCAGGTCGGCCTCGCGTACCGGCGTAGAGCCGGCCGTCTGACCCAGGTCCTGTGTGGTCACCCGGTCCCCGACTGTGAAGCTGCGGGCCATGCGTTCCTCCAAGATCACGTGTGACGACCAAGCGTCCCCGCTCCTGAGAGCCGCACGTGAGGGCCACGCTGCGGCCGGCGCCGCATTCACCCGCCTGGCGAAACCCGGCGGGGGCGCCACTCACTCCAGGCGGCGCCGCTCCGCATCCGACCACTTCTGGGTGTCCCGCGGTTCTATGTACAGCTCCTCGTCCTCAGGATGTCCACCCGCGATGGCCCGCTGCCGTGCCACCTCGGCGTCGAACTCGAGGCCGAGCAACAGGGCGAGATTGGTGATCCACAGCCACATCAGGAAGACGATGACGCCCGCGAGAGTGCCGTAGATCCTGTCGAACGAACCGAAGTGCGCGGCGTAGAAGGCGAGTCCGGTCGACGCGAGGATCCAGAGCGCCAGCGCGAGGAAGCTGCCCAGGCTCACCCACCTGAATCCGCGGCCCTTGGCGTTCGGGGCGGCCCAGTACAGGAGTGCCATCATGATCGCGACGAGGAAGACCAGGACCGGCCACTTCACGACCGACCAGATCGTCATGACCGTGTCGCCGACACCGAGAGCGGCGCCCGCATGCCGGGCCAGCTCGCCGGTGACGACCACGATCAGCGCGCTCACGCCGGCCAGGACCATGAGCGACACCGTCAGGGCCATGCGCAGCGGGAGGATCTTCCACAGCGGCCGACCCTCAGGGACGTCGTAGACGGCGTTCGCGACGCGGATGAACGCGGCGACGTATCCGGAAGCGGACCAGAGGGCGAGGAACAGGCCCACGACGGCGAGAAGAGAGCCGGTCCCGCCGTTCTCTCGGAGCTCCCTCACGGCGTCGCCGAGCACATCGCGAGCGGCACCCGGGGCCAGCTTGTCCACGGTGTCCAGCACATGCCCGATGGCCGACTCACCCGCGATGCCAAGGAAGGACACGAGCACCAACAGAGCCGGGAACAGCGACAGAATTCCGTAGTACGTGAGACTCGCGGCTCGGTCGAGCAGTTCGTCGTCCCTGAACTCCCTCAGCGTGCCGCGCACCACGGCCGTCCAGGACCGCCGAGGCATCTCGGACGGGCTGTCGGGCGCACGCTCTTCGACACGCTCGTCAGGGCCCACACGTTTATCAGGACCCTCATGCTTGTGAGGGTCCGCGCCGGCCGGGAGGCCGCCCATGGAGGCGACGCGCCTGTCACCCCGCTCGGAACTCTCTGTGCCGTTCATGACCGTCGCGTTACCGCTCCGCCGCATCCCATGCCGGCACAGCCCTCGCGTATCCCCCGCACCACCCCGCCCGATGGGCGTCGGCACCGCGGCCGCCGTGTGGGCTCCGTGTGGGCTCCGACAACCAGGGAAGACGCCACCGAGAAACGGAGGACACCACCATGACGGAGAACCCGTGGACCTACAGCACGGAGTGTGGCCATCTGCCGGGGACCGACCTGACCGGTTGGAGCGTCGAAGCGGCCGACGGTCCCATCGGTGCGGTGGACGAGCATTCCGACGAGGCCGGTGACGCGCACCTCGTCGTGGACGCCGGTACGTGGATCTTCGGCAGGCTGCTCATCCCCGCCGGCGCGGTCGTCGCGGTCACCCCGGCGAAGCGCACTCTCCACCTGTCCCTCACCAAGGACCAGGTCAGGGACGCCCCGCAGTTCCTCGCCGACCAGCACCTCGCCGACCACCAGTACCGAGAGGACGTCGTGGCGTACTACCGGTTGGCCGACCCGTGCGCAGGCAGCACCGACACGCTCTGACCCGTGCGGTGCCGGGCATGCCGGGCAGGCTGATCCCACGCCGCCCCAAGGGGTGGGGTGGGACGGGGGCGGCGCTGAACGACGCCGGTCCGCTCCGAGGAGACGGAGCGGACCGGAAGGCGTTCGGCGTACGCCGCAGATGCAGGTGTGGTCAGATCCGTCCGCCCACGAGCCGGGTCAGCGGGCCGACGGGCGGCTTGGCCGTGGAACGGCCGACCGCGAACGCCGCACCTGCGACGCCGACGATGCCCGCCGCCGCACCCGCAGCTATCACCTTCCTGTTCTTGACGACGGTCCAGGCCGCGGTGGCCGCGGTCGCCGCCTTCGCGGCATTCGCCGTCACCGCCTGCTGGCCCATCTGCAGGCCGCTCGCGACCGCACGGCCGGCGGTCTTCGTCGCCTCGCCCGCGGAGCGAACGGCTGTCGACGCGGACTCCTCCGCATCGCGGGCCGCCGTCTCCGCTTCGCTCGCCGCGGCGGTGGCCTTCGACTGGGCGCTCTTGGCCGTCGAAGTGGCCCGCTTGGCGGGCGACTTGCGGGCCGTCGCATTGCCGGTTCCCTTGGCACTTCCGTTCGATGTACTCATGGCATTCCTCCTTGCCTGACTTTCGGCGGTGAAACGGGGATCGCCTCACCGGAGCGCTGCGCGAGGCCGGTTCACCGGCCGAGGGAGTCGTGGGGGAGGAGCGACCCCAACGGCCCCAGGTCCAGGTTCAGATCGTCCATCGACAGGCCGTAGCGCTCGCACAGTTCTTCCATCCGCTCGTGCAGGATCATCAGCGTCATACCGATGCGTTCCTCCTCGTCCGCATCGAGGTCGCCTTGATCGACTCGGTGTACGGCGGTGCGTTCCATCAGCTGACGCAACAACTCGACGATGGTCAGGACGAGTTTGATGAGGTCCCGTTCCACGGTGTCGGGGTCGACGGAAAGCCGTTGCGCCACTGCGCTGTCCCGCCCGGGGCCGGTCGTGCTCTCCATCGGGGTCACCTCCCAGGCTCGATGGCGTGGCCCATGCGAAGGGGATCGGCACCGGACGCTCCTCGCGTCCAGGGAGCCGGCTCGTCGCCCGTGATCGACCTGATGACCGCGCGCAGGCTGATGTGGACGAGGTCCACGTCGGCGATGGAGAGCACGACGTCTCCGGTCAGGACCGCACCCCCGGTCAACAGGCGGTCCAGCAGGTCGATGAGCGCGACCGGAGGGCCGGAAAGGCGCTCGACCGGCTCGTGCGAGCCGTCGTCCACGAAGAAGGGCGTACTCATCGCCGGGCCACCCCCTCGTCGCCGCCGTCCCCGATCCCGTTCCCGACCCCGCTCCCACTCCCGCCCGCGCTCGCGCCCATGTCCGTGGCCACCGTGGGTGCTGAGAACGAATACGGGGCCCACGGACCGGTCACCTCCACCCGTACACCCGGGACCGATCGCGCCGCCACCCGCACCGCGTCGCGGAAACGCGCCTCAGTTCCTGAAGGCACCAGGTAGGCGTGGTTGGCGATGTTGACCCCGTGCCGTCCCGACAGTCCGCCCTCCTGGGGACGGTGCATCACCGTGGCCCTTGCGAGCTGCTGCGCCACGGTCGTGACGTCGTCCACGACGGCGCCGGCCGCATGGAAGAGGTCCTCGGTGCTGCGCCGCCGCTGCCTGCGCTGTTGCAGATACGCCCGGCCCGGGCTCGTCGCACGGGGCCCGGCCGATTCTGGAGAGGCAGTCCGCGGGGGCGACGCAACCGCCTTCGGGTCGGCGTGGACCTTCACCCCCAACTCGACATGGCCGTCGAAGCACGTCAGCATCTCGGCGAACCAGTCACGGTGTTCGACCAGCATGCCGACCACCTGACCCTCGTCGTGACAGACCGTGGCGAGCCTGCAGGGAAGGACCGCCGCCTGTGTGAACGCGGCGTCGACCACGTCGTGGTGGGCTCGGGCGATCCCCTCCAGCCGTCCGAGATCCTCCAGCTGCTGCCGTAGCGCCGTGTCGTCGAAGACGTCGGCCGGCACGGCCGACACCAGGGCGACCAGACCGTCCGCGGGGACGAGCCCCACGCGATGGCCGTCGACTCCACTCACCGTACGGACAAGATCGGAGAGGCTCCCGTCGTCCCGGCCGACGCCGTACACGTACGCCATCGGGGGAGAGGCCGGCGCTCCCTCCGACCGGGGCAGACCGTGCGCCCCCGGGGCGGGGGAGCCGACTGCATCGCGGTTCAGGTCGAGTTCGCTCACCGTGCCTCCTCCGACGCCTGGCGGGTACTTGCCTCCGGCTCCCGTTCGTGTCCGTCCGGCAGAGCCGCGGCGCGCAGCCGTACGAGTTCGGCGCGCAGGCGTTCGTTCTCGTCGGCCAGGAGATCCTCCCGGCTGCCGCTGCTGTCGCCTCCTCTCCCGTCGCCACTGTCGACCTGGCGGGGCGGGCGCGCCCGTGAGGAGAGCGAAGGGTCGTTCTCCCACCAGTCGATGCCCATCTCCTTCGCCTTGTCGACCGACGCGACCAGCAGCCGGAGCTTGATGGTCAGCAGCTCGATGTCGAGGAGGTTGATCTGGATGTCGCCCGCGATCACGATGCCCTTGTCGAGCACGCGTTCCAGGATGTCCGCGAGGTTCGCGGACGAGCCCTGGCGGCTGCTCGGCGACGCGGCATGCGGTGATGCCGGCAGGCGTCCCGCGAATGATTCGGACACGTCGGAGACCTCTGTTCTCTGGGTGTGCTGTGTTCTCGTCAGCTGCCTACGGAGGCGCGACGGCGGGTGGTACGGCGCCCCGACCGCCCCGACCTGCGCGGCCGGTCGGCCTCGGCCTCTTCGGCCGGCTCGTCCTCGACGTACCCGTCGGCCTCGTCATCCGGGTCCACCCCGGCCTCGTCCTCGAAGTCCTCGACTTCCTCGGCCTCCACGCCGTCGTCGTCCACGCCGTCGTCGTCCACGTCGTCTTCGTCGTCCACGTCGTCCTCGGCGTCGGGTTCCTCCTCGTCGAAGGGCTCGTCGTACTCCTCGTGGCCGAGGCCTCCCCCTGCCTCCGGGTCCTCGACGTCCCCCGACTCTTCGTCCCCGAAGTCCTCCGCCTCACCGTCGGCGCGGTTCTCCTCCTCGACCGCTTCCTCATGGCCGACGACGACCTCGCCGTCCCGGACCTCGCCCCGCCAGCCGTCGGTGGCTTCTCCGCGCAGCATCAGGAACTTGCGGTAGAGCTTGAGATCCAGCCGGGCGCGCCTGCCCTGGGCGCGCCAGATGTTCCCCGTCTTCTCGAAGAGGCCCTTGGGGAAGTACTCCAGTACGAGCAGGACCCGGGTGAGGTCGTCGGTGATGCGGTGGAAGGTCACCGCTCCCCGCACCGTGCCCTTCGCGCCCTCCGTGGTCCAGGTGATCCGCTTGTCGGGTATCTGCTCGGTGACGTTCGCCTGCCAACTGCGGGTCGACTTGGCGACCTTCACCTTCCAGTTGGTGGTGGTGTCGTCCGCCGTCTCGACGCTGACGACGCCCTTGGCGAAGGTCGAGAACTCCTGGAACTGCGTCCACTGGTCGTACGCCTCGCGTACGGGGACGCCGACATCGATGTCCTCGACGATCGTCACGCTCTTCGGAGCGCCTCCGCCTGACGTGCGGCCCCCGCCGAAGAGATGCCGGGTCTTGTCCTTCACGGTGTCCTTGAAGGCGGAGGCTCCGGCGGCGAGCGCGGCCCGCGCGGGGGACTTGCCCTCGCCGAGAGCCTGCCCTCCCTTGGCAAGACTCTTGCCGAGGCTGCTCTTCGCGGCTCCCGGCTCGGCCAGCCGGGCCACGCTGTCGCCGACGCGCTGTCCGAGCCGGGTGACCGCGTCCTCGGCGCGTGCTGTCAGATAGAGCCGGAGCTCTTCCTTCAGTCTGTCGGTGGCAGGGTTCTCCGCCAGGTCGTTCTTGATCCTGCCGAGCGCCGAGTCACTCATCGCTGTCACTCCTGCTCTTGCGCGTACGGGACGCCGTCGCCTTCCTGGGGGCGCTCGTGCGCTTGCGGGCGGCTGTCGCCTTCCGGGGGCTGCCGCCGGAGGAGCTGCTTCGGGCGGACGAGCGGCTGGTGCTCTTCTTGGCGGCGCTCTTCGCGGTGCTCTTCGTGGTGCGTTTCGCGGTGCTTTTGGCCGAGGCCGCCGGCCGCGACGACTCCTGATCGCCATCGCCATCGCCATCAACGTCGCCATCGCGATCGGCGGCGTCCTCAACCGCACGGCCGTCGTCGGTATCGGTGTCGTCACGGTCCTCGCGGTCGTCACGGCCGAGCGCTCGCGTGCGCTCCTGCAAGGAGTCGGCAAGGCCCGAAGCGCGCTTGGTGAGGGCCTGCGTCGCGGCCGACTTCGTGGCCTCGAACAGCTCTCTGCGGACCTGCTCGCTCAGAGCCCCCGCCACCGGCGAGGCGGCCAGCAGTTTCCCGATCCTTCGAGGGTCGAGGTCCAGTCTGCGCCCGGCGAGGAACATCCCCACCCCGATGGCCATCTTGGCCTTCCTCGTCCGCCCCAGGAGGTAGCCGCCGACCAGCGCGGCTGCCGTCGTGGCGTTCTTCGGTATCACCGGTACACCTCGTTCCGCCTCGCGATGTCACTGTGCTCGGTCATGAACCGTTCTCCGTCCGCATGCGGTACGCCTCGATCTCGTCGAGCCGGTCCAGAAGCGCGTCTTCGCGCCGGTCGAACTCCTCGGCGTCCACCCGCCCGTTCGCCAGGTCGTCCACGAGTGCCGCCAGTGCTGCTCGTACGGGCTCGGGGTCGTAGTACTCCCGTTCCGCGGCGAGCAGCACCTGGTCGACCACCCACGCCGTACCGCGCAACGGTGCGAGCGGCAGGGTCAGAACTCCGGTGAGGAGTCCCATGGCTCCGCCTCCTTCCCCGCGTTGCTCATGCCTGCTGCTTCTGCCGGCTCCCGCGTCATACGAAGCTGTACGGCGGCAGCGGCCCGGTCAGCGTGAAGGTGCAGGCCTCGCCGTGCCGGTCGGCCTCTTCCCGTACGGTGCGGACGAAGGCGTCCGTGGAGGTGGCCGGAACCAGGAAGGAGACGTTGAGGAAGAGGCTGGCACCGGGCTCGGCGCGCGCGGCACGGGCCGCGCAGGGCAGCAGCCGCTCCAGCGTCTTCTCCGCCTGCGTGTTGTTGCGTTCGGCGACCTGGGCGGCGACGAGCTCCCCGAGGGCGATCCGGTCGTCCTGCCCCGCGGCGCCCGACCGCGTGCGTTCGTTGAGCTCCCTGACCTGATCGGACTCCGCCACGATCTCCAGCAGCAGGTCCTGCTCGTCGCGAGCGGCCTTGAGGTTGAACTCGACGTGGCCGGCGAGCTCCGCCAGCCGGGAGAGATAGGCGTCACTGTCGCGCTTCAGAGTGGCGCCGACCTGGTCGTCGTCCGGGCCGAGCAGGCCGAAGCGCATCGGCAGCGTCGCTCCGTCCGCCATCAGGGTCTCCAGGACCGCCTCGTGGGCCAGCACGTCGCGGCGCTTCGCCCGGAGCCCCTCGGGGGCGTCACTGACGACGGCGGCGACGTCGCCCGCGGCGAGGGTCCGCAGCGGCGACGGGGGGTCGCCCACGCCCTGGAGCCCGTCGAGGCGCAGTGGGTGGTCGGCGCCGGTGATGGCGTAGATGTAGGTCGGCACTGCTACTCCTCCCGTCGGGCGGCGGACGTGCGGCTGGACGCGGACTTGCGCGCCGGCCGCTTGCGGGGCTCTTCCTCGGACTCCTCGCGCTTGCCCTGCAGGGAATCGGTGAACGCCTCGACGGCGCCGGTCAGCGCCCCCTTCGACTTGCCCTTGGCGCCGCTCTCGGTCATGTCGCCGACGATGTCGGTGAGCTGCGTGGGCGCCTTCCGCCCGGACTCCAGGTCGAGCCGGTTGCACGCCTCGGCGAAGCGGAGGTACGTGTCCACGCTGGCGACGACCACGCGGACATCGATCTTGAGGATCTCGATCCCGACCAGGGAGACGCGGACGAACGCGTCGATCACGAGCCCTCGGTCGAGGATGAGCTCCAGCACATCGTAGAGATTTCCCGAGCCGCTTCCGCCGCTCGTGGCATTGCTCTGTTGGACGAGTGTCACAGTGAACTCCTTCCGGTTCAGCGCCTGTCTGCTTCAGTGCCCGTCGGCGCTCGCGAGCACGGCACGGCGGCGCCCCCGGCACGGCCGGCGCGCGCCACCACCGTCAGCGACGGTCGATCTGGCCTCGGGCGTAGCGCCGTGTGCGCTCGTACGCGACGAGCTGCCCCTCCGTGTCGAGGGCCACCCGGTACGAGGCCATGACGCTCATCGTGTCCGGCACCTTCTCCAGCTCGACGACCTCCACCTCGGCCGCCCACCCGTCCTCCGTGACCTTGACCGCGGAGACGGATCCGGGTTCGCACTGCAGCAGCTCCGAAAGCTGCGCGGAGGCACGGCGCATGGCCGTGGCGATGTCGAGCTTTCCGGACGTCTTCTTCTTGTCGTCGTCAGTCGCGCTCATGTTCCCGCCTGTGAGGCCTGGATGACCGCCCTGGAGCGGTGCTCCAGCAGCCGTCTGTGGCTGACGTTCGCGTGCCCGGCGCGTCCGAACGTATGCGTGACCAACCCTGAAACAGTCCAGCGGGCCCGGATGGAGACCCCAGCTCCATCCGGGCCCGAGGCAGGATGCCTCCGCCGCTGCCTCAAAGCGAGTACGGAACAGCCCTGTTGAGGGCGGGCAACGGAGTGAACACCCGCATGCCGACGCCCGGGACCGGTCAGTTAAGAAGCCCCCTCGTGCAGCCCCTTGCGTTAGTGGCACTAACGGTCTAGCTTTGTTGGTGTCACGAACGTTTGCGCTTCGAATGAATTCCGAGGAGTGGAGACCATGATCAAGCCGTTCCGCATCGACATCCCCCAAGCCGACCTCGACGACCTCAACGACCGTCTCGCCCGCACCCGCTGGCCCAACGAGGTCGCCGACGCCGGGTGGGACTACGGCTTTCCGCTGGCGCGACTCAAGGAACTGGCCGACTACTGGCGCTCCGGCTACGACTGGCGTGCCCATGAAGCCGAGCTCAATCGACTCCCGCACTTCATCACCGAGATCGACGGCCAGAACATCCACTTCATCCATGTCCGTTCCTCGAACCCGGACGCGCTCGCGCTGATCCTCACCCACGGATGGCCCGGTTCGTTCCTGGAGTTCCTCGATGTGATCGAGCCGCTGTCTCGCGACTTCCACCTGGTGATTCCGTCCATCCCTGGCTTCGGTTTCTCCGGGCCGACCCGCGAGCGAGGCTGGGACGTCGGCCGTGTCGCGCGGGCCTGGGCCGGGCTGATGCACCGTCTCGGCTACGAGCGGTACGGCGCGCAGGGCGGTGACTTCGGCGCAGGCATCTCCTTGGCGCTCGGAGCGGTGGCTCCCGGGCAAGTCGTCGGGGTGCACGTCAACTACCTCCCGACCCGTCCGGATCCGGATGCCGGCCTCGAACTCTCCGAATCGGACGAAGCCCGGCTGGCCAAGGTCAAGCAGCTGATGGCCAACCGTCCGCCGTACCAGGCCCTGCAAGCCCTGACACCGCAGACCATCGGCTACGCGCTGACCGACTCGCCGGTGGGACAGCTGGTCTGGATCGCCGAACGCTTCGCCCACTGGACCGACCCGCACTCGCCGATCAGCGACGAACGGATGCTCACCGACATTTCGCTGTACTGGCTGACTGCCACTGCGGCTTCCTCGGCGCGGCTCACCTACGAGGCCGCGCGGCGGATCGAACGGTGCCCGGTGCCGGTGGGGGTGGCGGTGTTCGCACACGACATCACGCAGTCGGTGCGACCGCTCGCCGAACGGCTCTACGACATCAGACACTGGTCGGAGTTCGACCGGGGCGGCCACTTCGCCGCGATGGAGGCGCCCGAGCTGCTCGCCGAGGACGTTCGGGGCTTCTTCCTCGACTTCGCCGGCCACGAAGCCGTATTCGGTGAAGTCGAATGCGCCCAGTAATGCCCCGGGACCCGACCTCAGGCGACCGGTGCCCTGACAGGACGTACCGCAGGGCCTTGGGGCGCCTGGCAGTAGGCGTGCTGGGCGGTCTTAATCGAGTGTCAGAGTCCCGGTCCGGGTGATACAAGGTCTGCGTGACTGAGCATCTCTCCTTCCCCACCCTGCTGCGGATGATCGACGAGCGGTCCGCCGCGTTCCGCGCCACCGTCGCCGCGGCCCCCGGCCTCGACGCCGATGTCCCGTCCTGCCCGGGCTGGACGCTGTACGACCTGGCGAACCACCTCAGTGAGGGGGACCGCTTCTGGGCCTACATCGTGCTGAACACCGCGCCGGGCGACGAACGGCCGAGCAAGGACGGGCTGGCGGCGCCCAGGGAGCGCAAGGCCCTCATAACCTGGCTGGCCGACTCGAAGGAGCAACTGCTCACTGCTCTGCGTGAGGCCGGCCCGGACCGGGGCTGCTGGGCCTGGTGGGAGCCGCTGGCCTCGCCGCACACGGTGGCCGCCGTGGCCCGCCGCCGCGTTCCGGAGTCGCTGATCCACACCTACGACGCCCAGCTGGCCTCCGGTACCCCGCAGGAGCTGCCGACCACCGAGGCGGGCGACGCCATCGAGGAGTTCCTCGCCACCGTCTGCACCGGCACGGTCCCGTGGCCGGGCGAGCCCGCCACCATGGACTACCACGCAGCCGAGGCCGGCTCCTGGCGCCAGACGGTGGACGCCGCCGGTTCCCGCTTCACCCGCCTCACCGCGGCGGAGGCCGCCGGGAGCAAGCCCACCGCCGCCATCTACGGCACGGCGAGCGAGATGGCCCTGCTCATGTACATGCGCATCCCGGCCGGCTCGCTGCGGATCGAGGGCGACGCCGCCCTGCTCCAGCAGCTGCAGGACTGGGGCTGAGACCGACCGCCACATGGATCACTTGAGGCGTCGGGGTGGTGGGGCGGCCGTCCCAGCGGTAGCGCGGGTCGCGCGGCGGTTGAGCATACGCAGCGTGACGATCGCTGCGGACAGATAGAGGTAGAAGTCCACGACGCCGCTGCGCTTCTCGGTACAGCGCCGCCGGACCGGCGCAGCGATCACGTGCTCGAAGACGGTCCGGTCCGGGATGTGCGGGTTGTGGCAGCCAAGCGGGCGCGTCGACGTGTTCGGGAAGACAGAGCCACGAACTGGTCTCACAGAGGTCCGAGCAGGCATCGTGCCTGCTCGGTATCCGGGGGCGTATTGGGCATGCCCAGCACGCCTACTGCCGGGCGCTCTTATTCGCCGATGGTGATCGAAGCGATGTCGCCGAGTGTCAACTCCGTTTACCATGCGCTGAGTTGACGGGTGCGAGGGGGAGTGGTGCGGGTGGACCCGACGGTCGGGGGTGTTGTGCTGATCGCACTGCTCTACTGGTCGATCTACGCACTGTTCGTATGGACCCGTGATGCCGTGCATCGGAGGGGGCTGCCGGAGCCGTCGGTAGCGCGCGGGCAGCTGGAGATGTGTCAGGGGCAGGCATTCCGGGAGATTTGCCGACGGGCCTCGAACCCGGGTCCGCGCGTCGTGATGACGGACTACTTCGCCGAGCGCGGATGGAACCGGGCGGACGTCATGCGCATCCTGGCCGAGCCGCTCAAGCACAAACTGATCAAGGTGAAGGGCTGGCGGTTCGGCGGGTACAGCGTGACACGCAAAGGCTGGGCCGAGTACGAGAGCAAGTTCATCTGGACAGGAGGCGAAGGAATGCACATCTCCGCTACGTCGGGTGGGTTCGTCGTCGCGAACGTCAACAGCGCTCATGCCACGGCCCACGGCGGCTACGGCAACCGCGCGAATGGGCCTGACATTCCGCACCAGCAGCTGATCGATGCTCTGCGCGCGGACGCGGGCGATGCGACGACCGATGAGGCGGTACGGGCGCGGGAGTACGCCGAAGATCTGTCGTCGGCGCTCGAGGTTCAGGACACCGACAGGACGGCTCGCGTTCTTGGACGGATCAACGCTCTCCTGACCAGCGCCACGGCGGCCTTCGCGCTGACCCGCGAGCTGCTGCCCCCTGGTTCGTAGCACGCCCACTTCCGAGCGGTCCCCGAATCGTGCGCCCGGTCGCCTCCCGATGTGCGGATGCGCGGTTCAGGTGATGTGACCGTGTCGTGAAGGTTCGAGGCCGTTCGTGGCGCGTTCCGGGCCGCTGTCCGAAACATGTCCCGGTAAAACACAGCTCAGCGGCGCGCCAGGAGCCGGAGCTCCGGCCGTAGGGGCCGTGTTGCGATGCGGAGGCCAGGTGAGGGATCGTTGCCGATCAGCAAGAGTTTCCACGGCATCGTGATGTGAGAGGCAGGTGAGGGCCCGTCCGCAAGGCCCAGGGTTCCATGACCAGTTTCGCCCAGCGTCCCCGAGCGAGCGCCGCCGCCAGCGCCGTGACCGCCCTCACGGCTCCGTATCCGGTCATGGTGATGGACAAGGCCGGACACGTCGTGGACCTCAATGACGCGGCCGTCGCCCTCCTCCCGAAAGCCCGCGCCAAGCGGCACGCGGCACCCCCCGGCTGGCTCGCAGCCGCGCACGGCGCTCCCGGGGCCACCGACGTGAGCGGCACGGTCGGAGACCGGTTCTTCTCGGCCCATCCCACCGCACTGCCCAGCGGGGACACGGCGTGGTGGCTGGTGGAGCAGACGGCCTACCGTTCGGTCCTCAGGGAGTTGGAGGCCGAGCGCGAGCGAGCCCGCTTCCTCACCGAGGCCTCCAGCAGGCTCCTGGCGTCGCTGAACCTGAAGCGGTGCATGGAGGTCACTGCCCGCCTGGCCGCGGAGCACCTCGCCGATGCCGCGTTCGTCATCGCCCCGACCATGGCCCGGAAGCTGCCGATGGTCGTCTGCGACCACGAAGGGCGTCTGTCCCACCGGACCCTCTCCAACGCCGCACACACCCTGCCGGGTCTGCCGGAGGCACTGCGCGGCTTTCCCCCCGCGCCGTCACGGTGGATCGACCCCGCCTCGGCACCGGCCTGGCTGATCCCGCCGGGGTTCGGCGAGGTCGGCTCAGTGGCGATCACCCCGCTGCCCGGCCATGGAGTCCCGGCCGGGGCGCTGGTGTTGCTGCGCCGGAAGGAGCAGAGCGCCTTCACCGAGTCGGAGGAGGAGCTCGCCGGCCTCTACGCCGCCCGTGCCGGGGCGGCCATGTCCGCGGCCCGGCTGTACGCCGAGCAGAACACGATCACCGACACCCTCATGCGCGAACTCCTTCCGCCCACCTTGCGCCAGTTGGACGGCGTGGAGTTCGCCGGAGGGTACCGGGCCAGCGGTGACAGCGAACGCATCGGCGGCGACTTCTACGACCTGCACCCTCCCAGCGAGGACTGCCCCGAGGCCCTCGCCGTCCTCGGCGACGTGGCGGGCAAGGGGCTCGAAGCCGCGGTGCTCACCGGAAAGATCCGCAACACACTGCAGGCGCTGCTCCCGCTGGGCGCCGATCACGCGCGCATGCTGCGCCTGATGAACAACGCCCTGCTCAACAGTCACCACACCCGCTTCGTGACGCTGGTACTGGCCTCGGCCCGCCGAGAGCAGCAGGACGTGGTGCTTCGGCTGACCTCCGCCGGGCATTGCCCGCCGCTGGTCGTACGGGGTGATGGAACCGTCCAGGTGCCCGACACCGGCGGCACACTGATCGGCGTCCTGCCGGAGATCACCTCGCGCACCGCCGAGGTACGGCTCGCACCGGGTGAGACGTGCCTGCTGTACACCGACGGCGTCACCGAGGCGAAGGGCGGCCCGCTGGGAGACGCCCAGTTCGGCGAGGAACGGCTCCGGCGCGCTCTGGCCCGGTGCGCGGGCCTGCCTGCCGAAGCCGTGGTCGAGCACGTGCAGATGCTCGTCTCCGAGTGGATCGGCGACGGCGTCCACGACGACATCGCCGTCGTTGCCATCACCGCACCCCGCGGCGCGCGCCTCAGTGCCGTGGACGGGACGACCAGGGGCAGGTTCACTCCATGACGATCATTCCCGCCCAGGGCCGCGACGACGTGCGCGGCCGTCACCACATCGGCGCCCGCCTCGCGTCTCCGCCCGGCGACGAACGGTCGGGGGAGTGGGCCGACAAGCTGTGGTGGGCGGTCCGAACGGCCGACGAGTACGCGGCCGTCGCCGTCGTCACCGACGCCGTGGCGGCCGGGATGGAGCCCGAGAGGGTTCTTCTGGAGGTCATCGGTGCCGTCCAGCACAAGGTCGGCATCGAGTGGGCCGCCAACCGCATGAGCGTGGCCGAAGAGCACTCCGCGACCGCCATCAACGACCGCGTCATCGCCGTCCTGACCGCCCCCGGCGGTCAGCCTCCCCGTGGCAGGCTGACGGTCGCCTGTGTGGACAAGGAATGGCACGCCCTGCCGGCCCGCCTCCTCGCCGAGACGCTGCGGCTACGCGGCTGGCAGGTGGACTACCTCGGCGCTCAGGTCCCCACCGCGCATCTGATCAGCCATGTCCACCGCACCGGGCCCGCAGCGGTGTGCCTGTCGGCCGCGCTCTCCGTCCGGCTGCCCCTCGCGCACGCGGCGATCTCGGCCTGTCAGGCCGCGGGCGTACCCGTGATGGTCGGAGGCCTCGCCTTCGGCGCGGACGGGCGCTATGCCCGCCTGCTGGGCGCGGACGCCTGGGAGCGCGATGCGCGCGCCGCCGCCGATCGGCTCGCCTCCGCTCCGCTGCCACCGCCGCGGCCGCCCCACCAGGCCATCGACGACCTTCCGCACCTGGGCGACCAGGAGTACACCATGGTGACCCAGTCCGCCCGGAGCCTGGTCAGCGGGACGCTGGAGGGCCTTCAGCAGCGTTTTCCGGCGATGCGTGACTACGACGACGCCCAGCGCGAGCGCACCGCCGAGGACATCGCCCACATCGTCGATTTCCTGGCAGCAGCCCTCTACGTGAACGACGCCGACTGCTTCACCGGCTTCCTCGCCTGGACCGCGGAGATCCTCACCGCTCGCGGCGTCCCGGCCCGCTCCCTGCCACCGTGCCTGGACCTGCTGGAGGAGCGGCTGAAGGACTTCCCCCGGTCGCGCAGTCTCCTCGACGCCGGGCGCACCGCGCTCGCTTCCTGTTCCTGACCCCTTCACGCCCGGAAGAATCCCGTGACCGCCTTCCCTGACGCAGAGCCCGTCGTCCTCCAGCCGCCCACCGCCCCGCAGACCCTGTGCCTGGCCCTGGTCGGAGATCTGGGCTACGAGAACAGTGAGGAAGTCCTCGAACTGGTGGGCGAGGCTCTGCGGTCCCGCGAGGACGTCCGTACCCTGCGGCTGGACTGCCGAAGGCTGGACATGGTCGACTCCACGGGACTGTCCGCTCTGTTGCAGATCCACCGCTGGACGCAGCGGGACGGCGTGGGCCTCTACCTGGACCATCCCGGTCCGGTACTGGAACGCGTCCTGCGCATCACCGGCACGTACGAGCATCTGACGGCCCCCCGACCGCCCTCGCCCCACCACACCGCCGCGCAGGCCTACGAGATAGAAGGCTGAGACCTCCGCCCTCGCCGGCCCGAGGAGGCCGGTCCTTCGCGGCGTCGAGGCCTCACGCGACGGGACATGGTGACATTGCCGGTGGACTGCGCCGAGTTGGCAGCGACAGGCATGTGATCGGATGGCCACCATGACCACTCCGACCCCGACCCTGTACCTGTTCAGCAGCGCCGCCCTGCCCGTCTTCGACGTCGCCCGCGTCATCGAGGAGGCGCAGGCCGACGGCTGGGACGTATGCCTCGGTCTCACCCCGACGGCAGCCCGCTGGCTCGCCGACTCCCTGGACGGTCTCGCCGCCCTCACCGGCCACCCCGTTCGCTGGGACCATCGCCTCCCCGGACAGCCGGATGTGTGGGCGAAGCCGGACGCCGTCCTCGTCGCGCCGGCGACGTTCAACACGATCAACCAGTGGGCGCTCGGGATCACGGACAAATGGCTCGTCGGCGTGGTCGCGGAAGGGATGGGCAAGGGCATCCCCATGGCGATGATGCCGTGCGTGAACCGGGCATACGCCGCCCACCCTCAGTTCGAGCGGTCGATCGACACCCTCAGGGAGGCGGGGGTACGCGTCATCTACGGCGAAGGCGGCTTCGTCCCCGACGATCCCGGCCAGGGAAACCCGGCCACGTACCCGTGGCGGATCGCCCTCGACACCGTCGCCGATGCTCTCGGCCCGATCTCCACCACATAGAGGAGGGGGAGCGGCGCAGGGCAGTCGTGGCCCGCGGCCTTCGGAGCGGATGCCGACCGAAGCGCCCAACATGGCCCCGATGCCGCTCACTCGTAGCCCATCGCTCGCCACACCGTTGTACGTTCCCCGGGCCCGCTCGCCGCGTGCTGGACGACGGCCTCGGCCCGAGGCCGTCCTCACGTTGACAGGTGCGGGGCGACATGTTGCTATGGGGCGCCGCTCAGCCCTCCCACCTGCGCCGCGTCCCGTCCCCCCCACCGCCGCCCGCCCCCCTCGCGGCGGAGCCACAGAACCTGAGCGAGGAACCATGCCGCAGCGCGCCGCGACCGTCGTCGGCGGCGGGATCGGGGGCCTCGCGGCCGCCATCGCCCTGCACCGGCGCGGCTGGCGCGTCCAAGTCCTCGAACGCGCCCCGCGGTTCACCGAGATCGGCGCCGGAATCTCCCTGTGGCCCAACGCGCTGCGCGCGCTCGACACACTCGGCCTGGCCGGCACGGTGCGCGCCCTCGGCGCCGTCGAGACCGCGGGCGGCGTCCGCGACCGCAGGGGACGCTGGCTCTCCCGTACGGAGACCGGCGAACTCGTGCGCCGCTTCGGCCATCCCCTCGTGGTCCTGCACCGCGCCGAGCTGCTAAGGGCGCTCACCGAGGCGCTCCCGCCGGAATGCCTGCGGCCCGGCAGTGAGGTGACCGGCGTCCGCGACGACGGCCACGGCCTCGTCGTCCAGCACGGCGGGGGAGCGTGCCGGGCCGACCTCGTCATCGGCGCCGACGGGCTGCACAGCGCGGTCCGTCAGGACCTGTGGCCCGACGCGCCCGGCCCCCGGTACGCCGGCTACACCGCCTGGCGCATGGTCACCGAGCCCCTCGCCGAACCGCCCGCCGAGGGCGCCGCGACCTGGGGACGCGGCGAACGGTTCGGCTACACGGCCCTGCCCGGCGGCCGGATGTACTGCTTCGCGACCGCGTCCCTCCCGCCCGGAACCGTCTCCGGCACCACCGAGCACGCCGAGCTGCTGCGCCGGTACGGATCCTGGCCGGAACCGATTCCCGCCCTCCTGGCCGCCGTCCCCGCCGACGCCGTGCTCCGCCACGACCTGTACGAACTCCCGCCGCTGCCCTCCTTCGTACGCGGCCGGGTCGCCCTCCTGGGCGACGCCGCCCACGCCATGACCCCCAACCTCGGCCAAGGCGCCTGCCAGGCCCTGGAGGACGCGGTCACCCTCGCCGCCTGCCTCGACACCACCCCGGACGTGACCGCCGCACTCCGCTCGTACGACTGGCTGCGACGCCCCCGCACCCAGGCGGTCGCGCGCCGCTCCGCACGGCTCGGCGCGATCGGCCAGCTGGCGTGGCCGCCGGCCGTGTTCCTGCGCGACCTCGCCGCCCGGCTCGCGCCGGAGCGGGCGACCCTGCGTTCCATGGCACCGGTGCTCGGCTGGACCCCGCCCGGAGCCCCCGCGACCCCGACCGCGACGGATGACGAGACCCCCTGATGCCGGACTGGACCTATCACCCCCTGCGCGGCGCCGCCGCCCGTGCCGTCGGCACGCGCCGCTCGCAGCGCACCGCGCTGCGGCTGCTCGCCGCGATCGGCTCCCGGCCCGTCGGCGCCCGGCTGATCGCCCGCGGCTTCGGACACCGGCACCCACCGGAGCGGCTCGCCGGCGAACTGGCCGGCGTTCCCCTGGCCGTGCGCCTGGGCATATCCGTCCCGCCGGCGCTCGCCCACGAGACCATCCGCGCCATGGCCCCGCTCGGGGCCGGTGTCGTCGAGGTGGCACCCGTCTCGGCGGCCGACGTCGAGACCGTCCGCGCGGCCGCCACCGGCCGCTCGATCCCGGTGGTCGTCCGTACCGCGGACCCGGAGACCGAGGCCGCCCTCGCCGCGCACGTCGACGGCTTCACGCGCGACGACGAGCCGCAGGCCGTACGGGTGTCGGACCCGTCGGTCGGCGCCGCGGCCGCCGCGCTCGACGACCCGGACGCGGTCCTGCTCGCCCGGCCGGGTGTGCTCATCGAGGCCGGACCCGGCTGGTTCGCCCGGGTCACCGAGGCCGCCACCTCCACCGCGCCCGCCCCGGGGCTACGGGACGTCGGCAGGGACCCCCGTCGCTGGCCCGCCTGGGTGTGGGGCCTGCTCGTCGGGCTCGGCATGACGGTCGCCGGACTCGGCGCGGCGGCGATCACGCTCGGGCCCGTACTGATGTGGTACGACCGCGACTACCTCGGCATGACGCTGGACGAGCTGCACGCCGCCAACCACCACCTCGTGCACTTCCTCCAGCACGACCGGATCACCATGGCCGGCACGATGGTGTCGATCGGTGCCCTCTACACCGGCCTCGCCGTGGGCGGGATCAGACGCGGCAGGGCCTGGGCCCGCGAGGCGTACCTGCTCTCCGGTGCCATCGGCTTCCCCACCCTCTTCTACTTCCTTGCGACCGGCTTCGTGGAGCCGCTCCACACGGCGACCACGCTCGTGCTCTTCCCGATGTTCGTGGCCGCGGTCCGCCGGGCGCCGCACACCCCGCGCTGGCGCCGGATGCCCGAAGGGCCGGAGCCCGAGCGGCGACGGGCCCTCGTGGGCCAACTCCTGCTCATCGTCACGGGAGCGGGCCTGTTCGTCGGCGGCACGGTGATCTCGGTGGTCGGCCTGACCGGCGTCTTCGTGCCGAGCGACCTGGTCTTCCTGGGCGCCGACATCCAGGCCCTGGAAGCCGTGAACCCCAGGCTCGTCCCGTTCGTCGCCCACGACCGGGCCGGCTTCGGCGGCGCACTGATGGCCGCGGCCGCGGCCATCACGCTACTCAGCGCGTGGGGCTGGGGGCGCGGCGAGGCCTGGGTGTTCTGGTCCCTGGCCACGGCGGCGGCCTTCGGCTTCCTGCCCGCCGTCCTCGTGCACGGCGCGATCCACTACACGGACTTCCTCCACCTCGCGCCCGTGTACATCGGCATCATCCTGACCGCCACGGGCCTGCTGCTCGCCCGCCCGTACCTGTGCGCGAGGCCGCCGACCCCGTAGAGGCCGGTCACCGGCCAGGGCCTACTTGCCTACCCCGTGACGAACGCGAGGAGGTCGGGGTTGAGGACCTGCGGATGCGTGGCAAGCATCCCGTGCGGAAGTCCTTCATAGGACTTCAGCCGGCCGTGCCGCAGCAGCTCGGCCGCCAGGGGAGCCGAATCGTCGTAGGGCACGATCTGGTCGTCGGTACCGTGGGCGACCAGGACCGGTACGTCGATCTGCTTCAGATCCTCGGTGAAGTCGGTCTCCGAGAACGCCTTGATGCAGTGGTAGTGGGCGTTGGCCGCGCCCTGCATGCCCTGCCGCCACCAGTTGTCGATCAACCCCTGCGACACCTCCGCGCCGGGCCGGTTGAAGCCGAAGAACGGTCCCGAGGGCACATCGATGTAGAACTGGGCGCGATTGGCCACGAGGGCGGCGCGAAACCCGTCGAAGACCTCGATGGGCAGGCCCCCCGGGTTGGCCGCCGTCTTCACCATGATCGGAGGCACCGCACCGACGAGGATCGCCTTGGCGACGCGCCCCGGAGCAGCGCGTGCGACGTACCGTGCCACCTCGCCGCCGCCCGTCGAGTGGCCGATGTGAACGGCGTCCCGCAGATCGAGCGCGTCGGTCAACACAGCCACGTCGGCCGCGTACGTGTCCATCTCGTGTCCGGTCGCGCTCTGCGACGAGCGCCCATGACCTCGCCGGTCGTGCGCGATGACGCGGTAGCCCTGGTCGAGGAAGAACAACATCTGGTTGTCCCAGTCGTCGCCGCTGAGGGGCCAACCGTGGTGGAACACGATGGGCTGGGCGTCGCGAGGGCCCCAGTCCTTGAAGTAGATGCTGGTGCCGTCTTTCGTGGTGACCGTTCCCACGGCTGATCCTCCGCCCAGTTGCGTGATGCGGTGTCTTTCGCAGGGTGCACACAGAAGCGACCTGAGTCGCCGAATGCTCACGAACATACCGCCACATAGAAATGAAGTCATTTCGGGCATCAAGGCGACCGGTGCAGCATGTGCAAGACCGCTGTAGCGCCCGGGCAAGGTGTATCGCGAAGGTTGGTACGGGCGTCACGCCACGCGAAGGAGGTAGGACTCGCCCACCGGCGCGCGCTGTGTCATGTTCCGTGGCCCTGTCAGTACGGTCGCATCTGTATCCCAGCGGGCCTCCCGGCGTTAGGACGTCGTGACAGCGTGGAGAGGCTCAGACCCCGACCAGATTGGACCGCCGTGTCTGATGCAGCCGCTCGTGCCGACCAACGCGTCGGACAGGTGCGGGACGACGTGGCTGGGCGCATCGCGCTGGCGCAGGAGTTCTATGCGACCGCTTCCGAGCCTGTCCGTCGGTATGGCCGCGCGGAGCTCAGTTTTCTCCGATGGACCGCAGCGCGCGGTGTGCTGGCATCGGAGTCCGCAGACCCTTCGGGCAGCCCGTGGTGGCGAGCTGTGAATGAAGGGCTGCTGAGAGACAAGGTGGAGGCGGGCATTCTGTCGACCGCCAAAGGCACAGGCGTCGCAAGCGCTCGTAGCGTCGAGTACTGGCTGGAATTCGTCCGAGCTCCGTCGCCGGCTCACTGGTACCGCGCCCACAATGCCAGCATCGTCTCGGGGTACCTCAGACATGCGGAACTCGCTGGTGCAGAGCTCCAGGTGGAGCGCTTCATGATGAACGTTGCGCTGCTCCGTGTGCTCTTCACGCACGCGATGCTGGTGAAGCCGCGACTGGCACTTGGGCGCATGGCCAGGCTGGGACCCCAGTTGGTGGATCCGCGCCATCGGACGGTCAAGCTCTTCCTCGACCTCGGTAGATCGTTTCCGTCCGAGTACCCGCTGATCGTGCCGACCGAAGAGACAATTCTTGACGAGCATGCCCTGGCTCGAATGCTGGACTACGGCATGATTGCGCCACGTCTGCCGGCGCTGTACGAGTTCTCGGCGCACGCGCTCGAGGAGCCACGCCTGGAGAACCTCCTCGACGCCGGCCTCCCTGCCTACGCGTGGCCGAGAGAAGACCGGTCGATCTGGTACATCGGCAATACCGGCGCGCACCTGGGTGCAATCGCCCGGGCTTCAGGCGTACGACTGAACTGGGAGCGATCGCCGGCTACCCGCACCGGTAAACGACGGAGCCCCCGCTGACGCATGGTGATCCGGTCAGCCCTGTGCAAAGGGCTGTGAGGCGTTCTTGTCCGGTCTGAATCCTGGAGGGTTTATTCGCTCGGTCGGACCAGTGTGACGTTGCCTCGGATGGCGCAGTGTGATGAGCCGCGTACTAATGGTGGTCAGATACGCGTTCGCAGCGTGTCATGGGCCGACCTGGGCGAATGCCCTGGGTGGCCACGAATGGAGCGCATTATGTCCCCCGACTTCGACAGCAATCCGGCGAACGATGACACGGGGGTTCGTGGTGCCGGCGCAGGGCACGAGTCACGCGCCCTCCCTGTCCGCCGGACGGCTCAGAGCACTTGGTCGTCTCCTGCCCCGGGAGCCGCAGCGCCGGGATTCGGGGCTGTCGTGCCGCCCGGGGGAGCAGCACCGGCGACTGCGGCCGTTGCCGACGTGTCGGAGCGGACTCCCTCCCCGGCGCCCTCCGCCGCGTCGTTCGCCATCGGCCCGTCCGGCACCGTGGAAGCCACGGCCGTGGAACCTTCTGTGCCGAAGACGGCATCCGCAGCGGGAGTCACAGAAGCTCCGGTCCACGACGAGACCGCGGACGCGGAAGGCGACGAGGCGATACACACGCTGCTGTGGACGGCAGCGACCGAGCGTCCGGTGCCCGAGGTCGCCGCGCTGGTCGCCCGGCTCAAAGACTCGGACACCGTGTCATGCCCCGCCGACGTGGCGCTTCGGGCTGCCGCCGTCTCCCGGCCCCTGGACGAGGTACGGCAACTGGTCGTCCTGCTCAACGAGGCGGGCTATGACCTCCACCAGGCCAAGACCACGCTGCGGGCTGCAGCGGTCGGGCGGCCGATCGAGGACATCGTCGAACTCGTGAACATCATCGGAACCGACAGCAGCAGCTGGCGGACCCTGGGCGACACAGACGCCGAGCAACACCCGGCCGAGCCGGCCCACGGCGCCGACCAGCCCGAGACGGCCCGCACCCCCGGCGAGCCCGCACCGAAAAGGATCCGCAGCGTCCTGAAGCCGGCGAAAGCGCCTTCGGACCATCCCTCGACGGCAGCCCCGGCCCCTCATGCTGCCTCCTCCGCGCTGCGCTCAAGGCTGCGTTGGCCGGCGGCAATCGCAATGATCGCCTGCGGGTTGTTGCTTCTGCCGACCGGTGCGGCAGGCCTGAACTCTGCAGACACCCCCGCCGTGGTCTCCATCGCGATCACCGCATGCTGTCTCCTGTGCGGCACATGGGTGGCGGTACAGGACAGTGTGAGGGCCTGGGTCGCCGCGGCGGCGGTCGCGACCGTCCTGATCGGACTGCACGCCGTCGCCGGCGCGCGCACGGGGGACTTGCTGGACAGCGGCCTCAGCTCCCGGCTCGTCTGGGCACAGGCTCTGACGTTGCTCACGTCCGCGGCTGTCATCGCCCTGGCGGCGGTGGTACTGCTCCGCCACACAAGAGCCACCAGGACAGCCGACCGAGCCTGAGAGTCGGCGGAAGCGGCGCAGTCCGGGCCATGCCGAGCATCGCCCGTGGTGGAGACTGCTGCCCGGCGGGAGCCGGGCAGCAGTGCAACTCGACGACCCGGCCGGACCGCCGCCGTTGCACGCAAGCAGGCCGACACGAGGAGTGCCACAAGAGGCCTCGCTGTGTGGGGCAGCGGCCCCAGTGACGCCAGTGCCGTGCCGCCGCCCCGTCCGTCTTCAGCTTCACCGACTAGATGTAGTGACTCGCAGGGTTGTTGACTCGGCTGATGGGTGGGTATCCGTCGAGTGCGGTGTGGCAGCGGTGGTGGTTGTAGGTGTGGAGGAAGTCTGTCAGGGCTTCGGTTCGTTCGGTGTTCGAGGTGTAGGGCTGGATGTAGGCCCATTCGTCGAGCAGGGTGCGGTTGAAGCGTTCGACTTTGCCGTTGGTCTGGGGTGACCGTTCGGAACGCACGGATCGCTTCGGTCTTCCGGTCCCCTGGCTCCGTCAGCAGGACTTCCACACGCCCTCCCCGGCAGCATAATGCTGTTCAGCAAGTGAACCATCTGCAGTCGCGACCGCCGAGCCCAGACAAGGGTGGGACAAGGTGGAGAGCGATCTGGCAGGCGATGACGAGCGGCTTGTCCGTTCGCATGGCCAGGCCGCGCAACTTACTGAGACGTTTGATGCATCGCTCCACCGCAGTGCGTTGTTCGTACATCTCGGCGTCGAAGGCTGGCGGGCGCCCGCCAGCACAGCCTCTCCGCAGACGGTGGCCGACCTGGCCGGACGGCTGAGGCATGACAGCAGGTAGCCGCGCTCTAGACTGGTCCCTTCTTGATCCCTGCGGAGAGTCCTGTCGTCGGCCGTCGGTAGCGTGACCGCCGTGATGGTAGGAACCGAAGGAACCCGGCTGATCGTCCTGCGCGGCAACAGCGCGTCGGGGAAGTCGTCCGTCGCGGCCCGTCTCCGCGAGCGGTTCGGCAGAGGGCTGGCCCTGGTCGGCCAGGACAACCTCCGTCGTACCGTGCTCCGCGAGCGGGACCGCCCCGGCGCCGCGAACATCGGGCTGATCGACCTGACAGCCCGCTACGCCCTGGACGCGGGGTACCACGTCGTGGTCGAAGGCATCCTCTACGCCGACCACTACGGCGACATGCTTGCCCGGCTGCGTGCCGACCATCGCGGCCCGACCCACGGCTACTACCTGGATGTCCCCTTCGTCGAGACTCTCGCCCGGCATGCCACCAAGCCGATCGCCGAGGATGTCAACGAGACGCAACTGCGCGACTGGTACCGCCCGCGCGATCTGCTGCCCGACGGGCTCGAGGCAGTCATCGGTGCAGGCAGCGCACTGCATGAGACTGTCGACCGCATCATGCTCGACACCGGACTGGCCCACCTGCCCGCCCTGGAGCGCTGACCGGCCGCCACTGCGAACACGCCCCCCGGTGGCTGGCGTAGGGCCCACTCCGATCCCAGCTTCTGTAGTGCGTCGAGTTGTTCGGCGGTGAGCTTGTCCCGTCTCGATTGGGTGCGGGAGACGCTGATGCGGATCTCTTTCTCTGATCCTCAATCAGGCGACTCGATAGGATCGCGGCATGACAGAGGATCCGGTGTCAGCGCTGCCAGAGGCTGAGTATCGACGCGTCTGGGACCGCTTCTACGAGGACTTCAATTTCCGGCCGAGTATGAGTTCGTTCAGCTGGCCGGCAATCAAGGAGCCTGTCGCGTCGGTCACCTGGAGCCTTGCTGCCCTTGGCGACGATCCGGGTTGTGAGCGACTGGACCGCCTCGTCGCGGTGGTCGAGCAAGGGCTGACCTCGTGCGGTGGCCCGCAGGACACGCTACTTGCGCTCGACTGGCAGCACACGTCGTATCGCTTCGCACCGCAGCAGGTCGGCGGTCCTGGGCAGCCGGCCTGGCCTCTGAGCCCGTACCCCGACGGGGATTACTACGTCTACCTCTCGGAAGACTTCCGCTACGGCAGTTTTGGGCACCCCTGGGAAGAGACCCTCTGCCTGTTCGGGGAGGAACTCCTCGACGCCGTTTCCGCCGAGGTCGACAAGATCCTTGGCTCTGCGATCCGCAGGTCCGGCAAAGCACCGGGGCGCGCCTGAGCTCGCTTTGGCTCAGAGTCTCGTGAGAACGCGTGCCCCCACGCGGCCGCTGCCGAGCTCGCGTGAGCCGATGTCCGACCTGCCTGATCCCCCGCCCTGAACGGCGGCACGGTCCGCGACGGCGTGCTCACCGCCGTCGAGTCGGTCCTTGCCCTCAGCGCGTCGTTCTGGCTCGGCTTCGCCGACCCCGCAGCACCCCAGCGGATCCAGTCCGCGAACTGCGCCCCGGACTGGACGAAGCGCGGGTTCCTGCGCGGTTACACCGACAGCCGCTACTTCTCCCCACTCAACCAGTCCCGAGGCGTTGTACGCACAGAACGACGTCGTCCTCTACGACCGCGCCGAGGACCCGAACGAGACACGCAACCTCGCCGCCGACCCCGCTCACCGCGACCTCGTCGTCCGCTACAGCACCCTGCTCGAAGCGCTCATCAGCGCCGAGATCGGTACGGACACCCGCGCCTGGATCACCGAATGCCCCCACCTCCTCGGCTGGCTGAAGACCACCGGCTGCGCCGCGGCGATTTCCGCGGTGCGGGCCGAGTCTGAGTGACGCCGGCTGCTGCGTGCGCAGCCGTGGTCAGGCGCTGTGCTGGGCGAGGAAGTCGGTGATGAGCTCCCGCCATTCCTCGGGCCGTTCCACCATGGGCAGGTGGCCGGTGTGGATCTCCGCGAGCCGGGCGCCGGGAATGGTGTCGGCGAGCTGGTGGTGCAGACGGGTGGAGGTGAACCAGTCCTGGGTGGTGGAGATGACGAGGGTGGGTGCCTTGATGCGCGGCAGGTCGTCGCGGACGTCGACCCGGGAGGCCAGCTCAGCGTGCTCGGGAGTGCCGTCGGCGACGCCGGCCGCGGTGAATGCGAGGGCCTGCTGGAGTTGATCGGCCGATATGGCCTCCAGTGCGTCGGCGCCCAAGGCCATCATCGTCAGGTACTGGGCCAGCAGTTCACGGTCGCCGGACTCGGCCAGCTTGCGCCAGATGGGCAGGGCGAGAGCGAGGCGGTTGTCGTGGTGGGGGAGGGTGGCGGTCAGCACGAGGGCGGTGATGCGTTCGGGGTGGCGGGCGGCTGCACGGATGGCGACGGGGCCGCCGAGGGAGTAGCCGGACAGCGCGAAGGTGTCCAGGCCCTCGGCGACGGCGGCGGCGACGACTGGTCGGCGAGGTCGTCCAGCAGCAGCGCTGTGGTGGAGCGGGGGGTGTCGCCGCTGCCGGGGTAGTCGATGCCGACGACGGTGTGCCGGTCTGCCAGGCCTTCCAGGATCGGGCCGTAGGTGCCGGCCGTGCTGCTGCCGGCACCGTGGGCGAGCGCGAGGCCGGAGCCCGAGCCCAGGACGGTGCGGGCGAAGATGGCTTCGGGCAGGAGGCGTGCGGACATGGGTGTTCCAATCTGCGGGTGTGAAGATCAGGTGGTGTGGCGCTGGGCCAGCCGCGGAGCCGCTCCCGTGCGGGCAACATGGCCCTGCAGTCGCGGGTGCAGGTGGTGGCCCGGGCGGGAGCTTGGTTGTGGGTGTCGAGCCCGGCTCCAACCAGTCCGTGCAGCCGGTCAGTGAGCATCGCGGTGCAGATGCGTTCTATGGCCGTGCGCAGAAGCGGGCGGGTCGGGTGGTCGGAGCGTGGGGATCATGCCGTTCCACCTCTGGCCGAGGCCTTGATCACGGCGGCGCTGTCTGCGCGCGGCACAAGGGGCGGCGGTGGGGGATGGCGGCGCGTGCCATTCTGTTCGGCCTTCGCGTCGTGCTGGTGGAGCTCGTGCCTCGGACTTGATGCTGGGGTGGGGACCGCAGTCGGCCGGGGGTGGGCCGCTGCGGCCCCCGGGGCCGCCTCGCGCTTCCAGCGATGCGAGGCGGCAGCACACGGAGTCAAGGCAGGAGGACTGCCTTGCCCCGGTTGCGGTGGGCTTCCAGGTCGGCGTGGGCCTGGGCGGCCTCGGCCAGGGGGTAGGTGCGCCAGATCGGCACGCTGAGCTTTCCGACGGCGGCAAGCTGCACCAGCTCCGGCAGGTACTCGCCGCCCCGGTCGGCGCTGCCTGCGCTGAAGCGGACGCCGTGCTGCTGGGCGGCCATGTCGGCGATGGTGATCACCTTGGCCGCATCGCCGGTCAGGGCGGCGGAGTCGGCGAGCACGCCGGCGCCGGAGGCGTCGAACACGAAGTCCACCTCGCCCGGAGCGGCAGCCTTGACCCGGTCCACCCAGCCGTCGCCGTAGCGGACGGCGGTGGCGCCGTGGGCGGTGACGCGCTCCAGGTCGCGCTCGGCGGCGGTGCCGATGACGGTGATGCCGCGGCCGACGGCCAGCTGCACCGCGATCACACCCACGCTGCCGGCTGCGCCGTGGACGAGCAGGGTCTGACCCGCCTGCACACCGAGCTGCCGAAGGACCCGGTGCGCGGTCTGGCCGACCGTGACGAGGGAGGCGGCGACCTCCCACGACAACTCCTCGGGCTTGGCCACCGGTCGCTCCAGCAGGGCGTACTCGCTGTAGCTGCCGCCGATCGTGGCTCCGAGTACGTGATCCCCCACGACCGCGTCGGCTCCCTCGCCGGCGGCGTCGACGACACCGGCGGCGTCCAAGCCGGGGGTCACGGGGAAGCGCGCCGGGGCGACCTTGGCCATCAGGCCGGAGCGGTGCTTCATGTCGATCGGGTTCACGGAGGCGGCCCGCACCCGGATCCGGACCTGGCCGGGGCCCGGCTCAGGAGGGGTGACCTCGGTCAGCCGCAGCACCTCGGGCGGACCGTACTCGGAGAATGTGATCGCAGTGGACATCGGGACTCCTAGGTGGAGGCAGGCAGGGAAGTGAACGGGATGGCGTGACTCACTGTGCGGTCACGACGGTGTCCGCGCCGGCGGGCTCGCCGCTCAGGCGGTGAGGGCGGGGTAGTCGGTGTAGCCGCGGTGGTCGCCGCCGTAGAAGGTGGCCGCATCCGGGGTGTTGAAGGGACCTCCGGCGGCCAGACGGGCCGGCAGGTCGGGGTTGGCCAGGAACAGCGCCCCGTAGGCGATCATGTCCGCGCTGCCGTTCTCGATCAGCTTCAGCGCCTCGGGACCGGTGACCTCCGGGTACGTGAAGGGGTTGAGGACGAACAGGCCGGGCCACGCCTTGCGCAGCCGCGCAGTCAGGTCACGGTCGGGGCCCTCCATCAGGTGCAGGTACGCCAGGTCCAGGCCGACGAGCTTGGCCAGGAGCGCCTCGTACGTCTCGGCCGGGTCGTCCTCGGCCATGTCGTTGTACAGGTTGCCGGGCGAAACCCGCAGGCCCACGCGGTCGCTGCCGATCGCCTCGGCCACGGCGGTCGCCACCTCGACGGCGAAGCGGATACGGCCCTCGGTGTCGCCGCCCCAGGCGTCGGTGCGCCGGTTGGTGTCGGGCGCGAGGAACTGGTGGACCAGATAGCCGTTGGCGCCATGGATCTCCACGCCGTCGAAGCCGGCCTCGATCGCGTTGCGGGCCGCGGCGGCGAAGTCGTCGATCGTCTGCCGGATCTCGGCCTCGCTCAGCTCCTTCGGCGTGACGTACTCCTTCGGTCCCTCATGGGTGAAGACCCGGCCCTTGGCAGCCACCGCCGACGGCGCGACCGGCACCAGGCCGTCGGGCAGCAGGCTGGGGTGGCCGATCCGGCCGGTGTGCATCAGCTGCGCGAAGATCACGCCGCCCTCGCGGTGCACGGCATCCGTCACCGTCCGCCACGCGGCCACCTGCCCGGGCGTGTGCAGGCCGGGCGTGTCGGGGTAGCCCTGGCCGATCGGCGAGGGCTGGATGCCCTCGGTGACGATCAGCCCGGCACTGGCGCGCTGCGCGTAGTACGTCGCCATCAGCTCCGTCGGCTCCGCGCCGGGCCCGAACGCGCGGCTGCGCGTCATCGGCGCCATCGCGACACGGCTGGGCAGGCGGCGGCCGCCAAGGACGATCGGATCGAAAGCAGTAGTCATGATCTCTTCCCTCGCAAGGAGTGGCAGGCGCGGTGGCCTCGACACTTTCAACGTAACAGATACCTGTCCGAACAAGTAAATGTCTCGAGGGTATTCCCGCGCCGCCTTGTGGCGCACAATATGTGGACTAAACAGGCAAATCACAAGCAAGAGTCAGGAAGCGCGGCGGATGGGTCGCGGTCGCGAGGTAGTATTAGTTGCCCAACCAAGGAAGTGAGGGAGAGATGGCGCAATCCACGCCGGCAACCGGGAAGGAGCGGGCAGGAGCAGGGCAGGACGCGAGCGTTCCGATGCCGGCTGCCGCCGGCGGCGGGCCCGTCAGTCACGCGATCTTCCGTGTCGCCCGCCTGCACCGCATGTTCGCCGGACAGCTGCTGCGCCGCATCGGCCTGCACCCGGCACAGGAGCTGGTCATGATGCACCTGTGGGAACTCGGCCCTCAGCGCCAGACCGACCTCGTGCGCCTGATGGACTCCGACGCCGCCACGATGACCCGCACCGTCCAGCGCCTGGAGCAGGCCGGCTTCGTCCGGCGCCGCCCCTCACCCACCGACAAGCGGGCCTCGCTCATCGAACCCACCGCGGCAAGCCACGCCCTGCGCCGGGAGGTCGAGCAGATCTGGAGCCAGCTCGAGGAGCTCACGACCGCAGGGATGTCAGCCGACGAACGCGCTGCGGCTCTGCACACCTTGGAGCGACTGGAGCAGAACCTCGCGCAGGCCTCCGCCGACCCGGCAGGCGCGGACGCCGAGAGGTAGTGGTTCTCGCGGGCCGACCAACGGTTGTCGGACGGCCGGCGACCTGCGATCGCGCCGCCGTCCCCCTCGGCGGCCGGTGATTCGCGCAGCGGCCGGCACCCGGCCGGCGGGCGCAAGAACGCGTACCGGCCGGGGAAGTCGACGTGGTCGAAGTGCAGTTGACCTGGTCCGTGCTCCGCTGCACGGGGGTGAGGAAGGGCCGGGTCCAGTGGGTTCTGCGGGACACCGATCGTGCGTCACGCGTGCGGCGGCCGCCGACGCCACCCCCTACTGTCACTGGTTCGGCCGTGAAACCTCGGGCGCCCCGGCGGCGCCTGTTGAAGCGGCGGGACGAGCATTCCACGGCCTGACCGGCGGTGGCTACAGGGTGCACAGCGCGGGCGGCCGGAACCCGCCAGTGAAGGCTTGGCGTCAGGTCCGGGGGGTGTGGAGGCCCGTGGGGCTCCAGGTGGGGGAGCTGCGCGGATGGCGCGGCACGGCGGTGAGCCCGTAGAAACATCACCTGGCCCCCCCCCGGCCGGGCCGCGTCCAGCCGCCGCGCGGACGCTCAGGCCGGGCCGGTCACTGAGTGCCGGTCACCGAGAGCCAGTCACGGAGACCGAGGCCGCAGGATCCGCGTCGCCGAGCGTCTCCCAAGGGGGCGGCGCGATCTGATCGGTCCACGCGGCCAGCGCATCGCCGTCGACGCAGATGATCCCGCACGTGGCGGCGTACTCGACTGCGGGTGCGGTGAAGGAGCTGGTGGTCACGACGACTGCCACATCCGCCTCGTGGATGGCGAAGCAGGTGCCGCCGAACCTCTGCAGATCCTGGGAACCGACGCGGTTGTCCTCCGCGTAGCGCTTGCACTGGAGCACAACACGTCGGCCGTCCTCGGTCACCGCGAGCACATCGGCGCCCAGGTCGCCCGCCCCGCCCACCACTTCCACGGCGGCGCACCCGTCCCGCGCGCAGAGTGCGGCGACCGTGTGTTCAAAGCCGTCGGCGTCGACCGCTCCGTGGTCCAGAGCCCTGGCATCCAGGTCCGGCACGTAGGCCACATCGGGTACATCGGGCACGTCAGGGGCGGGCAGCGAGTCCCGCGGCGCGCCTGCGGGACGAACGCCCCCGCGGTTCCGGACGGGAACCGAACTCCGTCTGACCGTCCCCAGCCCCACGGCGAGCACTCCGAAGACGGCGAGCGTCGCGAGGACGGCGACCGGGACGCCGGACCCGCGACGCCCCGCCACGTCGGCCGTCCTGAGGAAGAGAGCGAGGCCGCCGCCGCATATCCCTACGAGCCCCACCGCCAGCAGCAGATCGCGCCCGATGGCCACAGGCCCACGTCGGGCCGCACCACGGTTTTCCCCGGTCACCTTCATCCGGGCCCTCCCTCACTCGTCGATGCCTCACGCGCACCGCGGCCCCGACCCAGGAAGGGGCGGGGGCCGCGTCGTTCCGGTCTTCGGGGCAGCACTGCGACTGTCCATTCCGAGAGGCCGATGATCCTGACGGAACGCCACGTATCCGTGAACGCGCTTTCGAAACGTGGCCGACCGCGTCGGCGCATACGGAATCATCACGATCCGGCCGAGACCTCACCACTTCCTGACCGACCGCTTAGCATGGTGCCCGCCGGAGAGGACGCTGCCGGTTCTCGCCCACGGCGACCGGCCCGCTGAAGGCTCCTGCGCTCCGCGCAGCTTCCTCGGCACCGCACGTCGACAGCGCGCGTCGGCAGCTCGCGTCGCCACCGGGCGTCGTCACCGCACGTCGGCGCCTCGCGCCCGCACCTTGCACGTGGTGCTCGCACCCCCGTCCACCAGGAGCGTCCATGCACCGTAGTTTCGCCCCCGGCAACGCCACCGACCCGTCCTCCGCCGAACTGTTCGACCGTGCGTGCCGGCGGCTTCTCGGATACGGCACGGGGTTCACGGACTCCGTCCTGGAGGCGATCCGCGCCGAGGTGCCGTACTACGCCGACCCGGTGCTCGCACCGCCCGACGTGCGCGAGAACGTGGCGACGGGCATCCGCCACGCGTTGGAGACCGGGGTGGATCCGGGCAGGATCGTGGACGTCGAGCGGTTCACCAGAGAGCTGGGCACGCGGCGCGCGGAACAGGGCCGCCCCCTCGACGAAGTGCTGCACGCCTACCGTGTCGCCGGATCCGAGGTCTGGAGCGGGATGCTCGGGGTGGTGGAGCGCGAGGGCCTGGGCGACATGCGCAGGATGGTGCACGTCGCCGAGCTGGTGTGGAAGAGCAACGACCGCGACGCCGTCCTCGTCGCCGACGCCTACCGGCAGGTCGTCGAGGGCGTGACCGGCCGGCACGCCGAACGCGTCCGTCTGATCCTCGCCGCCCTCCTCGAGACGCGCCACGAACCCGAGTTCACCCGGAGCGCGGCCGACATCCTCGATCTGCCGCTCGACAGCCGGTACGCCGTGGCGGTCGCGGAGGCGACGCCGCCGTACGGCCGCGTGCCCCAGGCCGCCCCGGAGCTGAAGGGCATCCGGGTCCTACGGCACTCCTGGGGTCGGCGCGCCGTGTTCGTGGCCCACTTGGGCGACCGTCCGCTGGACGCGTTCGCCTCCGGCCTCGTCGCAGGACCCGGGCTCCGCATCGGCATCAGCCCGGTGGTCCCGGGCCTGGAAAACCTGGCACGCGCGCGTGACATGGCCGGACTGGCCCTCCGTACCTGCCGAGGTGACGGGGAGGTCGCACGGCTCGACTCCCGTCTGCCCGACGGACTCCTGGTCTCGCGGCCCGACCTGTCCCACGAACTCGTCCGCCAGGTACTGCGGCCCCTGTACGCCCTGGACCCCGCCGACCGCGACCTGCTGTTCGACACCATCGCCGTCTGGATCGAATGCGGCGGATCCTCCGTCCAGGCCGCTCGGCAGATGTTCTGCCATCGGAACACCGTGCTGAACCGCCTGCGCCGCGTGGAACAGGTCACCGGCCTCACGCTGTCCCGCCCCCGCGACCTGGTGCAACTCACCCTCGCGCTCGATGCCCACCGCCTCCTGGGGCCGACCGCGGCAGCCGGACCCGCCGACGACGGACGCCGACGTCACCCACCGGCCTGACCTCTCCTCTCCTCTCCTCCCTGCCCCAGCGCGATCCTTCCTGGCACCCCCTCGCCCTCCCCGGCTCTCCACGCCCCTGGGCCTCCGCACAACCGCACATGCCGGGCGTTGGGAGCGGACACCGGCGCGGGCCATGCGCATGGACGTGTCATGAGGCCGGGTGCTCTGGTGAGCCCCGTTCACAGGCGACCCACCCGCACCCAGGCCTGCCAGGAGAGCTCCGCCATGACCTACCCGCACGCCCCTCGCCCCCCTCATCACTCCCGGTCCCGCCGTCGTCCAGGTCTGACCTTCGCCGTGGTCAACGGAACGGTCTTCACCGCGCATCTGCTGCTCGTGTGCTCCGCGCCCGATTTCATGGCCGCCCCGCTCCGGGGCGAGACCGGCATCGGCGTGCCGGCACTCCTCCTCCAGGCCGTGCTGCTGGTCTGGACGGCGGTGCGCTACGACCGCAGTGCGGACGAGTCCCGGACGCCCGTCCACCCCACCGCGCACGCACACGGGCACGGTGAGTACTGATGAGACCGGAGATCCCGCTGGCCGCGCCCGGCACCATGGACCCGGAGACCCAGGCACTGGTCCTCGGCTGCTTCGTGGCGTTCATCGTCCCCATCCTGTTCCTGTGCGTCCTCAGCGGCCCTCCGAGGGACCGCGTCGACGACTTCTACACGGCGGGACGCACCCTGCGGCCCCTGCGAGGGGCGCTCGTCCTCTCCGGCGTCTACCTCTCCTCGGCCATGGTGCTCGGCACCACGGGAAGCGTCGCCGTCTTCGGCTACGACGGCCTGTTCATCGCGCTCTGCATCGTGCTCTCCCTCGGCGTACTGCTCCTGCTCGCCGTGCCCCTGCGCGAGCGCGCCGGCTACACCCTGGGCGACACGTTCGGCCTGCGGACACCGGGTCGCACGGTGACGATCGCGGTCGCCGTGGTCACCCTGTGCATCTGCGTCCCCTACCTGGTCGTACAGCTCGCCGGTGCGGGGGTGACCACATCGGCGCTGCTGGGGCTGTCCGGTCCGGGGATCGAGAAGACGGCGATCGTCATGATCGGCGCTCTCGTCGTCTGCACCACGGCGTTCGGCGGCATGCGCGGTACGGTCGTGATCCAGGTGATCAAGACGGTGGTGCTGCTCTGCGTGGCCCTGAGCGTGTCCGCCGTGCTCCTGCACCGCTTCCACTGGAGTGCCGACTCCCTGATCGCCGCGGCCGGAGAGGGAAGCGGCCGCCCCGCCGACTACCTGCGCCCCGGCCTCCGATTCGGCGCGAGCGCCGAGCCCGCCGCCACCCTGGACTTCATCGGCCTCATGATCACCATCGTGCTCGGCGTGGCCTGCCTGCCGCACGTCGCCCTGCAACTCGGCACGGCGCCCGACGCCGCCACCGCCCGCCGTACCGTGCGTCATACGCTCACGATCGTGGGCGCGTTCTGCCTCACCACGGCTCTCATGGGTCTCGCCGCCTCCGCGTTGATCGGCGCTCCGGCGATCCTGGCAGCCGATCCGGGCGGAAACAGCGCGCTGGTGATGCTGGCCGACGAACTGGCCGGAGGCGCGGACGCCGACGCTGCCGGGGCGCTGCTCGTCGTCCTGGTCGCCTCCGGCGTCTTCCTCACCACACTGGCCGTCGTCGCGAGCGTCACCCTGGCGGCAGCGGGGACGATCGCCCACGACCTGTACACCCATGTGCTGCGCCGTGCGCGTACCACCGAGGGCCGCGAAGTGGCCGCCGCACGCCTGGCGTCCGCCGGTGTCGGCGTACTGAGCATCGCCCTGGCGGTCTGGGTCCAGGGGTGGAACGTCCAGTTCCTGACGGCTCTCTCCCTGGCGGTGGCCGCTTCCTCACTGCTGCCCGCCCTGGTGTACTCCCTCTTCTGGAAGGGCTACACCCGGACCGGCCTGCTCTGGACGCTGTACGGAGGCCTGGGCAGCGCCGTCGGGCTCCAACTGTCCGGCCCGGTCTTCTCCGGCAACCCTCTGGCACTCTTCCCCGACTGGCACGTCGACTGGTTCCCACTCCAGACGGTCGTCCTCGTGTCCCTACCTGTCGCCTTCCTCCTTGGCCGCCTGGGCAGCACGCGACGCGGCGCGAGGGTGCCATAGCCGTCCCGGTATCCCTGTGCTTTGACATCACGAACTCAAGTTCAGGAGCCCGTCGCTGTGCCCATTTCGGCCGTCCGGCCGCGGCCCCATGGAAGCCCGGCCGCTCGCGCAGTCTCGGCCTTGAAGCCCCGCTACGGTGTCGCTCATGACAGTTCTGATCATCGGCGGCAGCGGTTTCCTGGGCGCCGAGCTGGTCCGGCAGGCGCGGGCCGCAGGGCACAGGACGGTCGCGACGTACGCGACCGAGCCCGGCAACGCCTCCCCGTCCGCGTGGTACCCCCTTGATCTGCGGGACGCGGTCAGCCTGGACGCGGTCCTGACCGAGGTGGGCCCTCACACGGTCCTCAACGCGTCGAGTGGCAAGGCCGACTGGGCGGTCACGGCAGAAGGTCCCGTCCGGCTCGCGATGGCAGCGGCGAGGCTCGGAACCCGCCTGGTTCATGTGTCCAGCGACGCCGTCTTCTCCGGCGCGGGAGTCCACTATGACGAATCCAGCCGCCCCGACCCGATCACCCCGTACGGCGCGGCCAAGGCAGCGGCAGAGACCGGGATCCTCGCCGTGAACCCGGAAGCCGCTGTCGCCCGTACCTCGCTGATCATCGGCCACGGGCGCTCGGTACACGAGGAGGTCGTGCACGCCCTCGCAGCCGGCACCCGCGAGGGCGCCCTGTTCACCGACGACATCAGATGCCCGGTGCACGTCTCCGACCTGGCCGCCGCCCTTCTGGAGCTGGCAGCGACCGACGCCTCCGGCGTCCACCACCTCGCCGGCCGTGACGCCGTGAGTCGCCATGAACTCGGCGTACTCATCGCAGAGCGGGACGGACTCGACGGCTCCCGGCTGCCCACGGGACTGCGCGCCGACAGTCCGCATCCCGGAGCTCTCGACGTACGCCTCGACAGCCGGGCGACGCAGCGGATCCTGCGCACCACACTGCGCGGCGCCCGGCAGTTCTGTACCGCGCCCGTCTGACCTAGTCGTCCGCGAACCAGGAGCGGCCCTGCGCCCAGTGGGTCGCCCAGCCCGTGAAGCCAGGGATGCCGGGCATCACGGGGTCGGGTGACTGGGTGCCGAAGGGCATCGCGCCCTCGCCTGCGATCTGCCAGACGTGACCGCGCTGCGGGCCGGTGACGATCAAGTGCCAGTACATGCCACAGCCGTCGGTGCCCAGCAGCAGCGAGCCGTGGTCGAACACGGGATTCGTCCGGGCTTCGAACTCCTCCTCCGACAGGGCCTCCTCCTCGTCGCCGTCCGCTTCCCACAGCCATGCCGCCGTGAGCGGAAAGGGCTCGGCAAGGAGGCGGTCGGGGCGATGCGCGCCCCAGTCCGGGGGTGTTTCCGCGAGGGGCAGCAGGCCGTAGTAGGGCGGCCCGGCTCGCAGACCATCGCAGATCTCCGCCACGAACGTGCGGTACGGCTCCGGGAGTACGATGCCGTGCTCCGTCTCGAAGAACCGCACCGCGTCCCAACCGGCCGGAGGCGACGCCTCGGGGCGGGACGCAAAGATCTCACGAAGGGCGGCCAGCTCGGCCGGGTCGCAGGTTTCCGTCTTCATGCCGGTCATCATGCAAGATCCCAAAGCGGCGGCCCAGCCTCCAGCAGTAATCGTGATCATGGATGCCGGAAACCGCTTGCCGACAGCCCGCGTACTGACATCTGGAACGAACAGCCGACCTGCGGGTTTGAGTACCCGTGCTCATACAGCCGGCGTCGCCTCGTTCGTAGGATCGAATCCATGAGGAAGACCGCCACGTTCCTGGCCCTGCTGCTCGCCGCCCTGACGACCACGGGCTGCTCCGTGCTGGAGCGGGAGTACCCCTCCGCCGACCCTGCGGTGCTCTCCCAGCGCCTGACGGACCGTGCGCAGTGGGCGTACGACGGCATGGCCCTGCCGCCCCACGAAGCGGTGAGGCCGGTCCAGGTGGTGCCCGGCCACAGCTGCTATGCGGGCGGCCTCAGTATCGAGAAGACTCTGCCAGACGTCGTCACCTTCGACCTCAGCTGGACGGTCGCAGACATCCCTGCCGATGTCGCCCGTGCGACAGAGGCACGCCTGCGCCGGGAGTTCGTCTCGGCGGGCTGGACCCTCACCCACGACGGCAACCGCCGGGGCAAGGACTTGCTGGAGTTCGGTTTCCGTGTCCAGGACCCTGCGACGGGTGACCAGTTCGACCTGGCGTGGAACGACTCGACGACTTCTCTCTTCCTGTCGGGCTACACCTCCTGCGCGAAGGTTCCCCAGTCGGCGGCCGACAACCCGTCGCCGAAGACCTGGACTCCGCAATCCGTCTGACGCGCCGCAGTCCGACGCCCTCGACGGGCGACCCGGAGAAGAGGATCGATCCCGATGGGCTCGCGTTCGATGGACATCAGCGTGAGCCCCCACCTCCGCCGACGTGCAGGAGGTGGGGGCTCTGTGCTGCACTTCGCCTGTCCGGGCCGGACTGGATGCGTCCGAGCCCGTCTGGATTCTGGCGGCGGATCGCCCGGGGACGAGGGGCCTGGTCTGCACGAACGAGGTGCTCAGGCTGCCGTCTGTGTTTCGGCTGGCCACCGCCATCCGCAGCCGGGGGGCGGGCCAAGGAATCGGCTGCCCCCGCAGCTACTGTCGGGTAGTGTTCACATGGCGGCGCCGGCCATCGACCTGCACATCTCGGCGCAGCGGCGACATGCTTCGGCGCAGCGCATGAGCTGGGCGTCGTCTGGCATGGCCATACATGCTTCCGCACACATCTCGCAGGCCTTGGAACAGAGCGCGCACATCTCGGTCGACATGGGTGAGCGTCGCATCATCATGTCAGCGCACATGCGGGTGAGCTCGGAGCAGTCCATGAGCGCGCGCATGACCTGCATCTGGGCCTGGCCGCCCATCGATATGCAGGCGCTCATGGTCTCCTCGCACACGGTGTGGCAGGACATGCAGGCCTCGACGGCGTTCTGCATCTCCGGGCTGAGCGGGGTCGCCGATGCGGACTGCTGAGTCATGACTCCTCCTCGGGACGGATGAGGGACGGGTCTGGTTTCAGCCCCTTGCTCTCGTTCTACGCCTGGCCACCCACGCTCACCATCCGAGCGGAGATCTTCCGCGACAAAACGCGGCGCACCACTGACATCCTCGCTGTTCAAGCGTTCCGGGAAGGGCGACACCGTGAGCGTCCGCCACTCACTCTCAGTACTCGTCGACGCTTCACGCCTCGCGGTGGTGAGGATCGCCAGGAGCGGGCGATGGGCGGGGCGTAGGTCGTCCCGAGCGCCCAGGCGGCCGGAACGACCACCGTCGGAATCGGGATCCGTTGACCGCGCACTACCGGCACCCGCTTGGGGACGACGACGGCGAATCCGTCGTGCCGCGGCGCACGAGGCCACCCGACGAGGCAATCGGTTCATCAGCGTTCGTGATAGGCCAAGTTCATGACCAGCGCGGCCGCGGGCAGGCAGAAGAACACGAACCAGGGGCCCAGTACGTAGTCGCCGACACGGAGGTGTGCCCAGAGGGCACCGAGGAAGTACAGCACGAGACCGGCAGCGGCGAGCGCTCCCAGCACCGGTACGCCGAACCCGGCCAGCAGCCCCAGGGCGCCAGCCCCCAGCAGTGTCCCCAGCGGTCGCATCCAGGAGTGGGGCACGCCCAACTTGTCTGCCTGGCTTTTCGGGTAGTCGTGTCCGGTGAGGTTGGCGACGGCGGCCACGCCGTTGACGACCGAGGCGAGGAGGGTGGCGACGAGGTATGCGGCGAACACGTGGGTCCCCTTCATGATGCGCGAGAAATGACTGCCAGGTGATCACCACATGGACGAACCGGGGCCCTGGAACGTGACACTCCTCGCGATGCACTGCGTGGAGACCGGCGGCCTCGCCTCCCTGGGCGCCGCAGTGGAGCACGTGGAGGGCTCCCGCTCGGGATGCGGTGGCCTGTGTGCGGGCCGTCGCCGTGTTCCTGGTGGCTGGAGCACTGTCGGGGCGGGGTGCGCGCGGTGGGCCGTGATGGTGCGGCTGTCCGTTTCACGTGGCGGAGGAGCTGAAAGGTGCAGAGGGCCCGCACTCCACCCGGGTGCGGGCCCTCCAGCGTGACCGCCGACCCGGATGGGGGAGTGTCCGGGACAGCGGCAGGAGCGCCCCACCGTGCGCTCCCGCGCTCGCCTGCCCCGTGCTCTGCGATCTATGCGCGACAAGGAGAGGGACTGGCCAGCGTACGGCGACGGTGATTCCGGCCCCGCCCCGCGCTCTGGTGTCGGGGGACGGAGCGCCGGGCCCGTTGACAGCGCTCCGGGCGACCCATGTCCCAGCCGTCCGGGCCCAGCGGGGGAGGGCTGGCGGCCCGGATGGGGCAGGCAGGGGCGATCCGGCGATGGCGCTTCCACACGGCGTACAGCTGCTGGGTAGGGCGTGGCTGTTTGCTGTGGAGGGCATTGAGGACGAGCGGACCGCCTGTCAGGGCAGGGACCAGCGTCACAAGAGGTCGGGTGCACTCTCCTAGGCGGAACAGGCAGCCGGGTGATCCGGACCGTCGACAGGGGCGGCGGCACGCAGCGCCGCTTCGACCCGGCGGTTGCTGGTCATGGATGCCGTGACGGCCGTCATTGCCAGGAGGAGGCCGGCTGCGGCGTAGAGGGGGGTGCGGATGTCGTAGGCGGTGGCCAGCCAGCCGCCGAGGAAGGCCCCGACGGGGGCGGCGCACATGGCGAGCATGCGGGAGGTGGACGCGACCCGGCCCATCAGGTGGGCGGGGACGATCGCCTGCCGAAGAGAAGGCGCGAGCACCATCGTGGCGCCCATGCCGGCCCCGCAGACGGCGAGCGCCAGCCCGGCCACGTACGGGTTCGGGGCGACGGCCAGGCCCAGGATGGCGAGCCCTTCGACGGCGGCTGTGCAGGTCAGCGCAGTGCCGGTGCCGAGTCGACGGCCAAGGCGGGAGGCGATGCCCGCACCGAGCAGGCCGCCGGTGGCCTCCGCCGTGAGGAGCAGGCCGAAGCCGTAGGTGTCGATGCCGAGGCGATCGTGCGCGAAGAGGGCGAGGACGGTCTCCACAGCGAGGAAGGCGACGTTGCCGACAGCTGGGCGGAGCGCCAGCCCGAGCAGCACCCGGTCCCGGAAGACGTACGAGGCCCCGGCTCGCGCCTGCCGAAGCAGCGACTCACCGGCCTGCGGTGCGGGCCGGGGCATGGCGGGCAGCGTACGTACGAGCAGTGCGGAGACCATGAACGACGCTGCGTCGGCCAGTAGCGGAACCGCCCGACCGAGCGCGAGCAGCGCACTGCCCAGAGGCGGGCCCGCGAAGCCGGACATGGCGGTCTGGGCGCCGCGCAAGCGGGAGTTGGCGCGCTCCAGGAGCGCGGGGTCGCGGCGGAGCAGATCCGGCAGGTACGCCGTGGCGGCCGTATCGAAGAAGAGTCCGCCGAGGCCGAGCAGGAAGGCGACGGCCGCGAGCAGCGGAATGCTCAGCATGTCGAGCACGGCCGCCGCCGCCGGTATCGCCAGCAGCACCGCACGCACCGCGTCCGCGACCCACATCGTGCGTCGACGATCCCAGCGGTCCACCAGCGCACCGCCGAGCATCCCGAAGAGCAGCCACGGCAGCGTCCCGGAGGCCGTGACGACGGCGAGCGCCACCGGGTCCCGCGTCACGGTCAACGCCAGCAGCGGCAGCGCGGCATGCGACACCCCGTCACCGAGCGAGGACACCGTCTGCGCAGTCCACAGGCGTCCGAACCCGGTCGGCAACTTCCGTACATCCGAACTCACTTGGTGCCCCCCTCGGCCTGCTGGCGCGGTGCCGGGTGGAACAGCGCGAAGACGAGTGACGTGTCCGGCAGCGACGGATCGGACAGCTCCCGGTACTCGTCCGCCAGAGCCTCCAACCGCGCCCCCAGCTGCGCGAACTGCTCATCGGTGAGCCGCAGATGCGCCATCCGCACGTGCCGCTCGCCGTCCGCCGGCGACGCCTCCAGATCCGCCACCGCATGCCGCATCAGCACGTCCGGCCCTCCCTCGCCCGGATCCGGCAACACGATCGACCGTGCGGCCATCGCGTAATACCGCTCGGTGACCCCTCGCACCTTCCGCGTCCGCACCACCTTCACCAGGCCGGCCCGCTCCAGAAGTCGCACGTGATAGCTGGAACTCCCCTTCGCAAGACCCACCCGCTCGGCGATCTGAGTGATCGTCGCCGGCTCGAAGCGGAGCACGGCCATGATCCGGTGACGGGTGAGATTGGAGACGGCGCGCAGCTGCTCGTCCGTGGTGACGTGAAACGTCTCGGGGAGATCATCGGTAGGCATGCGAGCAATGGTCAATGATTCTTGACCATTGCGCAAGCGACTTCACGCGACACCTCGATCTGCCGTCCGGTACGCCAACCCCTCCTGTCGATGCCATAGACACCCTCGACCCGCCGCCGATCCGCGGAGCTGTCTGAAAACCTCCGCTCGGCAACCGCGGCGGCAGCTTGCAGTGTCATGAACCCCCATCCCGCATCCCGCCAAGCGGATCGGTCACGGCCGCGGGCGCCCACCGGCACGATCTCGCGCAGGGGTTGGCGCTCATGCTTTCGTCCACCGCGTCGCCCTCTGGGCAGGCAAAAACACAGGAGTGATTGGCGGATGCATGGGCTTGGGGATCACTTTCTGCCGGATTCCCCATCTTCCCTGCGCTCCTGACCGACAGTGGGTAGCGTCTGCCGTCATCACTCGGCTGAGGTCTGCGACCGGCCGAGCCGTCGAGAACGCAGGGAGCGAGTACTGATGTTGACTGTGGAGACGTCACTGAAAGAGGCGATGACCTCGATCGAGGGGAGCGTAGGGGTCGCTCTGGTCGACTACACGAGTGGCATGGCCCTGGGAACGCTGGGCGGAGGCAACGGGCTGGATCTGGCGGTAGCCGCGGCGGGGAACACCGACGTGATCCGGGCGAAGATCCGCACCATGGAGATGCTGGGCCTCCAGGAGGACATCGAGGACGTACTGATCACACTCGGGAGCCAGTACCACCTCATCCGGCTGATCAAGGGCCGCGGAGGCAACGGCCTGTTCCTCTACCTCGTCCTTGACAAGGGCCGAGCGAACCTGGCGATGGCCAGGCACCAACTCAGGCGCATCGAGGCGGAACTGGAGCTGTAGGCGCGCTCCTGTTCCCCGGCTCCGCATGCCCACGAGTTGAAAGAATCTTCAAGTCGACACATCTGAAAGTGATCAGCAAAGGGCGCGCGGGGTCGGGAAGCGGGAGGATGGCTGAAGCTGGGCACCGGGGACCGGCAGGTCCCGCCGGCAGCCCTTGGAACGGTTCGACGCGGGTGGGAGTGTTGTCGCATGCAGGTACCGCTGTACCAGGCCAAGGCGGAGTTCTTCCGCATGCTCGGACACCCCGCCCGGATCCGCGTACTGGAACTGCTCCAGAACGGACCCGTACCCGTACGTGAACTCCTGAACGAGATCGAGATCGAACCGTCCAACCTCTCCCAACAGCTCGCGGTACTACGACGATCCGGCATCGTGGTGTCCATCCGCGACGGCTCCACCGTCAGCTATGCCCTGGCCGGCGGCGACGTGGCGGAACTCCTTCGCGCAGCACGGCGCATCCTCACCGAACTCCTGGCCGGGCAGAACGAGCTGCTCGAAGAGCTCAGGCACACGGACACGTCACCGGAATCGGTCCGCCCGCACTGTGAATCCGGCCCGGAAGCCCGCGTTGTGAGGTGACCAGGCGCCGGGCCCGCGCCGCCACGAGCGCACAACCCTCAGCAGCCGTGCATTCCGCCCCCGGCATCGAGTTGTGTGGCGGTCTCTCACGTCATCGCGCTCGGAGCGGGGCCGCACCGGATGTGTCCGGCTGCGCTGCGGGGGTGGGATCGGTTGAGACGTACAAGACCGGCGCGGCGTCACTGGGGTGACCGAGGCTCCGCTCCAGGCCGACGGCCGGCTGGTAGGGGCTGTGCATGGTGAGAAAACGGATGTCGAGATCCGTCTGCAGGTAGTCCATGCGCCGCTCCCAGAAGGCTTGCATGTGGGGGAGGGCCAGGTGGACGTCGAGATCGGCCTTGGAGCGCCAGGCCTCGTAGAAGACGAAGACGCCGGGGTCGTTGCGATCCTCGTGGAAGTGGTATTCCAGGCAGCCGGGTTCCTGCCGCGTCGGCTCTACGAAGGAGAGGAGGAGCTGCTTCAACTCCGCGGCGTGTTCGGGCTTGGGTCGAGCGATGCCGACAAGTGAGAAGGGCTGGGTCATGCGGGGTTCTCTCCCTGATAGGTACAATCGATCTCGTACCTTCCGCACGCTATCGAACCCATAGGTACGATGCAATCCATACCTGAAGGGAGGGTGTCCCGAATGCCCGATGATGAAGGCCACCCGAGCGTCGAGGAGATGGAACTCGGCCCGGTTCTATCCGCGTTGGCAGATTCGCTCCGCCGCCGAGTGGTGCGTGAGCTGGTAGCCGAACCCGACGGCGTGGCGCGGACGTGCAGCTCCTTCGGGCTGCCCGTCTCCAAGGCGACCGTGACGCACCACTTCCGTGTACTGCGCGAGGCCGGGTTGATCCGGCAGGTCGACCGGGGCAACAGCCGGATGGCCAGCCTGCGCCGAGCCGACATCGAGCAGCGGTTTCCTGGGTTGCTGGGCATCGTGGCTGCCGAGCCGAAGGGGTGAGCTCGGGGCCACGGGCTTCAGGGCCTGACACCACCTGCGGCGCCTGGCGCGGAGAGGCGCAGGGCTGGTCCCGGTGTCTCCAGTGACCTCGCCGGAGCGGTCCTGGCCGCGATGATCGGGCTGCGCCACATCAACGGACTCCGAGTCCGGGAAGAGTTCGCCACGGCGATGCGCCGGCGTACGCGCCGCGCCGTGAGACCAGGACCCCTACCGGCTGAGACCGGGGGGCTCACGAGGCCGGCCCAAAGGTGAAGCAGTGCCAGAAGGCCGGTACGGCCGCCCTGCAAATCCGGCCATCCGGGGTAGCCGCACTGGTATACCACCGGGCATACTCGATGCATGGCAGACACGACCGTCAAGATCGACGACACGACCCGGGACCGGCTCAAAACGCTGGCTGACGGGGCGGGCATGTCCATGAAGGACTACCTCGCGCAGGTGGCCGCCGAGAAGGAGCAGGAGCGCCTCCAGGACACTGCGACGGCTGCTTTCCGCCGCGCCATCAGCGCTCCAGGGATCGTGGACCGGTTCGACGCCGAGTTCGGCGGCCTTCCGCCGGTGGCCAAGCGTGGGTCTTCGCGGGCGGCCTGACCTGTGGATCTACTCATCGATCACCGATGGCTCCTGGAGCGCCAAGAGGACATCCTCCGCAAGGACCTCACGGTCAACGACCTATCGGTCCTCGTCGGCATGGCCGCCCGTCACCGGGTGAACACCCCGCGTCTCGACCAGGCCGACCCTGACGCCTTCTGGCGCGCCGCAGTGTTCCTTGAGGAATGCGTCCTGCTGCGCCCGCTCCCCGCCCGGAACGAGCTCTACGGTTACGGCATCGCCATCGCGTACCTCGAGGCGTCCGGCAATCGCGTGGACACCACGTTCGAGCCGTGGCGCGACCTGGTCAACGACATTCGCGCCCTACGGCTGAACTCCTACGACATCGCCGACCGTCTTCGGTCCTTGAGCTCTTCCTGAATCGGGCCGATCGCTGGGGTCGTAGACCCTGTCCGCCCTGCGCCACCCGCGCGTCAGCCGAATCGGTCGCCTTCGGGGGGACTGCGCGGTGCTCGCCCGCGGCTCTCCTCGCAAGAGGTCGCCGAGCGCCTTGCGGCGAGCTGCTGCCCGCCCGGAGTACGAGGAGGGGAACAGGAAGCCGGTCCCGCCCCGGTTCGAGTACTTCCACGACGGCCGGATGCTGAGCGGCAGACCACTCCGCTCTGGGGAGTCTCTCGGAAGAATGCTGCCGCTTGCGAACCACTCTGGCTCATGCCACGCGAGCCTGACCTCGCCGGCCCGGTGAAGAAACGACGGCGTCGCCAGCCTTGGAGGAAGTGGGCGGTCTCAGAGGTGGCCGTCCAGGAACTCGCGGACCTCGGCGGTGGTCATGGGCCCCGTGCCGTACGCCACCACCTCGCCATCCTTCAACAGGACGTAGGACGGGGCTCCGCTGATCCGGTATCGCTCGGTTGCGGCCGGACAGCGCGTGATGTCGGTGCGGACTGCAGTCAAACGGCCCCTGTACTCGACTGCGATGGCACCCACGGCGAGGTCCATCGCCCGGCAGGGCTCGATCGCCTTGGGCCATGTTCCGGTGAAGTACACGAGCGCAGGGACCTTGCTCATCCCCAGAATGAAATCAAACTCCGCATCTTCACGGGGTTGGTGAACCCACTGCGCCATGGAAGCTCCTGTCCTCACTGTTCCGACTCTCCAGCCCCATCATCCCCGGCGCGGCCGCGCCCCGGTCTCGAGCTGCTCGAGTGGCCCTGCTCCGTCCTCGGACCACGGCCTTCGGTGACCCGAATTGCGGCGGCCGAGGTCATCCAGTTCGCCGACCTGCTGCTGCGGCAGGCCGACCGTGCCGCAACCTTGCCAGCCCTCAGGGCGCTGGGGACGGTCGAAGTACTCGGCGCGATCGGCCTGATCCTGCCGCCGCGGACCGGCGTCGCTCCGTGGCTGGCGCCAGCCACGGCCATCGGCTTCGTCCTCCTGCAGACCGGTGCGATCGCCGTCCACGTGATGGGCGAAGACCGCAAGATCGCACTCAACGTCGGGCTCACCGTTACCGCGGCTGTGACCATGTGGCTGGCCATCCGGCTGTGATCGGGGTGACTGCGCCGTCGACCCCGGGGTGCCGGTCCCCGCTCAGCGGATGCGGGTGAGCCGGGTGCCGATGGAGGGTTCAGAGAGCTCGCGACCAGCCATGACCGGTACGCTCCTGGCTCCCGCTCCCTCGCCCACGGCCAGCACGCCGACCTCGGCGCCCGCCGCGGCCGTGCGCGGAACGGTGGCATTCGCCCCGCTCCTCCCGCTGAGCGTGAGGTGGAGCGTCTGCCCAGGGGCGGCGACGATCTTCAGGTCCGCGCCGGCCACGAGCGGTGTGCGGCCGCCGAGCCCGTCGTCGATGTATCCGACCGTGTCGCCCTTGCGGACCACCGTGGCCGAGGTCAGGGCGCCCCGGACGGACTCGATGACCTTCTTGCTGTTGGCCAGCACCAGGGCCAGGCTCCGGGTCGCGTTGGGATCCGCGCCGTCCGCCCGCTGGTCCATCAACGCACCCAGGATCAGCGGGGTCTCGTCGCCGACGGACTTGTAGCCTGCCCAGACCAGCGCGCCGCCGGCTGGGGTGCTCGATCCGGTCTTGATGCCGCGGATGCTCAACTCGGGTTCGGTGAGCAGGGTGTTGTTGTTGATCAGTCGCTGGGACAGGTTCTTGATCTCGGCGTCCGGCAGGGCGACCACGGAACGGAACACGTCGTTCTTCATCGCCGCCTCGGCGAGCTTGAGCTGGTCGACGGCCGTGCTCACAGTGCCCGCGTCGAGGCCGCTCGGGTCGGTGTACGTGGTGTCGTTCATGCCGAGTTCGCGGGCGGCGGCGTTCATCTTCTCCACGAAGGCCGCTTCGGAAGCGCTGCCGGTGGACCAACGTGCCAGTAGCCGGGCCGTGTTGTTGCCTGATGGGATCATCAGCATCTTCAGCATGTCGAGCTGGCTGTAGGTGCTGCCTTCGGTGAGTCCCTGGATCCGGGACTCGTTCTGGGACCGGCCGTCGGCGACGGTCTTGGCGTCGACCGTGATGGGGGGACCGGTCTCGCCCTTGCGCAGAGGATGGTCCTTGAGTACGACGTACGCTGTCATGATCTTGGCAACGCTCGCGGTCGGCACCGGCTTCTGCGCGCCGAACGTGCCGATCGTCCCCGAACCGGGGAGGCGCACGGCGCCTTGTCCCTCCCCGGGCCAGGGGATGGCGAGCTGCCCCTCCACGGTGTGCGTCCGCTCGGTCGCGAGGAGTTGGGGGTCGGGCAGCGGGCGCAGCAACTGGGCACCGGCCACGGCGCCGACGAGGAGCAGCAGAAGGGGAGCCCATACCTTGACCCGCCGCACCGCGACGCGGCGCGGAGTCTCGGCCGGGGGAGGGGTATTGGTCAGCTGGGCGAGCAGGTTCAGCGGGGCCCCGGCGGGCTCCGCCTTCTCCGGGGCGCGAGCGGGCGCGGCCACGGACGGGCGCGGGGCGGCGGCCGGCGGGGCCGTCGGAACGGCGAAGTTCGCCGTCGGGGTGTCCGGAACCGTCGGCACGGCGAGGGCGCGGGTGCGCTGGTCGTCCTGCTCGGGCCGAGCCCACGAAGGCGTGGGCCGGCCGGGTCCGTCCGTCGTGCGGGAGTCGACTGGCCCGACACTCCGCCTGTTGGCCGGGGCGATCGTGCCCAGGACGGCGGTGGCCTGGTCCACGGCCGGTCGCGGGCCGGCCGGGGACTGAGCCTCGTCGGACTCGGTACGGGAGGCGGCGTCGCGGGCGGGGGCTGCGGAGTCGCGCTCGACGTCGCCGCGGGCCTCGACCGGCCGGGCGGGCGCGGGCCCGGACGATCCGGAACTCCCGCCCGCAGCCGACGGGGCGGCGTCGGATCGGTCCTCGGTCTCGGTCCCGTCCTCGGCGTCAGAACGGCCCTGGACGTTGAGCCCGTCCTTGGCGTCGATCCCGTTCTCGGCCACGGAGACGGCCTCCGTGTCGGAGTCGGCCTCGAGTCGGGACCCATCCTCCGGGAGCGCCACGGATCCCGCGGTCACGGGAGCGGTCTTCGGCATGCCCGCATCCGTCCGCGGTACCGCGTCGTCCTCGTCCGTCGCGCCGACGGCCGACGCAGCACCACCTGCGGACGCCGGAGTGCCCTCCGTCACCGGGTTCCCCGACTGCGGCCCGGTCGCAGCGGACGCCGGTGGCCCGTCGGCAGGGCGTTCTCCGCCCCCGCCCCCGCCCCCGCCACCTTCCCGCGTCTGTGTCCGACGGTCGTCGGACACAGCTGCCGTGTCCGAGTCGTTGTCGCGCTCCGGAGACTCCGGGCCTTCACCCGTCACCGCTTCCGTCGTCATCCCGGCCAGCCTTGCCTTCTCGCAGATATGTTCCTCGGGGCCGGCAGCCCCGCCGCCTCCCGAGACGTGTGCCGAGACGGTGATGTTCCACAGAACAGATCTTGTGACAGTCCGGTCATATACGCGAGCGACGAGCCGCGGTTCTCCACCGCCCCGGCGGAGCGGACGTCTATCGGCGGCGCACGATCGCACCCGCCGGTCGAGACCGCGCGAGGCTTCCCGCCCGCAATGCCCTGTCTCCTGGACTCGAAGTACCAGGACGCGTTGCGTGACGTCCGATTCAGCCACGCTCGACACGGTCGGCGGACGGACTCGTAGCGGTGAAGCGGGTATGGGCTTCGGTTCCACGCACGCCGCTGGTGTGTGGTGCCGATTGACCAGCGCGTGGACGATGCGGCCGATGGCAGAGCGGGCCCCGGACCTCACCGGGGCTCGCTCGCTACGCGTCCAGTAAGGGCGCGGGTGGTCTGCTCGGGCCGCTGTCGTACCCACCGGGCGCGCGCCAGGTCGGTGCCCATGCGGCCCTCAGCTCGGTCGTGAGGACTGCGCGGGGCGCAGGTTCCTGCCGCCTTCAGGCGCTGCACCCGCGCCCCTAGTGCCTGGGGGACGCCGACGGCCTAAAGGTCGACGGCTGCCGAGCTGACAGCGAAGAGCCGCCCCCCGCGTGCGGGTCCTCGCCAACGGCGACAGCCTGCGCCCGGGACTGAGGACGGCGGGAGGAGTGACGGTGGGCCGTTTGCCACCGGCCGGGATCCGGAGCAGGGTGGACACTGGCTGCGCGGTCGGGGCCGCGACACCCGGTCCGGGCAGCCGGGGGCGGAGCGAGGAGGAGAGACCGATGACCGCACCGAAGTCCGGCCCGGAAGCCGTGCCCGTCGTGCGCCGCCAGGGCGAGTCCGAAGGTGTTTTCTGGGAGCCGAGTGAGCGCTGGGTACGTGCGACGGCGGGGGAGGTCACGGTCGTGGACAGTCACCGTCCGGTTCTCGTGTGGGAGCCCGGGCGCCCCGTCCCCCTCTACGCCTTCCCGACCGGAGACGTCCGAACGGACCTGCTGCGGCGAACGGAGCGGCCCGCCAGCCGGCGGCGTCACGCGGGAGCGACGCTCTTCTACGACCTTGTGCTCCCCGATCGGACCGTCGGGGCGGCTGCCTGGACCTACCCCGGAGAGGATCTGGCCGGCCACATCAGCTTCGAATGGTTCGGGCGCGAGGTTCTCGACCACTGGTACGAGGAGGACGAAGAGATCTTCGTGCACCCCCGCGACCCGCACAAGCGGGTGGACGCCCTGCCGAGCAGTCGACATGTTCAGGTAGAGATCGAGGGTGCGGTCGTCGCGGACACACACACGCCGGTTCTGCTGTTCGAGACGGGTCTGCCGGTGCGCTTCTATCTCCCGCGTGAGGACGTCCGCCTCGACCTCTTCACCCGTACCGACGGGCGCACCCGCTGTCCGTACAAGGGTGTGGCGAGCGAGTACTGGTCCTGGGCCGGCGACGCCGACGTGCGGCCCGACATCGCCTGGAGCTACCCCGACCCCCTGCCTTCCGTGGGGATCATCAAGGACCGGGTGGCCTTCTACGACGAGTCCGTCGACGTCGTCGTGGACGGAGTGCGGCGGGAGCGGCCGGTCACGTTCTTCAGCCGGCCGTCGCGTTAGTTCCGCACAGGACCTCGCCCCACCGGACGCTGACACCCGGCGCGCCCCTGGCGCGATCGCGCTCCTCGACACCGTCGGGGGGCTCGTGATTCAGATCGCCTTCCAGGTCACGCTGCGGGCGAGTCGGTCCCCCCTGCTCGCCCGCTCCATCGGACCGAGGTCGATAGCGGTCAGGGGCGCGCGGTCTGGGTTCGCGGATGGTGAGCGGGCGGCGCGTCGGCATGATGTGTCTTCTGGCTCGGCCGCGGAGTTGGCGTAAGCAGGTGGGGGAGAGCGACCACGGGCAGGTTCCGGTGCTGGTCGAGATCGACGACAAGTCCCCCAGGCCGCAATTCACTTGGTTCACCGACTGCGCGACGAACGAGCTCACCGCCCACCAGCCATCCACGAACGCCAGATGCTCGGCACTGGCATGCCCGACACTGCGCCGTCGTCACGATGCTCGTTCGTAGATGGGCCCCGGGCGCGCCTACCTGCGCCGCCGCGGGGTCCGCTGCACCATCCCGGACAAGGCCGACCAAGCGTGCAACCGCCGAAGGCTCGGCGCCCGCGGCGGCCGGCCGCCGCGCTTCGACCCGGTCGACTACCGTGAGCGCCATGCGGTTGAGTGCGGGATCAACCGGCTCAAGAGGCACCGGGCGGTCGCCACTCGATTCGACAAACTTGCCGTCCGCTTCGAAGCCACCATCCTTGTCGCCGCGATCGGAGAATGGCTGTGATCAGTACCCATCGTGAGAGCTGCGGCGACTAGGCCGTTTCTCTCGGATCATCGTCCTGACCAGATGAGGATGGCTGCAACGTGGAGTCCGGCCAGGTAGATGGTGGCGGTCTTCTCGTAGCGGGTCGCGATTCCCCGCCACTGTTTGAGGCGGCGGTTGATGCATCGTTCGACGGTGTTGCGCTGCTTGTCTGCCTCGCGGTCGAAGGCGGGTAGCCGGCCACCGTGGCTGCCTCGGCGGAGCCGGTGGCCCTGTTGGTCGGCTCGGACCGGGATGACCGCCCGAATCCCCCGTCGTTAGAGGTGTTCGCGGATGGCCCGGGAGGAGTATGCCTTGTCGGCCAGGGCCACATCCGGCCGAGTCCGGGGACGTCCGACACGGCGGGGGATGCGCAGTCGTGTCATCACATCAGGGAAGGCGGGCGCGTCGCCGGCCTGTCCTGCCGTGAGTACGAAGGCCGCGGCCGGCAGTTGCCGTCGGCGGCGAGATGGATCTTCGTAGTCAGCCCGCCTCGGGACCTGCCGATGGCGTGGTCCCGTCGATCGCCCACTTCCGCAGGCGGCTGTAGGCACCCTTCCACGCGCCGAACTCCGCAGGAAGATTCATCCACGGAGATCCCTTCCGGTACTTCCAGGCGATTGCGTCGATCACTTGCCGGTGATCACGCCATCTTCCACCTCGGCGAGGAGTCCGGTCAGGCAACAAGGGCTCGATCCTGGCCCACTGAGCATCGGTCAACACGCTCGAGACAACGACGGGCCCCGCCGCCGCAACCCCTCAGAACCCGGCCATGGACTTGTCCAGCACTCCGCCCAGTGCACCGTAGATGCTGCAGCGAACCGAGTGCCTCGCATTGCGACGGAGCCCGAACCCCACGATGAACGACAACGCGAAAAGCCCACCGAGGACCATTGCAACGAGCGGGTTGTAGAGGAAGTACGCAAAGCACGCGACGCCAGTCCAGACGAGGATCGGCAGGAGCGAGCCGCGCAGCACAGTTCGGAACCTGATCCGTTCTGGCCCCGACGGCAGCACACGTTCATGCCACACCTCGATGTGGTTCCTGGTCACGCAGTGCTCAGGTCGCATGACGCCATCCCACCACCGGCAGCCCGGAGCTTGTGCGGTGATCCGCAAGAACCTGCCTAGAAGAACGTCGTGTCCCAGTCGCCGGAGATCAGGGCCCGCACGGCTTCCTCGAACCCGTGCGCGACCCACTGAACTCCTGCGTCACCCCCCAGGACGATGTCACCGTTCTCCGCGAGGAGAACCACCTCCTCGGTCGAGAGGGCGATGCCCACCGGCAGGGCGGAAATTCCCAGACGCTTCTCGAAAGAGCGGACGTACGCCGGGAACGCCACCACGGCCTCCTCGACGGAGATCGTCAGCGACGCCTCGTGCCCGGTGACGTGCGATGGCCAGCAGACCGTCGTCTCGCCGTACGTCCCGAGGAACTCCACGAGCTCGTCGGTGACGTCGAAACCCGCCTCCCGGTAGGCCAGGCGGGCCGCCTCGACGTCCACTGGACCGCACTCGACACGCGAGGCACCGGCGAGCGACCTGATGAGGGACTGCTCCCTCGCCCTGCTCTGCTCGTCACCCATCCGGTGTGCACCTTTCTGGCCATGCGGGGCACCCACGTCTCGGAGTTCTTACACATGGGGAATCCCTTGCCCTCTTGATTGCCGGTCACGATATCGAGGTTCTTCAGATCGGCTCTGGGGGCGTCCATGGCGTTCAGGGCGTTCGTGCCCATGCGAGGCTTGCCGCACATGCCCGTTGGCCGGCCGTTGGCATGCGGGACAGATGCGGAAAGACGCCCGGCACGTGCCGCCGAGGCCGGACGGGTGCTTGCCCCGCCCTCGCACCCTTCGGCAACTACGGCTTCAGCACCGCCCACTGCTCGTCCGTGACATCTCCCCGACTCATGAACCGTGATTGTTCACAGCCGCAGATCCACTTTCGATACCCGGCCTAGTCGTCCTGGCTGGGCCGTTGGCGCGCGCAGGTGAGGCTCGTGCTCGGCCCGGGGAAAGCGTTGTCACAGGTGGCGGCTATGTTGCTGCCTGTCACGTACGGGAGCGAGGGGAACGGAGGAGCGGCAATGCTGGTCGAGGTGGGGTACGCGCAGGCGTGGGATCCGGAGACCCGCAACCCCTGGCGGCCGATATCCGTGGAAGAGGCCCGCGAGCGGGACCTCGCCGGGCTTCCGTACGTGGTGGTGTACCGGGCGGCCGGCCGGGAGGCTCCGCTGGAGGTTCGGCTCGTCTGCTGGCGGGATCACTATGTCGGGGTGTGGGTCTACGACGCGCAGGGCCGCCGTACCGACGACCTGGACCTGAGGCTGCTGGATGATCCGACTCGGCTGCTTCGCCGGTACGCGGTCCGCCGGCACTACACCGGCCCGGAGATGGCGGAGTTCGACGAAGCGTGCCCCCGCATCACCGTGGAGCTCTTCCCTGACGGAAGGGGCCGGCGAGACGAGGAACCCGAGGGCAAGCGCGGGAGATGCCACAGCACCGCGCCCAGGGTCGGCGATGACGAGCGCTGGTGCCCCCGGCCCGCTTTCGGAGAATGGCCGCTGTTCTCCGCCCGGTCGCAAGCGCTGACGGAACCGCCGGTCTTCGAGATCACGCAACCGGCCGCGGCGGCCGCCGTCGACAGCGGGCTCGCACCCCCCACCTGCTGGCAACCACCGCGTCCCGTGCAGCCCGGACCGATCGGTGAGCTGTTCCGGCCCGGGGTGCGTGTGACCGACGGATACCACCCTGAGATGACGGTCGTGGAGCCACGCCGCATCGGCACCCTGCGCGTCCCCAGCGGGCTGCTCGCCGTCTCCGGCCCCGACGTCGACCACGAAGACGGCCCCCACATCACGGTCCCCGTCCCGCCAGGGGAGTACGTCCTGGAGGAGGCGCAGGCCAGCCACACCTACCACTGTGAGTGGGAGCGAAGCGAGGTCACGCGCACCGACACCATGGCCGTCCGCCTGCTCGTCAGCGACGCCCGCGCCGCGACCTGGGAGATGGCGCTCAGGCCCGGTGACGACATCCGGCTGTTCATCGAGAACCAGATCTCCGGTTTCGACACCGACGGCGCCACTGGCTGCTTCGCCGATGCCGGAGCCTGGGAACCTCTCATCGCGCTCTTCGACAAAGGACTGATCCAGGGAGACCCGGACCTGGACCCGGACGTCTACGAGGACATCAGCGACTCCATGTACCTGCTGCGTACCCGGGACCGGGCATCCGGCGGCGAACTGGCGGCCTTCGCGACGACAGGCGACGGCACCTATCCCGTCTGGATCGGCCGTTGCGAGGCCGGCGAAGTGGTCGGGGTCGCCGTGCTGGTCGAGGGGATGCCCGAACTGCTCCCAGAAGGCGGAGTCACCGCCGATGCCTGACCAGGCCCACGCGTAGTCCGGGGACCCGTCGCCGCGCCGACCAGATCCCCGGACGACGGGACGATGATGCCGTCGGCCCGCGCTCTACGAGCTGATCTCGCGAGCCCCCGCCAGCGATGACGTCCGTGCCCGCAAGCGCGAGGTCTTCGCGCCCCCGCGGGGTGGCGAGCTGTTAGGCGGGCAGGGGCATCAGGACCAGTGGCGGTGTCGTGGGCTGCGCAGAACCCCCGGCGGGTTCGAGCGTGAGGCCGACCGCGCCCGCGCCCGCGGTGTCGCCTTCGATGAGGACGATTCCGTCCTGGTGGATGAACCCGGCAGGGCTCATGGAGCCTCCGTGTTCAAGCCACAGCTGGTAGGTCTTCCCGGCCGCGGGTGCGGGGAGTCCCGTCGCAGTGAACACGGCCTTGTTCTGCCGATCGGATGCGACGACAGCGGTGAGCGCTCCGTTCCCGGTCCGTCCGTGGATCGTGCGGGCGTCGGGCGCCGTCAGAACGCCGTTGATGTCATCGATGCGCCGCTCGGCCTGCCGGGCCCGGTCCGGCAGTTCCTCGTTCTCCCGGTGCTGACGAGCGGCCAGGCCGGCGAACGTGGCAGCCGCCGCGAGGCAGGCGGCCAGCGTCAGGGGCAGGGCCCTGCGACGCACGGCGGCGGCGAACGCTGCGATCGGTGTCGTCGCGGGCAGGCGCGGCGGCAGCTGACGCACGCCGTCGATCGCGGCCATGGTCCCGTGCTTCATGGCAGCCGGCGGCGCCTGGGCCGTGGCCGCCGCCAGGCGGGCGGCGGTGGCCACGAACTCGGCCGCCTCCTGCCGGCACCCGGCACACTGCCGGAGGTGCACGGCGAACATGTCCCGCTCGTCGGCGGCCATGGCGTCAAGGGCGTAGGCGGCGGCGAGGCCGTGGACGTCTTCGCGGTGTTGCTTCATGTGGTCACCCCCATGCAGTCGCGGAGCCGGATGAGCCCGTCGCGCATGCGTGTCTTGATCGTGGGAAGCGGTGTGCGCAGGGCTTCGGCGACCTCGCGGTAGGTCAGGCCCCGGTAGTAGGCCAGGGTCACCGCCTGGTGCTGGAGTTCGGTCAGGCCGCCCATGCAGCGGCGGACCTGCTCGCTCTCCAGGCGGGTCTCGACCTGTTCGGAGACCTCGTCGAAGGCGGTGTGGTGGTCGCGGGCGGCCTGTGCCTGTTCGCGGTCCGCGGCCGCCTGCGCGGAACGCACCCGGTCCACGGCCTTCCGGTGGGCGATCGTCGCCGCCCAGGCGGTGACGCTGCCCGCTTCCGGCCGGTAGCGGGCGGCCTGCCGCCACAGATCGATCATCACCTCCTGAGCCACCTCCTCCGACTGTGCCCGGTCGCGTACGACTCTGAGCACAATCCCGAAAACCATGGAGGCGACCGCGTCGTAGAGGACGGAGAACGCCTGCTTGTCGCCGTGCGCGACCTGCTGCATCACCTCGGCCAAGTCGCTGCGGGCGGTGTCTGCGGCGGCACCGAACGGGAGTGGCCGGTTCACCGGCCGGGCTCCGGCTGCGGCGACCGGACGGAGCGGCATCCCGGGGAGGCCGGCCGGGGGAGGGGTGTCCCTCGCATGAAGGTCCTTGTCGGTCGAGCGAGTGCGGACCGCGTTCCTGCACGGTCCGGACACAGCGTCACGTGGTGTGTCCGAGAGCTCTTCGTAGCGGACGCGCGTGCGGATGGGAGGACATTCCCGTCAACACCGGAACCCATGATTCCCCCGGTCGAGGGAATCAGGCCGCTGCGACCCAGCCGGCATACAGGTGCCTGCGAAGGACAGGGCGAGGGGCGCGCGTTCGCGGTCCCTCCCGTCCGCGTGGTCTTCCACGCGGCGGAGTCTCTCCCTTCGGAGGTAGTCGCAATGGTTCGTGTACGTGTGTGCAAGAGCGTGGCAGTGGTCGTGGCGGCCGGAGCCGTGGTGGTCGGCGGTGCGTCGATGGCCGCCGCCGATGCGGGCGCGCAGGGCGTTGCCGCGTACTCGCCGGGTGTCGGTTCGGGCAACCTGATCCAGGTCCCGGTCCATGTTCCGGTCAACGCCTGCGGGAACACCGTGAGCGTCATCGGGCTGCTGAACCCGTCCTTCGGCAACATGTTCGTCAACGCCTGACGTACACATGATGGTTACCGGTCCGTCGTCCGAACAGGGCGTGCGGACCGGTATCCCTCCCAGCCGGACGGTGCGCCAACCGGCGCCCACGGAGCGGCGCTCGCCACTCGTTCGGACGAGACACCAATCCGCCGGGCGCAGGCTGCCGAATGCCGGGTGTGAGCAGCTTCCGCAGCATCCTCCTCCGCACCGCGCCGGGCGCGCTGGCCGGACTTGTGGCCGCCTTCACGGCGTTGACCGTGGCCGAGCTGGTCGCCGGGCTGGCGCGGCCCGCCGCGGGGCCGGTGACCGTGGTGGGAGGCGCGGTGATCGACCGGACGCCGGCCGCGGTGAAGGACTTCGCGATCCGCACGTTCGGCGAGAACGACAAGGCGGTCCTGCAGCTTGGGATCCTTGCGATCCTCGCTCTCATCGCGGTCGGCCTGGGGGTCCTCAGTCTGTCGCACCGGCGTTCCGGAGCCACAGGGGTGCTGCTGTTCGGAGCCGTCGGTGCCGCAGCTGCCCTCAGCCGCCCCGACTCCACCGGTATCGGTGACGCACTGCCCTCGATCGTCGGAGCGGTTGCGGGAGCCCTCAGCCTGTACGTCCTGGCACCCAAAGCGGCCCTCGTGCCGGCCCGCTCCGGTGCGGGCGGCCAAGGCGGCACCGGGGTGTGGAGCAGGCGCGGCTTCCTCGCCGCGGCCGGTGCGACCGCCATGGCGGCTGCCTCGGCCGGAGCACTTGGCCGCTACTTCACCGCCCGGTACAGCCAGGGTGCGGTCGTCTCGCGCGACAACCTCGTCCTGCCCAAGCCCTCTTCACCCGCTTCTGTCGTTCCGGCCGGAGCCCAGCTGAAAGTGCCCGGTATCACCTCCTTCACCACCCCCAACCGCGACTTCTACCGCGTCGACACCGCCCTGAGCGTTCCCAAGGTCGATGCCGACACCTGGCGGCTGCGGATCCACGGCAAAGGCGTCGCCCGACCCCGCACCTACACCCTCGACCAGCTCCTGGCCCGCCCGCTCATCGAACGCGACATCACCCTCACCTGTGTCTCCAACGAGGTCGGCGGCCCCTACATCGGCAACGCCCGCTGGCTCGGCGCCCCCCTCGCGGACCTTCTGCGGGAAGCCGGTGTCCGGCCGCCTTCCAAGGGCGGCACGGCGGATCAGCTGGTGGCCCGCTCGGTGGACGGAATGACACTCGGCTCACCGGTCGAGGACGTCATGGACGGGCGCGACGCCATGCTGGCCGTCGGCATGAACGGCGAGCCGCTGCCCTTCGACCACGGCTTCCCCGTCCGCATGCTCGTCCCCGGCCTCTACGGATACGTCTCGGCGTGCAAGTGGATCGAGGACATCGAACTCACCACCTTCGACGCCTACGACCCGTACTGGGTCAAGCGCAAGTGGGCCCGCAGGGCGCCGATCAAGACCCAGGCACGCATCGACACCCCCAAGCCCTTCGCCCGGCCCGCCGCCGGCACCGTCACGGTCGCCGGGGTCGCCTGGGCCCAGCGCCGCGGCATCACCCGCGTCGAGGTCCGTATCGACGACGGGCCCTGGCGGGACGCCGACCTCGCCACGCAGGCAGGCGTCGACACCTGGCGCCAGTGGTCCTACCGCTGGCAGGCCACCCCCGGCGGCCACACGATCACCGTCCGCGCCACCGACGGTACCGGGTCGGCCCAGACCGAACAGCGCACGCGCACCATCCCCGACGGAGCGAGCGGCTGGCACAGCGTTTTCGTCACCGTCCCCTAGACCACCGGACGAGCCCGCAGGGCCGGCCCCGGCAGCACACCCAACACCTGCCCAACCCCTTCCAGTACAGCCCTTCAAGGAGTCGAAGAACATGAACAGCATGAAGATCCGCCGTACCGCGATCGCCGTCGTCGCGGCAGCCCTGCTGCCCTTCTCCCTGGCAGCGTGCTCCGACTCCGGCAGCGACACCCAGGCCGCCCCCTCCGCGACCGCGGACGACGCGGCCAAGACCACCGAGAGCAGCCCGTCGGACGACGCGATGACCGGCGACCAGCCCTTCGGCCCGGCCTGCGCCGGAGTTCCCAAGGAGGGTGCCGGGTCCTTCGACGGCATGGCCAAGGACCCCGTGGCCACCGCAGCCTCCAACAACCCGGCCCTGTCGACCCTGGTCGCCGCAGTCCAGAAGGCCGGTCTCGTGGACACGCTCAACAACGCCGAGGACATCACGGTCTTCGCGCCGACCAACGACGCCTTCGCCAAGATCCCGAAGGCCGACCTCGACAAGGTCCTCGCCGACAAGGCCACCCTCACCAAGATCCTCACCTACCACGTCGTCGGCCAGAAGCTCACCCCGAAGCAGCTGGAGAACGGCAGCTTCGAGACCCTGCAGAAGGGCATGGTCACCACCACCGGCTCCGGCGAGTCCTACAAGGCCAACGACACCGCGAACGTGGTCTGCGGCAACGTCAAGACCGCCAACGCCAACGTCTACATCATCGACACCGTCCTGATGCCGAAGTAACCGGTCACAGCTCGCGCCAGAACGCCGCGTGGCCCCGGCTCTTCCCAACAGGAAGAGCCGGGGCCACCGGCCTGACCTCAGGTCCGGAAGGCGCCGCCGTCCGGCCCGCGCACGACAACGTGCCCCGGACGCGGCCGGGCGACGGACGCGCAGGCCTCCTACTGGTTGATCGGCAGGGCCAGGTCGGTGACCTGATACTTGGTCGGGAAGGCACCCTTGCCGGTGGCCTTGCCGGTCAGCACGTCGACGGAGTACAGACGGTAGGAGCCTGCCGTGCCGATGGCCGCGAAGCCGTGGTTCGTGCCGCTGGAGGGGCTGTAGTAGATGTCGAAGCCCGCGTCCAGCGCGGCGTCCACGCCGAGGTTGCCGGTGGGGGCCAGGGTGCCGGCGTTGGCCGGGGACTGCAGGGAGATCCGGTCGGCCATCGTGTCGAGGGCGAACAGGGTCGTCGCGGTGGCGGCGCTGAGGTCGTTGTTGGTGTAGGCGGCGCCGGTGACGCCCATGGCGGTCGACGGCGGCATGGTCGGGTTGGTGAGAGTGCCGTCGACGGTGGTGGTCAGCGGAGCGGCCGGGTCGTCGATGTTGTGACGCAGATTCTGGCCGGTGTCGGAGATGACCCGCAGCCGGTTGGCGGCCGGGTTGAAGTCCACGCCGAACGTGCTGCCCGAGAGCGCCACCGTCAGCTGGGAAACCTTCACGGCCTTGGCGTTGGTGGTGCTCAGGGTGTAGACGCCACCCTTGTCGCCGACGCCGTACAGCTTCCCGTTCTGGACGCGGAAGTCGATCCCGACGAGCCTCGTGTCGCCGGACAGTCCCGAGACCTTCCCCAGCGACCAGGTCCTCGACGGCTTGCGGATGTCGAACTCGACCAGCCGCTGATCCCCGGTCAGGCCAATCGCGTGCAAGGCCCTGTGGTCCGTCGCGGGCAGCTCCTGCGGGACGACACCGGACGCCGCCAGCGCGGGCGCCGCGCACAGCGCGGCCAGAACGACCGCGGACGCCACGGGCATAGTGCGAATGCGCACGTTCTCTCCTCTTTTCGTGCCCCGGCCGGAATGACCGAGGGCCTGTGACGGGTTCGTCACCACCACCGCAGAGGATCGGTGTTCACAACCGACGCCACCCGCATGGCCCAAGACATATCGCTCCGGGCGCGCCGACCGGGTGAGGCAACGGCTCGTCGTTGCGCCTCCGGCGTTGCGCGACGCTGCCTGCGGTGACGGTACGAGCATGGCTGAAATGCGGCATACCGTATGATTTCGGCCAGATGCCACGACAGCGTTGTGGTGGGTGGGGCAGCCGCTGGATGATCACGTCATGGCTCGGGGGAGACGATCGTGGCGGCCGTCAGCGGTGTCAGACGCCTGACGACTCCGGACCCAGCTCGCCCGGGCGTGTTGCGTCGAGGCGATCACTGATCATCCCGGCGGCGTCGCCGTCACCTGCCCTGCCGCGGGCGGCACCGAGCACAGCCTCCACGCGAGCTCTGGGGCTTCGACTCCCGCCCGCCGAATCCTGCACCACCCGCCCGCGTCGGGCTGCTCCACCACTGCCACGGTTGGTGCGTCCGCATCGATCGACCGGCCTTCCCCCGGACGCCGTCGAGTTCATGGACTTCCGCACGAGTTGCCGGCGAGGGGGTTGTCGATGTGGGCCGCGAGTGAGGCCCGCAGGGTTCCGGTGTCATCTCCCGATCGTCGATGAGGTGCGCGACGAGGTCGGCGCGGATGGCGGCCGGCAGGGCGTGGGCGGTGAAGTTGCGGGGTGTGGACTCCGGGCACCTGATCGAGTGCGGTGCGAGAAGGGAACCCTCTGCGTCCGGACGGTGAACGTCGCCACGACGCCCACCTCGAGTGTCAGGCAACAGGCTGCGCTGGTCACGACAGTAGGCTGCCGGACGCCGAGATGGCGGAGGTCGGCAGGAGCCCCCGCACCGGCCGGAATGGTCGAGGTGTCGATGCAGCGACGGCGGGCAGTCTCCCCCGAGAAGCGGTACGAGCAACTGGTCGCGCAGTTCGCGAAACTGGACGGGGTGGCCATCCCTGGCGATGAGCCGGGACGAGAGGGAAAGTTCGGCGCTACTGCGCTCAAGGCCGGCGGGAAGATTTTCGCGATGCTCGCGCAGGGCCGTCTGGTGGTGAAGCTCCCACGGGCCCGAGTCGACGAGCTGGTGGGTGCCGGTGAGGGCGAGCGCTACGACCCAGGGCAGGGTCGGCTCATGCGAGAGTGGCTCAGCCTGGACCCCGGCTCGGAGCTCGGCTGGGACGAACTGGCCCGCGAGGCCCTGGAGTTCGTCAACCCTACCCAATGAGCCACACAAGGACAGCTCCCCAGCCCCAACCCAACCACCGCAGGTCGATCTGGCGGCTGTGAGTGGCGATCGTGGGCCTCTCAGCCGGTCCTTGTGGTCTGACCTCGTACGATACGCCCAAAGAGGCACCTGACCAGCACGAAAGCCGTGGGGGAATGAGTCTGCTGCCTCACGATGTCAGGCGGGATGCGTGCGCTGTGGCGTCACACATACGAGACGACCGCTACCGGTGGCTGTGCACACAGTGACGAACCGTTCGGGCGTGGGAGGCCGAGCAGCATCCCGCCCAAGCCGATCAAGGCGCACGCCGGGTGCAACACACCAGGCCCCCATTCGAGGGACCGAGGGCCGCGTACGGGCCCGCTGCCTGACTACGGCCTGAACCCGGTCTTGAGGGGTCAGCGGGCGACGGAGACCGCGAAGGGCTCAAAGCCGTGTCGGCGCATGATGTGGGGCACGACCAGGATCATGGCCTCGGTGGCGGCGGCTGTGGTGATGTCGCCGAGGTTCTCGATCCAGGCGGGCCGGCTGATCTGATCGATGCCCAGAAGCGTCTCCACCAGGCGCGCGCCGAGTACGCGGTGCTGTGCCAGTCCCTGCCGTGGTCGGTCGAACCGATGCCGGGGTGGCCCGGCGAGGCCCCCCACACCGGCGCTGTCACCGGCGGCCGGGAGGAGAGCCCCGGCTATACCCCGGAGCAGGACGCGGAGGAGAAGCGGCTGTGGACGTTGGTACGGGAGCTGTCGATCGAAGTCTCGACGCATCCGTACTGGGCGACCCTGGAGAAGGACGGCGCTCTGGTGAAGGCCCGAACGGAGCTGAAGCGTCACCCCGAGACCGTGCCGGCTGTCGTCCCGGCCGCTCAGGAGCGAGGTTGCGAACGGCGCTGATACCGAGAGTCGATCGGCATCCCCGGCCCGCGGCGACTGCGGTCTGACCGCGGCTTTTCCTCACCCCGCTGCGGATGTCGTGGCACAGTGGCGGCATGTGCGGCCGCTACACCTCCACCCGCAGTCCTGAGGATCTGACCCAGCTCTTTCAGGTCACCGACTGGCGCCCCGACGAAACACTGGCGCCCAGCTGGAACGTCGCGCCGACCGACCAGGTCTACGCGGTCCTCGAACGCGCGGCGCGGGACCAGGGGGACGAGGTGCGCCGTGAACTGCGAGCACTCAGGTGGGGTTTGGTGCCGTCGTGGGCGAAGGACCCGAAGACCGGATTCCGGATGATCAACGCACGGGTCGAGACCGTCCACGAGAAGCCCGCCTACCGGCGTGCCTTCGCCAAGCGGCGTTGCCTGCTGCCGGCCGATGGCTTCTACGAATGGGATCCCGTCAAGGACGAGGAGACGGGCAAGACCCGCAAGCAGCCGTATTTCATCCACCCCAGCGACGGGCAGGTGATGGCCATGGCGGGTCTGTACGAGTACTGGCGCAACCCCGACGTCACGAGCGACACCGACCCCGATGCCTGGATGACGACCTGCACGATCATCACCACCGAGGCCACGGACGCCGCCGGCCGCGTACACCCCCGCATGCCACTCGCCCTCACCCCGGACCACTACGACGCCTGGCTCGACCCCCACCACCAGAACACCGAAGACCTCCTCGCCCTGCTCAACCAGCCGGCAGACGGCCAGCTCAACGCCCGGCCCGTCTCCATGGCCGTGAACAACGTCCGCAACAACGGTCCGCATCTCCTCGACGACGTCGCCTGACACACTCCCGCGGCCACGTGGACGTGGGGCCGCAGGATGAATCGCGGGGCGTCAGCGGGCAGCACTCGCACCAGACCAGCCCCAGAGCCCTGCCGCATGCTGTGTCGATGAGATTTGCTCGGTCGCTGCGCGAGCCCGTCTGGGCTGCCACAGGTCGCTCGCCGGTCATGACGAGGGCCGACTTGTCCCGTCAAGGGCGCCTTCAGCGCCCGATAGTGTGACCCTCGTCCGCTGACGAGGCGATGGGGGCAACATGCGTATTGCGGTTACGGGTGCAGCGGGCAGGCTGGGCGGGCGGGTGGTGCAGTTGCTCGCGGACCGGGCCGACGTGGACGTCGTGGCCATGACCAGGCGCAAGCTGCCTGCCGAAGCAATACCGCCGCAAGTCGAGCTCGCAGTAGCCGACTACGCTGATCCGTCCGCTCTGCGCGCGGCCCTGGAGGGCGTGGACACGCTGGTCTTCGTTTCCAGTGACGGACCCGATGCGCAGATGCTGCTGCACCACCGCAACGTTGTCGCCGCCGCGACGGCTGAGCGCGTAGGCCATGTCGCGGCGCTGAGCAGCATCGATGCCGACACGGCATCTCCGTTCTGCTACGCCGTGGTCAACGGCCTCACCGAGGATCTGCTCCTGGCCTCCGGCGTCCCGTGCTCGTTCGCCAGGGCTTCGCTGTACATCGAGTTCTTCCAGGGCTGGCTCACCGAGGCGCGCGCCACCGGGCTGCTGAGGCTCCCGGCAGCGGACGGCCGGATCTCCCTGGTAGCGCGTGACGACGTGGCCCGCGCGCTCGCCGCACTTGCGGTGGGTGAGCCGACCGGTCGTCACCATGACATCACAGGACGTGAGTCGACGGATCTCGGAGGCATCGCCTCGATCGCTGCGGAGGCATGGGAGACACCCGTCGCCTACGTGGACATCCCGGCTGACACGTACTGTGTCGAGACGGCGGCGACCGGCCTGGATCCATGGTGGCTCTATGCCTTCTCGTCCATGTTCGCTTCGGTACGCGAGCAGCGCTGGGATCGAGTCCGAGACGACTACGCCCAGCTGACCGGCCGCCTCCCCCTTGCTCTCCACGACGTCCTACTAACAGACAAGTGAGTGCGCCGACGCCGCGGAGAGGCCGACAAGGCCGCTCAGCAGGGTCAGATCGAGCCCTCGATTCCCCTGGACCGGTACGGGCGAGCAGCACTTCAGCCGCTGCACCCAGTGGGGGTGGACGTGGGACATCCCCTACATCCAGCCTGCTGCCGGAGGCAGCTACTGGGTGTCAGGGACTTTCCCTTCGCAGACGGTGGGGCCTGCGGAGACGGTCGCGCTGGCCGGCGCCATGGTGTTGGAGCGCATTCCGATCGGATGCGGGTCGGCCTTTATCGGCACTCCGGAGGAACTCGCTGTCCACGAGGCGATGCAAGAGCAGCTCGACGGACAAGCGGCACGCTGAGTTCCTCGAGCCCGCTCACCGGCCGGATCATCACCAACCGGCGCGCACTCACTGAGAAACTCGGCCGGTGGCAGTCCCCTGCCAGGTTGGTGGCAAGCCCACTGGTTGCGTAGCGGCAGGCGGTGCGTGAGCCGGTCGGCGCCTGGCCGAGGGACCACAGCGCGTCGACCGGCGACACGCACCACAGTGAGGCGCTCCTGCAACAGGATCATTTTGCGGAGCAGTTCGAATCCGGCTCGACCGTGCAGCCGTCTCCTGGTCTTCTTGATGCGGTTTCAGGCGCCTTCGATGCTGCCGGACTTCCAGCCCGGGAAGGCAAGGCCATACCCCTCCAGGGTCCTGTGGTACGGCAGTTTGGAGGGCCGTCGGGGTGCAACCGAAGCTCACCCAGCTCCGCAGCCGGCACAACCTCAGTACTCGCTTTCGCAACAGGCCTTAGGCGCCACAGGCATCGTCCGGCTGGGCGAAAGTTGTGTCGCTCTTTGTGAGGCGAGGAAACGGTTCGGCTGTTCCGACTGCGGCCTGGCCATGGAAATGATCACGTGGCCCCGGCAGCCGCCGGGATTCGACCCTCGCCCTGAGGTGGCATTCCGTGGTCCTCGTCATCGTCGTCGCTTTGCTGGCCCTGCTCGCGGGACTGGCCGCCAACCGCTGGCTGCGGCCGAGACTCGTCAATGCCGATGACGACGAAGGTATGGCCGTCAAGGACCTCGTCGGTCCGCTGCTGACGATGACCGTCCTGCTGCTCTCCTTCGTCCTGGTGACCGCCAACGGCTCCTACGGCAAAGCCGAAGTCGCCTCACGCGGCGAGGCGCGCGCGCTGGACCAGCTCGTCGAGACCGCCGAATACGCCCCCGCCACCGAGCGGGCACGCATCCAGGCCGGTGCTGTCTGCTACGCCCGTGCCGTCCGAGTCCAGGAATGGTCTGCGATGGCCGGCGGCAACGGCTCACCGGCCCCCAGTGTCTGGTCGACCGGGTTTCGTGAGACCTTCGAGAACCTGGCCGGACAGCAGGTCTTCGGAATGCTGGTCGCCGCAGACAGCAAACGCTCCGACGAACGCGAGGAACGCCTGACGCAGGCCACTTCCAGCATCCCCAGCACCATCTTCTGGTTCCTGCTCGCCACCCTTGTCATCACCGTCACCGCCCTAGGGATCTGCCTGCCCAGGAGGAACAACAGGGGCCAGATCGTCACGCTCGTCGTGATCACCGCTCTGCTGACCACGGCTCTGGTCATCATCCGTGACGTCGACCGCCCCTTCGGCGGCATCATCGATATCGCGCCGACCGCGATTGCGGAGGCGGAGCGGCAGGCGCACCGCGACTTCGCCGTCAACGGGCCCGCCGCCGATCTGCCCTGCGACGCCGAGGGAAACCGCGCTAGCTGACGCCACAGCGCCGGGCCCGAGGCCGACGTCCCGGACAGCCCCAGGGGCTGTCCGGTCAGGATGAACGACGCCTCAATCGCCCAACGGTCTGGGGGACGGGCTCCTCGCTCCTCAGTCCCAGGATCAGTTGGTTTTGCGGATGGTGTTGCGGGCCGCGAGGCGGAAGTCCTTGACGGCTTCGTAGAGGGTCCGCTCTCGTTCGGCGGCAAGGGCGATGTCTTCGGTCTTGCGGTGGTGTTGCCCGTGTGGGCGTTCGCTGCCATCCGTCGCATGATGTGTGAGAGGTCGCTGGAGGCGACGGTGACGCGTTCGGCGAGGTGCCGATCGTGCGGATCCTCCGGGGTTGTCACGGACCGGCCTCCAGAGAGGCGCGCAGCTGCTTGAGGCCGTTGCGCGTACGGGACTTCACCGTGCCTCTGGACGGAAGAGCCTCGATGGCAGGCGTTGTCAGGGGGAGTTCATCGCGGGCCAGCTGTCCATGCGCAAGCAGCGGCGGGACAGGCGCACGGGTCCTTCACCCGAGGCCGTTCGGTCGTACGGGATTCGGGCGCCGCGATCTGGCAGAACACGATGTGCCCGGCCGTCACCGGGCCTTGCCCGTGAACGCCGAGGAGACCGAGACGGCCGACGGCTCGACGCTGGTGTCTGCCGGCATCCGGGCCATGACGCGCGCGCCTATGCACCGCAGTCCGTCTGGCGGACGTCGCCGGCGGGCGGACCAGCCGCTTGGCCGCTGCTCGCCGTGATGAGTGGCGCCACCCGCTGACATTTTCGAAGTTCACGGTGGCCGTCTCGGCGCTCAGCCGGCCGCGGCGACTGCCGCGGCCGGCCCCCCGATTCTGGACCAGTCGTTGGCGGGCGACCAGCGCCACACCGACCCCCCGTCGGCCGCGACTCGGTACAGCGCGTGGCCGTCCATCGCCAGGTCGGCTCCCGAGTCGCCGATGTCCGACCAGATCCTGGGCTCTCCTGTGTACTGCCACAGCCGTCCCGTCTGCGGGTTGACGGCGAACAGGCCGAGTTCGCCGCCGTAGATCGCCCGCGCGGGCCCGCCGATGATGTCCCACGTGTCGCCGCGGCCTGACCATTGCCAGACCAGGTCACGGGCGGGGTTGAGTCCGTAGAGGTGGTGGGGGCCGACCACGAAGTGTGCGCCGGGGTTGCCCACGCGGGTCCAGGTCTTCTTGGCGGAGTCGTAGCCGATGAGGTGTCCGTAGGCGGGTTCGGTGGCGAAGAGCCCGGCGCCGCCCGCGTAGATGTGCCCGGCGGGCCCGCCGATCGTCGTCCAGCTTCCGGCGCGGCCGTTCCAGCGCAGGACTTTGTCGCGGTTGGGGGCGAGGGCGTAGAGGGAGGCGCCGCCGAGGGCGAGTTCGGAGGCGGTGCCGATGAGGGTCCAGGAGTTCGGGGTGCCGTTGTAGCGGGAGACGCGCCCTGTCTTCTCGTCGAGTGCGAAGACGCCGGGCTTGCCCGCGTACGGGGTTCCCACCCCCGTGCCGATGGTGGCCCAGGTGTCGCCGGAGCCTGACCAGCGCAACAGGGTGCGGCCGTCGGACGCGAGGGCGTAGGCGGGCCCGGTGGCGTCGGCGGCGGGAACGGTGCGAGGCGGCGCGCCCTCGTCGGAGACGGAGGGCGGGGCGGACGGCGTGCTCTGCGGGGCGGACGGAGAGCCGGAGGCGCGGGTGGCGGAGGGCGAGGGGAGTGCGCCGGGCGAGACGGGGGCGTCGGCTTGAGGGCGACGGGCAGTGTCGTGGTCACCCCTGTACTGCAGGGCGAGGACGGCGGCTGACGCGAGTACGGCGAGGGCGACGGTTGCGGCGAGTGCGAGTCGGGTGCGGCGGGCCGGGGAGGATGCCGGTGCGAGGGCGCCGTCGGCGGTCCCACTGGGGCTGTCCGGGCTGGTCGGCGGGTTGTCCGGGGCGGGCGGCGTGGCAGAACCGCCGGGGCCGGGCCCGGCGAGGGTGGCGGGGCCGGCCGGAAAGGACTCGGCTCGGCCGGGGGCATCCGGATCGGGTGCGGGAGGCGAGGCCCGGCGCGGTGCCGGCAGGGCGGAGGCATCCGTGACCGCGGCTCTCTGCGCCGCCTGGTGCAGGCGTCGCGCCTCGTCCAGCATCCCTTTCCGTACCGCGGGGTCCCGTACCTCTCGCTCCACGACCGTCTGGAGTCGTCGCCAGGGGATGACCCGGACCCCTGACCGGTACTCCCCCCACATCGTCTTGCTGACCTCGCCGTAGTTCTGTGCCAGGTCTCGTACGGTCTGCCCGTCCGTCAGCTCGCGCAGGAATCGGGCGAGCGCATTGGCCTGCTCACTGCGTCCTCTGAACTCCCCCTGCTGACGACCGGCCACGGTCTCGTACCCCCCGACTGTCCGGGTGGACAAACCTTGTCCACCCGCTTTCACTGCTCTGACCTGCCCGGACGAAGGCATCTTCGGGCGTCCAATTCAGGCCCCCGCCAAGGTGATTGGCGTGACGGCAGCACCGTTCGCACCCCTGCGGATGCCTCGCCAGATCACACCACGTCTGTGCGTGGCAATGACACCTAGTGCGTATATCGCGCCGCACAGGCACGGGATTCAGCCAGACAGCCGGCCCAGCCGGCCCGTCACTCCCAGGAGCCTTCCTTGCCCAACACACGCATGCGTACGACGAGCCTCCGCGTCCTGTGCGGGACGCTCGGCGCCGCGCTTCTCGCCACCGCCGTGGCCTCGGGCCCCGTGCGGGCGCAGACCGTCCAGGCGAGCGACCGGAAAGCCACCGAGACCGGGACCATCGGCCGGGGCGCCGCGCCCGGCGGCAAGGTCACCCGCGAACAGATCATCGAGCGCGCCAAGGCGTGGGTGGCCCAGCAGGTCCCGTACAGCACGAACGGGCTGACCTCCCCGTACAGCTGGTGGTCCGACGATGCCACGGGCGGGTACTACCGGCAGGACTGCTCGGGCTTCGTCTCGATGGCCTGGCAGCTGCCGTACTCCCGCTCCACGCACACCCTGCGCGCCGTGTCGAACAAGATCGCCCTGTCCGAGCTCAAGCCGGGCGACATCCTCAACTCCGACCGGCACGTGCTGATCTTCGGCGGGTGGACGGACCGGGCCGGCCGGGAGTTCACGTACTACCAGCAGAGCAGCCGCAGCCGCCCCACCAACCGGGGCGAGGGCGATCTGGACAACGCCACACTGTCGAACCACCCCACCGGCAGCTACGAGGCACGCCGCTACCACCACGTGGTCGACACCCCCGCGAAGCCGTCCGACGCAAGCCCGCTGCGGGCGACTCCGCCCCCGCCCCCGCAGCCCGCCCCGGAGCCCAAGCCGCTCCCGCCCACCCCCTCTCCCGAGCGTGCGGCGCCCCGGCCGGCAGCCAAGCCGGCCCAGTCCGCGCCCTCGCGGCCCGCCGCCCGCAAGACCGTCCGGCTGGGCGCGCTGGCGACGCACAACCGGCGGCTCTACGCCCTCGCGGAGGACCGCAGCGCGGTGTACGAGCGCAGCGGCGGCGTCTGGCGGCGCATCGGGGGCCCGGCGGGACGCCTGTACGCGGGCGGGGCCGGAGTGTTCGCGACGAATCCGAAGGACGGCCGGATCTTCAAGTACGGCGGCCGGCCGGGCTCCTGGACCTGGATCGGCTCGTCCGGCGCGGAGTTCGTGATCGCGGGCAACACGCTGTACGGGCTCACCCCGAGGCGTGACGCGGTGATGCGGTGGACGGGGAGCGGAAGCCGTTGGACCGCGGTCGGGGGCCCCGCGCGGCACATCTACGGGGGCGGGGCGGGCCTGTTCGCCACCGACCCGGAGGACGGTCGCCTCTTCAAGTTCCTGGGCCGCGCGGGTGAGTGGAAGCAGACCGGCGGCATGGGGACGACGTTCGCGGTCGACGGGCGCACGGTCTACGGGATCAGCCCGGACGGCTCCGCGGTGTACCGCTGGACGGGCTACGGCTCGGCGTGGGTCCGCGTGGGCGGACCGGCGGTTCGGCTGTACGCGGGCCAGGCGGGCGTCTTCGCGACGAACCCGAAGAGCGGGGACCTGTACCGGTTCGACGGGAGCGCGGACTCCTGGACGAAGGCCGGCGGCCCCGGAGCCACGTTCACGGCGGGCGCGGACGGCGAGCTGTACGGCCTGAGCCCGGACGGACGGGCGGTCTTCCGCTGGACGGGCCGCGGCTCGGCCTGGACGTCGGTGGGCGCACCGAAGAGCGCCTGAGGCCACTACCCCTTCACACCGTGCACCACCCCACACCTTCGAACCTCCGAGAGGAGACGTGGCCAGCCGATGTCCAGAATCAACCACCGCGTAGCCCTGCTCGTGTCCACTGCAGTGGCGGCGAGCCTGCTGACGGCGGTCCCCGCGAGCGCCGATCCCTCAGAGCCGCGCAGGCGCATCATGCGGCACCTCCCCGTGGAACAGCCCCCTGTCTCGGCGCCGGTGGCCAGCTCCGTGACCGACCCGGAGCCCGGCCCGGAGCCCGACCCCGACCTGGGATACGGCGCGGAGCTCGCCGTGACCGCCAAGGGCGCCGTCTACGCCCTCGCGGCCGACCACGGCAGCGTGTGGAAGCGAGAGGGGGACGGCACCGAGTGGACCAGGATCGGAGGCCCCGCCGACTCCATCCACGCCGGCCGGGCCGGCCTCTTCGCGATCAGCCCGCACACCCGCGACGTCTACAAGTACGACGGGGAGGGCGACTCCTGGAAGCAGGTGGCCGGTCCTTCGGCCGACGTCGTGGTGAACGGGAACAACGTCTACCGCACGTCTGACGGCGATGGCTCGGTCCACGAGTGGTCGAAGGACCGCAAGAGCTGGGAGCCGATAGGCGGCCGGGCGAAGCGCCTGTTCCTGGGCGGCGCGGGCCTCTTCGCCACCAGTCCGGCGGACGGCGCGATCCACAAGTACGGCGGCAAGCCCCACGACTGGGAGCGCATCGGCGGCCCCGGCTCGACGTTCGCAGTGGACAACGACGACCTGTACGGGATTTCGCCGGACGGCAGCGCGGTCTTCCGCTGGAAGCAGGACAAGGAGGACCGAACCGCGTGGGAGAAGATCGGCGGCCCGGCCCAGGAGCTCTACGCAGGCGGCGCCGGCCTCTACGCCACCAGCCCGGCGGACGGCGCACTCCACAAGTACGACGGCAGGCCCGAGCAATGGCTCCCCGCCGGCTCGGCGGGTGCGATCTTCGCCGTCGACGACAAGCACGTGCTCGGCCTCTCGCCCGACCGCAAGGCGTTCTTCCAGAGTGAGGGCAAGGGCGAGGGCGAGCCCTGGAAGTACATCGGCGGCCCCGAGGTCGAGCTCCAGGAGCTGAGGGACGAACAGACGCTTCTGGAGGAGCGCGGAAAGCCGTACGTCGACGAGTTCCGCAAGGCCAGGGACCTCGACCGCACGTCGCTCAGCACATGGCTGAGCAAGGAGAAGGGTCTGAAGCTCCTCCTCGACGTGGTGGGCGTCGACGCCGTCGTGAACTGTGTGTCGTCCATCAGGGACTGGGACATCGACCTGGGCAGCCTCCTGGACTGCCTCGACACGGCAGCGAAGCCGCTCGGCGTGATCCGCGCCCTCACCAAGGCGGACGAGGTCAAGGACGCGGTCAAGCTGGCGAGCAAGAGACTGCCCCAGTACTCCAAGGATGTTGGCCAGGCCAGGGAACGCCTCAACGATGCCAGGAACATCCTGGACAAGGTCAAGGAGAAGCCGGAGGAGCGCAACTACAAGCCGCCGGTGCCCGACTGCCGGATCAACGGCACGGGCTGGAAGACCCTGCTGCCCACGGACGCGAAGTTCGGTAACCGCGCGACCGGCATCGTGGCCTGCCTGGACGCCGCCTACGTGGCCGCCAACCCGGGATCACCGGCTCACGAGAACGTCAGGCCCCCCGGGTACACCTGGGCACGGAACACCATGTACTACCACGACAACAAGTCTCCCAGGTGGTGGCGCAACGCCTGCCACCTGCTGGCCGATCAGCTGAGCGGCCCGGGCGACGACCTGCGCAACCTCGCCACCTGCACCCGAGCGGCCAACACCACACCCAACGCACCGAACAAGGCGGACCCCGGACTGCCCGAGCACATGTACACCTTCGAGAAGAAGGTGAAGGAAGCCGTGGAAGCGAAGCAGAAAGTGATCTACCAGGTCACGCCGCAGTACGCGGGCGCCCGCACGGTTCCCTTCGAGTTCAAGATGTCAGCCCGAGGTCTTGCCGAAGACGGCACGACAGGGCTCGTCTTCGACGTGACCATTCCCAACTCCGGGTACAGCACCAAGTTCCACTACTACTTCAACCTCGGACTGGTGACGGACCAGGCCCACCGGCCCGTACCACTGGCGGGAGTCGCCTGACAGCCTTGGCACCGCACCGCCCGACCGGTCTCGCTACCGCGAAGCCGATCCTGAGAGCCCCGGCCGCCCGGCCGGGGCTCTCGTCCTTGCGCAGCACCGTCCTCGCCGAGCACATCGCTCCCTGCGCGCCCGGACATTCTCTGGATTCGGCCACCCCCGCCGCGGGCCTCGGCGGCGACAGAGCGGCCCCGCAGGAAGCCGACGGCAATGTCAGTACCAGATGGCAGGCTCTGCCCCCATGGACAAGCAGCAGTTCTGGCAGCTTGTTGAGGCAGCCCGCAACCAGGCGTCCAACCCGAACGACGGCGAAGCGGTCGCCCGCAGGGCGACCTTGCTGCTGGCCTCCCGGCCGGTCGAGGAGATCATTGCCGCTGAGCAGGTGCTGTGGGACCTGATGGCTGACTCCTGCAGCAATCCTCTCTGGGCCGCTGCCTGTATCGCCAACGGGGGGTGCTCTGACGACGGCTTCGACTACTTCCGCGCCTGGCTGATCGCTCAGGGTCGTGAAGTCTTCGAGCGCGCAGTAGCCGACCCCGATGCCCTGGCAGAACTGCCCATCGTTCAAGCCTGCGCGTCCGCCGGAGTCGACTTGGAGGGTGAGGACATGCAGGGCATCGCGTGGAACGCACACATCTCGGCGGCCGGTGTTCAGCTCCCCGCGAGCCCACCCACCATCCGCCACCCGCAGCTGGACCCCACCTGGAACTTCGATTTCGATGATCGCGCGCCGCAACGTCGGTGACTACGAACCCTTCCGCGGCAAGGCGGCGCGTTAGGCTGCGGCTCATGCCTGACATCAAGCCGACGGATCCGGAAGCCGAGAGGACCAAGGGCCGTGTCGCACTGTGGCTGGACGCCGAGGATCTGCGGCGACTCGCCTCCCACTGCTTCTGTGCCGAGGGCTCTTCCGAGGAGGAGCGTGAGCAGTGCGGCCGTATTCGCTTCCGGGCATCGACTGCGCTGCATAAGCATGGGCTGAGCGACCCCGGGGAGTCTTGAAACCGTCGTGGCGCGAGTCACCGTGGGCTCAAATCACACACTCCTACCCCCGGCGGAATGTCTGCTGCCGAGAGGAAACGGTCGGAGGCCGTTCACTAAGGCGGGTTGCCTATGTCCCGCTTGCCCACCGCAGCGGCGAGCGCAAGGAGTGCTTCAACCTGGGCCATCCGCACGCGGGTCTCATGGCTGAGACGCCCCTTCGACTCCCGCTCGACGGTTTCGAGCAGCTTCTGAGCGTTGTGCACATGAGCGGCGTAGTCAGCCACGTGACCTCCAGTGTGGGTGATCCGTACCGTAGCGGGCGTAGAGGTCAGGTGAAGCCTCATTGGATCAATCCTGCCTGGGAGGCCTGGCGATCAGGCAAGGTCCCGAAACCGCAAGCTGCCCAGGCCGTCTGGGTGAGGCCGGCGCACTCAGCGCTCCAGCGATGTGCGGGGGTGTGAGAGCGGCCAGGGCGGCGCACCCTTCAGACGCGAACCTGATGGCAGGGACGGCTGGGACCAACTGAGCCGTCGCCGACGGACCGGCACAGGGGTGAGGCATCTCCTCGGCACCGTGACGTACGCCGAGCTGTGCGACATGCACAACGACGGGCGCTCCCCTTACCACGTGCCCGAGGTCGAGTCCAAGAACGACGGCTCCGTGATGAAGGCGGCCCACCGCATCGCCGCCGACGGGCGGGAGGTCGACCTGTCGCTGTGGGCCGACGCCGCCACTGGGGCCCGTGCCACAACGACTTACACCGACCGCTCCTCCGTGCGGAGCATTCGGATTCCAGCCGCTCGGTCGCGCCCCGAGGCAGGTCCGGGTGACCATCCGCCGCATTCGCCCGCAGCCTGACCGCTGCCGCCTGGATGGAGCAGGTGACCACGATCGCGGACCTCTGGCATCACTCCGTCGTACCCGTGCCACCACTGACCCGTGCCGTCTTGTTGGCCTTCTACTGGATGTGGCGTCAGGACCGCGGGCCCCGGGCTGAAGTCCTTGGCGGCTTGGCCGGCCTGTACGTGGGCGACCTCGGCGACCGGCGCAGCCCGGCACACCGCATACCTGGCGACCTGTCACCAGCCAGCCTGGGTCGAAGCAGTCGACGCCTCCCCTCCCAGAAGGTGATGGCCTCCGACCTCTACGGCCACCTGGCCCCGCGTCTGCGTATCGTGCTCTGCGACGTGGTCGACCACCTGCGCAGGAGGGTGGCAGCTACGACGTGACGTCCAGCGTCTTCGGCGCGATCGACGTCACCGAGCCACGCCGGATGCTGCCCGCAGCATTCGGCGCGCTCAGGCCCGAGGGGCGACTGGTGTTCTCCATGCTCGCCCACTACCTCAGCGGCGCACTCGGCCAGACCGACGTCGTGCCGGCCGACATCCCCGAGAAGACACCGGACGGCGAGAACACCACGATGCGCCGCTGGGTTTCCAGGAGCAGGTGTGGACCGAACTCAATGACGCAGCCGGATTCACCGCCATCGAGACCACCACCCTGCCCTCCGCAACTCAGGGGCCCGCGCCGCCAGCACTCTCCTGGTGACCGCCATCCGTCAGACGACCCGCCCACCTGCCATGTAGATGGGACTGCCGATCCGTGTGCGCCAGAGAACAACTTCCGTCCTTGCGGCGCAGGTCTGACCAGCAGGTTTCACCTTCACCGAGTTCCAGGCAATCAGGGCGCTGGAGTGGCGTGCACCCACCGGAGGGCGGAGAATCTTTCTTGATCCCGGACGGCCGAATTCACCTCCCTGAGTCGAGAAGATCACGGCCGGCTAGGCGCCCTCTCGCCCTTCAGCTCCGCTCGTCGGTTCGGTGACGAACACCGGAGGTCGCATGACCGATCCACAGACGATCCTCGTGCAGGCGCGCCAAGGTCCCGTGCCGGTGGATTGGCGAATCTTCACCAAGAAGCGGGGAAGAGTCTCCGGTTTCCTGCGCGGGACAGCGAATGATCCTGATCCGCTGCTCGTCATCACCCCGGATGGCGCCATCGAATACAAGGACGAGCACAAGCCGATAGCGATCATCGACTTCTACGACCTGGCTGAAATAGCGCTACAAGTGCGCGGAAGCAGCTTCTCTGACAGTACTATCGTGAATCTCGCCGTATGGGTCGACCTCAACTACCTCGACGGAAGAAAGGAAAAGTGGCGATCCGAATCCTTCGCGGACAACATGCAGACGATTCAGGGCTTTATCGAAGCGTACGGCGCCCACAAGGCAATTCGAGGAAGCTGACGGTACGCCTCATCGATCCGAACCGAAGCGCTTCGAGTGCGGACACTTTGACGGCGTGAGCTCCTGAAAGCCGTACGCGCCAAGCGGAGTTTCGTGGTACGGGAAGCCACGGCGGGGGTTCTCCCGCCTAATGGCGTGACCGCGGTCACCGGCCCGGGCAAGCCGGGGCAGAAGCTGGCAAGAACGAGCTTGAAGCTACTTTGTGCTTCCGCAGTCTTCGAGTGCCGTCAGCTTCACAGAGGGGTTCGTCGCGAATTCACCGGCACGGTGAGGAGGGTGTGAACCAAGCCGGAGATCCGCGGGCTTGGCTCTCTCCATCTCTTTACCTTCCTCTCGGATCCACGGCTTACCTGAGGGTGCCTGAACGATGAGGGCGTCAACGACGAACGGTTCCCAGATTGCATCGGATGTCCTGCGTATCACTCGCTCGGAAGTTCTGGAGATGGTGACATTGGGGATGTCCAGGCGGGAACAAGGCGGAATCGCCCCTACAGGGAGCCGCATGTAGAGCTTGTTCAGCGGGAAGTTGAGGCGGACGGTTGCCTCGACCGGGTCGAGACCGCGGTTGGTGATCACCAATCCGCCGCGCTCGGGCCAAAATGTCACGCTTGAGGCCACCTTTCGCGCGTCTTCCTCCTGTTGCTCACGGGACTGGGCGAGTTGGTCGTTCGCGATCTCAGCCGCCTTGACAGTGCCCCAGGCCGTTACACCCAGGCCGAGCGCCGCGATCAGTGCCGCAAGGACGGCAGTGTGCTTGGCCCAGTCCGCCCGTTGATAGCGGCCGCGAATCGCGTCCGTGATTCGCCGCACGCGACCAGGACTCGGCGCGGAGACATCAGACACCGGAACCGGCGGTGTTGAGGGCCCCTGAGGGTGAATGGGTGGCCGTGGGGGCAGCTGTCGTATGCGCAACCGGGGAGGGCGGGAACGGGGCAAGAGACGGCCTCGCATTCACGGACGGATCCTGCCCTATAGACGCACGCGTGTGGGTCCGAGTTCCCTGAATGCGAGAAGACACAAGCTCCGCGCCGACCGTCGACGGCCGACCGCCTGCCAAGCCGAGGCCCTGCCCACGCTCCTGGAGCTGCTCGCCGGGCCGTTGTGTTCGGTTTCCGTTTCGTAGGGGCTGACGGTTCGGCAGAGCAGTGAGATGTCATCGCTCGGGGTTGTAGGCCGGCGCGTTTGCCGCACATGAAGGACTGGGTGGAGTCCCGGCGCGGCTGGACGCTCATCGACTTTCCGGTCGACAGCGGCCTGGATTTCCTGTCGGCCGTAGCGAACTCCGGCCCGCGGGACGCGTTCTACCTTCGGATGACGCACTAGGCGGCCCCGGACGCCTGGGAGGTGAACGTCAAGCCGATGGACGCGGCGATGTTCCAGGAGAAGCTGGCATCGCGGTTTCGTCTCCAGATGCCGCAGGTGAGCTTCCCGGTGTACGGCCTGCCGGAACTGATCCGCGCCTTCGTGAGCACGCCGCACGCCGCCCGGTACCGAGGAACTGCTCCTCCACCGCACCGCCCCCGGCGCCACGCCCCCGACGACTACGACGACTACGGCGTCGAGGTGACCGGCTACCCGGCAGGCTGGTCGGTGGCCGCCACGAGATGCGCGATCACCACCGAAGCACTCCTCCTCCTACCCTTTCTCGACGACCCCCAGCGCATCATTCGCATCGACGCCGCGTACGCCCTGGCCACCGTCGCCGACCCCGACCGCACGATCCGAACCACCGTCGCCACCAGACTCGTCACGGAGCACGACACCACGGTCCGCGCCGCCCTGCTCTCGCTGCCGCCGAGATCACCCGGGCTCACGCACACCAGCCGACCTCCGCGCGGCATCCTCAACGGCTGGTGTCGACGTGGCAGTTCACACCATGGGAATCGGCGCGCAGGGGCCGGTGCGCGGGGGCGCCACGGCAGCGCCGCCATCGATTCGGCACGAAGGCGGCCGGCTGGTGTTCGGGTCAGTTTGAGAGGACAGAGTGCCCGGCGGCCGGTCGGATCCAGTGGTGGCCGGCTTGCCCAGGTGGGCGAGTACGGCGTGCTGGACATCGGTCTCGGCGGTCAGGGACAGCGCGTCGCCGAGGTCCCACACGTAGCGGCCGTAGGCGTACTGGATCGCCTCACGGTCGCCCCCGGTGAGGCCGTACTGGTCCTGGGCGAGGTCGTGGTCCGGTCGACGCCTGGAAGATCCGAGCTGGGCGATGAAGCGGCGAAGTTCGTGGTCCTCGGGCAGGTAGTCGTTCAGGGCCGGGTCGAGCAGCCAACTGCCGACGCTGATGGTGAATGCGCCCTGTTCCCAATTGACGTCCCCCCCCGTACTCCCGTGGAAGGCGCCAGAGGATTTCGTGAACCCGGTCCGCCCAGGCCTGGTCCGGCACGGTCGTCAGCGGACGCACTGTGTGGGGGACGTACACGTCCACCCCGTCGCTCCACGCCACGCAGTCGAGCTGTTCCAGGCGGTGGATGCGCCCGCAGAACACACCCATCACGAAGTCGTGCAGTACCAGTCCGCCGTGCCCGGAGGCCGTCCGGTAGAGGGCGATCTTCTCGCCCAGCACCCCCAGGCTGGCCGCTGATGTCTCGTCCGATACCTCGATGCTCGGGTGGAACTCCCGCACGTGCGGGGTGGCGGCGAGGTAGGCCACGGTGTAGAACCACCACCCCTCCGAGCTGTGGTCGGACATGACGGGACCGACGGGGAGGCTCAGGCTGTTGCCCATGTCCTGTCGCTCGCATCCCTGCCGGCAGGCGCCCGGACGGTAGTCGCCGGCATCGGACGCCGGACTCCCTGGGCTGTCAGTCCCCAGCCGCGCCCGGCGCCGTCCGAGCCGCGGCCGCCCTTCGACCCCTGCGGCGCGAGCGCGGACGCCCCGACGCCGGGCCCGTCGACAGCTGGAACGTGACCGCCACTTGGGCACCGCCCAGGGGGCCGCGCGTGATGCGGACGGTGCCCCGGGCGGCGAGGGCCGCGCGACGGGCGATGTCGAGCCCGAGGCCGGTGGAGCCCGTACTCCCGCCGCGGGCGAGAGCACCGTCCGGGTCGGCGATGCCGGGGCCGGCGTCGTGAACGGTCAGTTCCACGGTGTGGGCGGTGCGGCGCACGGAGACCTCCAGGGCGCTGCCCCGGGAGGTGTACCGGAAGACGTTGCCCACGAGCGCGTCCACGACGGCCGTGATGTCCGCTTCAGGGAGGCAGACAGGGGTCGCCTCGTCCGTGATCTGGAGTGTGCAGGGACGGTCCTGCTGACCCGCGAGCACGGCCCAGAAGGCGGCGCGCCTACGGACGACGTCGGCGACCTCGCAGCGGTCCCCGCCCTCCCGCGGCCCGTCAGGCGATTCCTCGCCCCGCAGCGCCCGGCCCATCGGGCCGACGGCGAGCGGCGTTCGAGCCTCGGCGATGATCGCGTTGAGCTCCCGCTCCAGTTCGGCGACGGCCGTCTGGATGCGTCCGGTGTCGGCGCTCGGCGTGATCCGCTCGACCGCCAGGTGCAGGGCGGTCAGGGGGGTGCGGAGCCGGTGGGACAGGTCCGCGACCAGTTCCCGCTCGACGGCGAGCAGGTCCGTCATGCGGTCGGCCATGGTGTTGAAGGCCGTGCCCGCCTCCTTCAGTTCCGGCGGCCCCTTCGGCTGGACGCGGGTGTCGAGGTTGCCCGTGCCGAGCCGGCGTGACGCCTCGGCCAGCCGCTTCGCCGCCGTGACGACGGCGGAGCCGAGGCGGTCGGCGACCAGGACGGAGCCGCCGAGGAGGACGACCGCCAGCCCGGCCATGACGCTCCACGACACCACGACACCGCGGGTCAGGTCGTCGTCGGGCACGAAGTTCTCCACCACCGCGACCCGGTCCTGGGGCAGGATCACCGGCTGCAGGTAGATCCAGCCGCCGGGCACGTCCCGGGAGATGGACTCGCGTTCCTCCTCGGCTCGGCCCAGCAGATCCGGCGGAGCGTGCCCCGCGCCGCCGACCGTGCTGTGGTCCGGAAGATGGATGACCATGTGCTCGGCCGCGCGTAGCCCCGCCCCCGCCTCGCGCAGCTCGGCCGCGTCCGTGGTGAGGGCCAGGATCGGCGCCATCGCCGCCGCGCTCTGCTCGGCCGCCGTGATGCTCTGCTCGCGGGCGAGCGACATCACAAGCAGCCCCAGCGGGATCAGGAACGACAGCGCCACCATGGAGGTGACGGCCAAGGCCACCACCGCCAGGGAGCGCCTCACCGCGGGGCCCCGGGCTCGGCGCGGCGTCTTCGGGGCCCTCGGTTCACGGGTGCAGCGCTCCAACGGGTAGCCGTGCGCCCAGCGCCACGGTCGGGGGATTCGGGTCCGGGCGACGGGTCGCCGGAGGGGTCTCCCTGCACGGCGTCCTCCGAGAGTGACGTCCTCCGGGAGTGGCATCCGCCATCACCGGCTCCGCCATCCGGGACGATGGGCAGTCAGGAGGTGCCGAACGACAGACCGTCCTCGCCGGTGCGCAGGGACACCGCCCGGTCGGCCACCGGGATCGTACACCCCTCGGTCGAACTGCAGCTCGCATAGCCGATCAGCACCTTCGCCTCGCCCGGAGCGGTCGCCCGGATCGGCAGCTTCACCGTGACGGGGCCGTCGGGGTAGACCGGCACGACGGCGCGCACGCCCGCCACCGTGATGCTCTTGACCGGCTTGTCCACCGTCATGTCACCGGCGATGGCGACCGAACCGACGGGACGGACCTCGGTCGGCCGCCCGACCCCTTCGACGCCCTCGGCGGGGAGCGCGGTGCTGTAGAGGTGGAAGCCGGCTTCGTCGGGCGTGAACGTGGCGACCAGGGTGCCCGCGTCGGACTTCCAGTCGGCCACGCTCAGTCGGACGGTGACGCCGTTCTCGTTGAACTCCGTCACGGCGGCGGGCTGCGACGGCGCGGAGCCCTCGCCGCAGCCGGTCAGCGAGGCTGCGGCCAGCAGTGCGGCCGCGGCCCAGCCGAGGCGCGTGCGCGCGGCGCGGGGGAGGCGGGGGGCCGGGTGGGGGGAGGCCATGGGGTGTCTCATGTCGTCTTTCCGAGTCCTTCTTGTGTTTCGGGGAGGTGGGCCGCACGCCGGGGGCGCGACCGGCCCTCGTGGGTACGGGCGCGAGCGGCCCTCGTGGGTACGGGGGAGTGGAGCCGTCCGGTGCGCAGGGGGAGTCGGGCCCTCCCGGGCGCGTGGCGGCGGCACTCCGGCACCGGCGCTCACAGTGCCGCGGTCGTGCCCTGCAGCCGTACCTGCAACGCGTACACCAGGTCGGTCCACAGGCCGGTGACCAGCAGGACGCCGACGAGCACCAGAAGTGCACCGCCGGCCCGCATGACGGTCCCGTGGTGGTTCCTGACCCATCGGAAGGCCCGAAGGGCCCGCTGGAAGGCGAGTGCGGTGAGGAGGAAGGGCGCGCCCAGCCCCACGCAGTAGCAGACCATGAGGAGCGCGCCGCGCCCGGCGCTGGCTTCGTTCCAGGCCAGGGCCTGCACGGCGGCCAGGGTCGGCCCGATGCAAGGGGTCCAGCCCACGCCGAAGACGACGCCCAGCAGGGGCGCGCCGGCCAGGCCGAAGGAGGGCCGGCGGCTGCTGCGCAGCTCGCGCTGGGTGAAGCCGGGCAGCCAGCCCGCGAACGCGAGGCCCATGACGATGGTGAACAGGCCGAGGACCAGCGTGATGCCGTCCTGGTAGGCGAGCAGGTTGCGCCCGACGAAGCCGAACAGGGCGCCCCCGGACACCAGGACGCCGCTGAAACCCAGCACGAACAGCGCCGCTCCGGCGACCATCCGCCCGCGCCGTCCGCCGTCCGCCTCGGCGAGGTCGGAGACCGACAGACTGGTGACGTAGCTCAGGTAGCCCGGCACGAGCGGCAGGACGCACGGGGAGAGGAAGGACACCAGGCCCGCGGCCACGGCCACCGGCACGGCGAGGAGCAGGGTGCCCGACACCGCGCCGGCGGTTGGCCCGGTGGCGAGCGCCGCCCACGTGGGGCCGGTCATGCGTCCTCCCCGGCGACCCGGTCCACGAGGGGCTCCAGCCGCGCGCGGGTGACCGGACCGGAGATGGCGACGGCGATCCGGCCCTGCCGGTCGATGACCAGTGTGGAAGGGATGGCCTGCGGGTTGAGCAGCGTGGGCGGGAAGGCCAGCAGCAGCTTTCCGTCGGGATCGTGAATGCTCGGGTACCGCAGACCGTAGGTCCTCTCGAACTCCCGGGCCGGCCCGGTGGAACGGTCGCGGACGTTGACGCCCAGGAGCTCCACGCCGCGCGGCGCCGCCGCACCGCGCAGCGCCTCCAGGTCGGCGGCCTCGGCGCGACAGGGGGCGCACCAGGAGCCCCACACGTTCAGGACGACGACTTTGCCGCGGTACGAGCGCAGCGCCAGGTCCCGACCCGTGAGGTCCCGGCCGGAGGTGTCGGGCGCGGAAGGGCGTTCGGCGACCGGCAGCACCGCCGCGGTATCGACGGTGCCCGCTCCCGGCGCGGCGCCGTCCGCCCCCGCCACGGCGCCCCCGCCGCAGCCGGTGGCCGCGAGGGCGAGGAGGAACAGGGCGACCGTCGCCGACGCGCCGCGTCTGTGGCCGCGGGCCGTCATCAGGCCCACTTCCGCAGGAACGCGCCGAGGCCCGTCTCGGTCAGCTCAGGGTTGCCGGTCGAGTGCGTCTCGGTCACCACCTTGCCGTTGCCGTCGAGAACGACCAGGACGGGCATCTTGTACGCGCCCTCGCCGGAGCAGTAGTCGCGCAGGAGATCGAAGGCCGAGGAGTCCTGGCTGCCGATGTCGACCTTGACCACGTGGTACGAGGCGTCCAGGAGAGCCCCCACCCCGCTCGTGGCGAACACCCGGTCGGCGGCCTTGCAGTTGCCGCACCAGTTGGCGCCGAAGTCGATCAGCACCTTCTTGCCGTCGGCCTTCGCGGCGGCGACCGCGGCCTTGACGGCCCCACGGGCGTCCGCACCGGTCGGGTAGCCGCTGGTGAAACCCGAGGAGCCGGAGGCGGGAGCGCTCTTCTTCGAGGCCGGCTTGGCCGGGGCGGGAGCGCCAGTCGTGCCGGCGGGGCGGGGGGCGGCCTTGGATGTCGCTGCGGGGCGCTTGGCCACGGGCGAGGAGGCGGAAGGGGTCGGAGTGACGGACGTCGCGGGGGCGGTGGGGGAGGCGGATGCCGTCTCCGCCTCCAGGGGCGCCGGGGTGCCGGTGCCCTGGTCGGCGGGCGCGTCCGGGGCCGCCGCCACCGACACGTTCTGCGCCGCGTCGTTCTTCGAGCCGCCCACTCCGAAGGCCGTGGCGACGGCGGCGGAGGCGACCGTGAGGGAGACGGCTGAGAAGCGGGCGAGGCCCTGGATGCCGGCGGTGCGTTGTCTGCGCCGATGTGCGGCCATGACGGATCAACCCCTTGTGTTCGGTGAGCTCTCCGGGGCCTGGAGGCGGCCGATGCCGGAGCGGGCGCAGGACGCGGCCGCGGCGTCCTGTCCGCCGGGGCCGGAGCGATCGTCCTGACCGACCGTGAGCCTAGGTGCCGAACACGCGTCCTGGACCGTCCTGATGCCACCCATCAGGCACGCTTAAGGAACTGCTCAGGTTCGCGACCGCGAGCCTTCCACCAGGGGTTCTCCGGCCGTCCGAGGCGTCTGCCCGAGCACTCACAACCGGGTCTCGCGCACGCTGGCCTTCGCCGTCGGCACGACGGTCGCCGTGATCTGCGAACGGTGGTCGTCGCTGGTGAAGACGACCACCAGCGTGCCGGGATCGCTCTGAGCGGTGCTCGTGCGGAACCCCGGATCGGGAACGGCCGAGACGAAGCACACGCTGTCGCGGCCGTACTGGACGGTGACCTTGCCCCCCTCGGAGGGAACCGTGTGCAACCCGGGACCGCCGCTGCACTTCGAAGCCGACGGCCGGGGCGTGGACGTGACGGGCGCCCGCGTGACCGAGGGCGACGGCGAGGGCGTACGGGTGGTCGGCGGCGGTGAAGAGGGGGACGCGGGCGTGGGGGTGGGCGCCTTCGGCGTTGTCGCGACGGATGAGGCCGGCACCCCGACGAGGACGGACGGAGAGGGGTACACCGCCTGGACCGACCGCGCGGCGGGCGGGGTCGGTCGGGTCAGGCCGATGACGAAGTACACCGTGAGCATCACCGCGGTGACGCTGGCCGCGGTGCACGACAGCCATATGAGGAGATAGCGCAGGAGGCGTGGCACCGCATCAGTGTGGCCGACGCCCACCGCACCACCCACCCCGCCCTCGCTCACGGAGAGGAGCACGCGCCCCGTTCGGGCCGGCCGCGACCGGTCGAGCTCGCGGACCCGCCTCCGCCCCGAGGCGTACGGGAAGGTGGCGGACGTGACCGGGGCGGCCGGCGTCGCTCGCCCGCAGACCGACGTAAGGTCCGCCCCGCAGATCGCCCCGCGGTCGGACCTCACGCAGACCGCCGTACGGATCGCCCCGCAGATCGCCCCGCGGTCCGCCACGCAGGCCGGGCCCGAACCTGAGCCGATGCTTAGGTCCTCCTGAGCGCATCCCTCAGACCGCGCCTTTGCAGCTCCGGCACGCCTACGCTCCCGTCACGGCAACCGGTGGCCCCTCTTCGCCACACGAACCCGGCTGCGCCGACAGGGACGGCCGCTCCGCGCCGCCGCGCCCCGCCGGGCCTGGCCCGTGGCCCCCATCACCCCGCCCGTACCCCCCGGACCCGAACCCCTTGGAGGAAGACCGAGATGAGCTCCCGAGCCGCCCACGGACGTCGCGGACACCGCGCCCCGCGTCGCCCGCGCGTCACAGCCGCCGTGGCGGGCCTCAGTATCCTGGCCGTCGCCGCTGCCGGCCTGGCAGGCGCCGAACTCGCCGGCTCCGCGCACGACAAGGCCGAATCCCTCGCCATGGGCGGCGACCCGCCCGGCCCGGCGCCGACCACCGGGTCGCCGACCACCGCATCGCCGGCCGCACCGACGTCCCCGTCGGCCGCCCCGCACACCCTGACGACCCTCTCCAACCCGCCGACGACCTCCTCGGCCACCCCACCGCCCTCAGCCACCGCCAGGGCGGCTGGGCCTTCCGCGTCCCAGGGCACGCGGAAGCCCAGGCCCGCGCCCCCGGCCACCGCGAAGACGCCGGCGACACAGCCCGACAGCGGCCCGCGCCCGGCGGGCGGCGGCGAGGCCGAGGAGGTCGTACGCCTCGTGAACGTCGAACGCGCCGCGGCGGGCTGCAAGGCCCTGACGGTCGACGCGGACCTCACCGAGGCGGCCCAGGACTACACCGACGACATGGCCGCCACCGGCAACTTCTCCCACACGGGAACCGACGGCTCCCAGCCGCAGGACCGCATCGAGGCGGCCGGATACACCTGGTCACGGTCCGGCGAGAACATAGCCAAGGGACAGGCCGACGCGGCTGCCGTCATGGACGCCTGGATGCACAGCCCCGGCCACCGGGCCAACATCCTCAACTGCGGCTTCACCGAGATCGGCGTCGGCGTCAGCACCGACGGAGGCCCCTGGTGGACCCAGGACTTCGGCACTCCCTCCTGAGCCCCTTCTCAGTGCGGCGCCACCAGCTTGATGCCCACCCCGCGAACGGTGCGCAGATAGCGCGGTGCCGAGGCCCGCTCGCCGAGCTTGCGGCGCAGCGCCGACACGTGCACGTCGATGGTCTGGTCCTCGATGTAGGCCTCCTGCCAGACCTCTGCGAGCAGCCGGTGCCGGGACACCACCGTCCCGGCGTGCCGGGCGAGAAAGGCCAGCAGGTCGAACTCCCGGCGCGTGAGGACCAGTTCACGCCCCGCCAGATAGGCCGAACGCGCCGGCGGATCCACGGTCAGCTCACCGACCGTCACCGGACTCGAGGGATCGGCTGGTGGGGCCTGCCCGGCGAGCGCGGCGGGGACCGCGGTGCGCCGCAGCACCGCCGAGAGCCGGGCCAGGAGCTGCGCCCCGGAGAACGGCTTGACGAGGTAGTCGTCGGCGCCCGCGTTCAGGAGCTTGACGATCTCGCTCTCGTCGTCGCGGGCGGTCGCGACCACCACGGGCACGTTCGAAATCCCGCGGATCATGCGGAGCGCGTCGCCGCCGTCGAGATCGGGCAGGCCGAGGTCCAGCACCACCGCGTCCACCGAACCCTGCGCGACCTCGCGCAGCGCGCCGAACCCATCGCCCGTGCTGCGCACCGCATGGCCGTGCTCCGCGAGGATCTCCATCAGCGAGGCACGGATGCTGGGGTCGTCTTCGACCACGAGTACGCAGGGCATGGCGGACACCTTACAACCGGCCGTTCGCCACCTGGACAGTCCTCACCAGGGCCTGATTCCGGGCGGCGCCTCCCGTATCGACCACGTGAAGGTCCATTTCCTCATCGTGTTGAAGGACGACGGCCGTGCCGCCGCCCGGCAGAGCGTGCTGCGGCAGCGTGCCTCCTGCAGGCAGCTGGCGGAGGTGGCGATCCGCCTGGCAGTCAGCGCAGCGGGAACTGGGCCGCGTGTCCGAAGGCGATGGCCGGGACCATGTGGTGCGCGTCGAGGGTGCCGAATTCCGGGATGGTCTTCTGGTGGCCGGGGGCCTTCACGTCGCCCAGCAGCGCCGGGTTGGAGAAGTGCACCCACGTCACGCGCCCGTCGTCCGTGTTGCCCTCCTCCACGTACACGCCCTTCACGGGCGCGGAGGGCTTTCGGACCACGCGGTCGTGTGGGACGAGGCCGTTCTCCGGGCCGGAGTACGTGTCCTGGGAGTGGTACGCGCGCAGGCTGCGCCGGTCCGCGCCGGGCCCGGCGAGCCAGCTGCGGAAGGCAGTGACCATGTGCTGCCGGCCCTGGCTGTCCACACCGTCGATGTCCCACAACTCTCGCCAGTTGCCCGTCAGTTGCGCGGCGGGTGCATGGAAGAGCTCCGGCGGGTAGCGCTTCTCGTCCAGCCGGTCGGCGGTACACAGCTTCACCACCGCGTTGATCCCGGCGCTGAAGCCGGAGACGGTGGCCGTGAACCGCCCCGGCAGCCGCCCGGAGCCCCGCGGCCCGTCCCAGGGGAACAGGTGCGTACGGCCGTTCAGCAGGCGGAGTTTCACCTGCGGCGCGCTGTGGGCGGCCACGAGCTGGCGCGCGTACAGGAAGCGGAGCACCTCCTTGATCAGGCGGGCCAGGCCGGGCTGGGTGTCCAGCGGGCCCCAGTCGGTGCTGGGCTGGCTGGGCATGATGACCACCGGGTTCCGGCCGGCCGCCAGCATCTGGTAGACGATCTTGTAGCCGACCAGGAGATAGTTGACGAGGATGCCGACGTACGGCTGTTCCGCGCTTTTCGGGGACTGGGGCGAGGTGACGGCGTACGGGTAGGCGCCCAGGAAGGGGTACGAGTCCGGCGGGTAGCCGCGGTCGGGGAAGGTCGGCGGGGAGTAGAAGACGACCACCTCCGGGGCCGGGCCGAGAGGCGCGTACGGTACCCAGGCGCCGGTGAGGAACCGCGGCAGCCGCGCGCCCCCGCCCCCACCGCCTCCTGTCCCACCGCCTCCTGTCCCACCGCCTGCTGTCCCGCCGCCCCCGCTGCCCGGGGCCGTCCGGGGCTGGGCCCCGTACTCGAGGAGCACGAACCGGCCGCGGCTGGCCAGGTCGACGGGGATCACGGAGTGCTTGAAGCGCTGCCACTCCATGGCGGTGAGGTCGCCGAAGACCGGTTCGTCGAGGCGGTGGATCGTCTCCCGGTTGTGCCGGGCCCCGCGGTAGATCCAGTCGGGTTCGCCCACGTCGTCGACCAGTGCGGCCCCCGGATTGTCCGGCAGGGGCCGGTTCGGGTCCGCGGCCACGGTCGGTGCCAGGCGGACCGTGCCGATCACCGTGTTCACATGGAGTTCGGGGCCCAGCAGGAAGGCCTGCCCCGCAGGGTTGGACGACAGCCAGCCCGAGCCGCCGCCCCCGCTCCCGAACACGAAGCGTTCGGCCGCGAACCCGTCCATCACGACCGTGACCTCGATCTCGTCCCGCGCGAGCGTGATGTCAGCCGCCTGGCCCGGCCGTACGGTGAGGCTCGTCGGCAGCGGCCCCGGGGCCGTGAAGACGAGGGTTACGTGCGCGCCGTGCAGCGAGGCGCCGTTGACGTCGCTGACGTTGACCGTGACGCGCACGTCAGAGCTGCTGGCCGGTCTTGGGGTCGTAGCGCACGGCCACGGCCGCCACCTGGTCGGTCGGCAGCACCTCCACCCACTGGTCGAAGACCTGGTACAGCTCGGCGGGCCGGAACCCGCCCTCCAGCGGGTCGAAACCGCTCTCGAACACCTTCTCCGAGGCCGCCGTCTTGTGGTGGTCGGAGTTCGACTCCTTGAGCTCCTGCGCGACCATGGCCAGCACCTCGCCCACCTTCTTCCCCCCGAACGAGCCCGGGTCCCCGTCCTGGAGGGTGTACGGGACATCCAGCCCGGCCTCGCCCTCGACCCCCTTCAGCCAGGCCAGCGCGGCGGCCTCCTGCCCCGGCCGGACGGGCATGACGGCCTTCACCCAGGCCGCGTTGAGGAACTCGTTGCGCCGCGGGTCGGCGTCGATCTGGATCAGCCAGCCCAGGGAGCTGCCCAGCGGCGCCGGATCGGTCTGCTCGGTGATCAGGTAGTCCACCCGGTACTCGGACGCCGGCGGGATCTGCCCGCCCGCCGCCTTGTACTCGTCGGCGCGGGAGTACCAGCCCGCCACCGTCTGCCCGGCCAGCGGCAGGGCCACGGTGCCCGGCGCCGGGGCCGACTCCTCCGCCGGCGGTACGGGATACCTGCCGACGCTGCCCCGGGTGACGGGCGGGGGGTCCAGCGGCCCCGGCCGCCAGAAGTCGGGGGCCACGAAGTACAGCATCTCGTCCACGTCGAAGAACCGCTGGATCTGCTCCGCCTCCACGTACGGCAGGCTCGCGGGCACTCCGGCCGAGGGCGGCGCCGGATAGTGCCCGCTGTTCTGCAGCTTCCGGATCAGATTGCGGAACACCCACCGGCGTTCCTCGCTGCGCAGGTCCTCCGAGGGCCGGGAGCGCATCTGGCTGACCAGCCGCAGCCGCTCGCGCACCGCCTTGCCGTACGCCTCGTGCTGGAGCCGCTCCACCTGCTTGCGGTAGGCGGCCTCCGCGTCGTCGTTGGCCTGCTTGCGCTTGGCGACCGCCGCGGCCGTGGGCTTGTACGTGAGCATCGCGTCGAAGGGCAGGGAGGGCTTGCCCTGCCAGTTCGCGTACGTCAGCCGCAGTTTGAGCTCGTGCGGGGTGGTGGTCGTGTCCGGGTTGGGCAGCAGGTCGGGGGAGTCGAAGGGGGCGAACTCCACCCGGGCGCCGTGCCGTTCGATCGAGGCGATGCCCGTGAGCTCGTAGTCCGCCGGGGGTGGGGGCAGCGGCTTGGTGAAGCAGAACTGCACCGTGTCGTCGACCCCGACGGTCGTGGTGTTGATGCCGCGGCAGGGGACGGTGGGGTTCGGGGTGTACGTGAGCTCGCCCTCGTCGTCCGGTCCGTCGTTGTGGAGGAAGGGGATGTCGAAGTGGAAGGGGATCAGCTTGTCCTCCAGGTCGGGCAACTTCTCCGGCCTGGGTACGGCGGTCAGGTCGGGCGCCTCGACCACGTGGACCATGTCCCCGAGCCCCAGGTCGACGCCCGGGTCACCGAGGTACACCTGCCAGCAGAGCCGCGTGCCCACGTGCTGGAGCTGCACGCCGACCTTGCGCATCTTGCGCCGCATCTCGTAGTTGACGAGGTCGGTGGTGTTGTTCTGCAGGAAGTACCGCCGGCTCGATGTGTCCGTCGACTCGGTCACCGTCTTGAAGGTGGTCTTGAAGTTCCGTTTGATCTCGCTGCTCGCCTTGGCGGTCTGCGTGCGCGTCTGCTTGTGCGTGGCCTCCGAGCCGCGTTTGGCGGTGTTCTGCGTGCTGAAGCTCAGGCTGGCGTCGGCGTGGTAGATCTTCGCGTTCACCCCGCCCGTGGCGCTGACGCCCAGCTTCGTGTCGCTCGCGTTCTCCTCCTTGACCGCATCCGCGACGTCGTCCTGCTCCGTCAGGCTCTCCTCCGTCTTGCGGGTGACCTCCTCCGAGACCTCGGCCGTCTTCTCGACGAGCGTGCGGCGCGTGCTCGTCTCGACCACCTCCACCGAGCCGCCGGGGCTGACCCAGATGTGCCCCGCCGGTACGCCGAGGAAGGTGTCGAACTCGAAGAAGTACTCCCGGAAGAGGTTGACCAGTCCGACCGGCGAGAGCCCGCCCGCCGCCTGCGCCGCGAACCGCCCGGCGAGCGCGGCCAAGGCCTCGTGGCCCAGGCTCCGCGCGGCGTCCCCGCGGAAGGTGTCCGGGACCAGGCGCGCGTACGCCGAGTCCGGGTTCGCGGCGGCGGCCGACATCGAGGACTGGGCGCCGAGCCAGCCCACCAGCGGCTGGTACACCCCGAGGAGCTCACTGGCGTACGGAAGGGTGCCCGCGAAGTCGTACACGGGCTGACCGGTGTACGCGGGCGCCCCTGGGGCCGGCATGACCATGGTCTGCGCCGGGCCCGCCGTGCCGCCGGAGACCGTGGCGAACGGCGCGGCCGTCCAGCCCGCGCCGGACGCCGACTTGAAGAGCGCCATCTCGCCGGTGGAGGTACGGGCCGGAGCCACGAAGGAGATCGTGAGGCTGCCGGGCGAGGTCGCCGTACGCCCCACGAAGCGGAGGCCCGACGCCGGGTCGTCCCACAGGAAGGAGCCGTTCAGCGTGCTGACGCCCGCGTACAGGCTCGGGTCCACCACCTGGACGTTGGCCGGCAGCGCCAAGGCCATGCGCAGGCCGTTCGGGATCTCCGACCCCGTGCCGTCGACCTTGTACTGCCAGATCCGGTACGAGCTGCCCGCGCCCGACTGCGGGATCGGATCCGTCCCGACGAAACTGACCACCAGCGCCATGGTGAAGATCCCCTCGGAGTGGCTTTCGCTATGCCGGGGACATTCCCGTGCCGTGTGCATATGCCGATGGCGGGCGTCGGGAACCACCTGAACGGCGGGCGCGCGCGGACCGCGCGAGCCCCCCGCGCACGCCTGCTGTGCGCTTCACCCGCAGGCGCCCGGCCTCTTCCCGGAACTCCTTGCGGCCTCGCCCTACGCGGCCGAGGTCGACGAAGCGGTGGTGACGAAGCGGTGGTGACGGAGCGGTGGTGACGGAGCCGGCCGACGATCACTCCCGGATCCGCGTGCACACCGGGCTGGCCTCACGGGAGGCGTTGCTCCTCGGAAACCGCGGCGCCACTGGACTCGCTCCGGGTCGAGGACCCGCAACATCGAGCCGCGGACATCGCAGAAGGTCACGCCCTCACATGCGCGGGTGCCGCCGCCCAGGAATCAGCACCGAAATCAGGTGGGTCCATCTCGCCACTGTTCTCCGGGCCTCTGCCCGCTCTCCGCAGGTGATTCGCGGGCGGCGTCCTTCCGTAGACGGAAAAGGCTGCGAATCCCAGCGCAGCAGCCCTCCTCATCTGGCGCCGCACCTGAGCCGGAGTGGATCTTCAGAAGCCGGCGTCGCTGGGACGCTGGTGCCCGGACGGTGCCGGATTGCCGGCCTTGTCGAAGACCTCGGAATCGTGCGCAGAGTTCACCCACACCGTGATGCCCTGACTGTGGACGATGACGTTGAACGGTGAGTCCTCGGGCTCCGACTCCGTCACGACGGTGAACTCCTCGCCCGGACGCATCCAGTGATCAGTTCCCCACGGCTCCACCCACAGGCAGAGCAAGCTGTCCGTCTCGTTGCTCACGCTCGTCTTCGCCACACGAGCATCCTAACGAGCAGCATGATCGGCCGGACAGGTCCTAGCCGAAGCACCCGTGGCGGTCTGCGGCGGACCGCAGAGCAAACAGACAGCTTGAATCTGGTCGGTCTGCCCGGAAAGCGGCAGGACTCGTCATGGCGACATCATGTGGCAAGGCCCCCCGCAATCCCACCCGCGTTCAAGCGCGCGGCCTGCCCTCGAGATGATCTCTCAGGGGCGCACAACCCGAGCTGTCAGCGCCGGAGCACGTCGGCGAGCCAGTCGAAAACGACGTCGCAGTGCTGCTGAGGGGCCATCGGGGAGCAGTGCAACTGCGCTCCGGTGGCCTTCGTCAGTTTCACGTAGTCGCGCCGCGTGCGCAGCAGGTCGTACATCTCCCGCGGCTGGCCCGGGTAGAACTGCTCGAAGTCGTAGTCCAGTACGAGCGTCGGGGCCTTGATCCTGCCGACGATCCCGGTGATGTCGAGGCCCATGGCCACCTGCGCCGGTGTCCAGAGGTCGGTGAGGACCTTGCCCCGGCGCGCCTGGCGCAGCGCCTTGCGATCGAAGATCTCGAAGCGCTTCTTGACCGTGAAGGCCTCCTGCGGGGTCAGCTCCGGGACGACGTCCTCGTTCCAGACCCGGTTGGTCTCCTCCTTGTCGGGTGTGACGATGTCACGCAGCGCCTCGTCGAATCCGAGCCAGGGGCTGAGGCATCCGGGCATCGCCACACAGGCGGCGAGCCGGTGTTCGAAGGCGGCGGCGCGCGGGGCGAGGTTGCCGCCCATGCTGAGGCCGGTGAGGGCGATCCGCCGGCCGTCGACGTCCTCGCGCCGCAGCAGCCAGTCGACGATCGGGGCGACCACCGTCTCCCAGCGGGTGGTGAAAGGGATCTCCTCGACGAACAGCAACTGCCCCTGTCCGGGGCCGTCGTAGACGAGTGCGTTCCAGCCGCGGTCGAGGGCTGCGGACACGCCGTAGGTCCACATGTCCACGTTCTGCCCGTCACTGCCGTTGGTGAGGATGACGGTGGGGCGCCGCTCGGCGGGGCCGTCCGGGCGGAAGAACCACAGCGGCAGCCGGGTCCCGGCCCACGGGACCCGGGCGGTGACGGCGGCGGGCGTGCAGAGCCGGGCGAAGGTGTCCCAGGCCCTGCGTCCCGCCTCGTAGACCGCCTCCTCGTCGCCGGGCTGGTCGGTGCCCAGGACGTAGAACAGCGCCTGGGCGTAGTACTGGGCCGCGCGCAGCGAGCGGAAACGGCGGGTCTGCGACGGCGTCCCGCGGCCGTCCCGGCCCATGGCCGGGGGAGCGGAGAGCTGGTCGCCCCAGGACCGGAAGGTGTCGGTGTAGGTCTGCTCGGAGAGCCCCGCCGCGTTGATGGCGTTGACCGCGGTCAGCACCTCGCCGACCTCGGAGGCGCGCATGCCTGCGGCTCCCAGCGCGAGCAACCCGGCGAAGTTGAAGCCGGGATCGGCGAAGAGCTGCATCGCTCCCGGTGTCGGATCGGACGCCACGGAAGGCGCAACGGGCGCGGCGGCCGCGGTACGGGCGGTGCTCCCGACGGCGAGCGCGCCCGCTCCTGCGGCGAGCCCCGTCAGGGCCGCGCGGCGAGTGAGGGAAGCAGGCTGGTGCGGTGTGCTTGCGGTCATGCGGGGGACGCTACGACGCTCCACCCCGCACGAGGATGTGGCGCGCCCTCGATGCTCCGAACGGGCCCGTGCGCGGGCCCGGTCAGGTGCCGCACAGGCCGCTGGGGAGGTGGTGACTCAGACCGCGCCGCACAGCGACGGCGCGCATGAGGGGTCTGTGATCCCGGTGCCCAAGCCTCTTGTTCCGGACCGGTGAGTCTGGTTCTGTACCACGCTACGAGGGTGTGCGATCAGCTGAATGCGAGGGAGCGCCGGCGTGGAGCGGGAAACAAAGACGGGTGTCAGGGACGCCTTGCCGGCAGGGCTCGGGCAGGCGATACGGGAGACCGCCGGTGCCATCGCCGCGCTCCTGGACGGCGCGGCGGACATGAGCCGCCCGGTGCCGGGGCTGGACTGGACCGTCGGTGAGACGGCCGCTCACCTGGCCCTCGCCAATGGCCTGATGGCTGATCTCGCTGCCGGTAGGGAGCGCCCGTACGGGGACGGCACGCCGCAAAGCATCGCGGCGGCCAACGCGCAAAGTCTCGCCGACTTTCCGGAGCGCGGGGCGGAGCCGCTGGCAGCGATGCTGGTGCAGGAGACCGATGCGTTCCTGGATGCGGTGGGAAGAGCCTGTGCAGAGGGGAGTGCGCGGCGGACGCTGCTGACCCCGCTCGGTCCGATGGACCAGGACGTTCTCGCCGCCTACCTGCTGACCCACATGCTGGGCCATGGTTACGATCTCGCCCGCGGGCTGCGTCGGCCGCACATGATCAATGAGGCGCGGGTCGCGTTGTGCCTGCCCTTCCTGAAGACGGCGATGCCACGCATCGCCGTCGCCTCCACGCTGACCGCCCGCTTCACCTTGCGCATGCGGGGCGGTCCGGCTTTCGGTGTCTCCTTCACCGACGGCGCGGTTCAGGTACTTGCCGACCCGCCGGAGGGTTCGGACTGCACGATCCTCACCGAGCCGGTTGCCTTTCTCCTCATCGCGCTGGGACGGCTCGGTCCCTGGCAGGCCATGGCACGCGGAGGTGTCCTCGCCTGGGGCCGCAAACCCTGGCTCGCCCCCCGCTTCCCCACCCTGTTCGACGCGCCCTGACATTCGTCGACGAGGCAGACCCGACTGCCGGCGGTCGTGCTGCGGCCGGCCTGGACGCAGAACGGGGCGAGACCACCGGGCGGCCCGGCTCTGGGACTGTTGCTCCGTTCACAGCGCGCAGGTTGTCCGCGTTCCTGCGGAGGCATGGAGACGGACGGTCTTCGGGTCGAGGACCTCGCGTTCGGTGTCGGTCATGGTGTCGATCTGCTGCTCGGCAACGTCGTGGAGGACGACGGGGAAGCGCCAGGGGTCGTGCTTGGGCGGCATCAAGCGGCGCCGGGGGTGGTGCGCGGCATCCTGATCGCCGAGACCGTGGCTGGCCTGCACAGCGGCGTACGGAGTCGAGCGTGGCCAGGTCGATGCCTTCGGCGGCAAGCTGCTCGAGCGCACAGGCGAAGGGGCCTTCACCGGCGGCAGCGCGTTCGCGGGCGGACGCGACAGCGTCCGGGGCTGGGGCCGGAGCGATCTCCACCGAAACGATCGCCAACCGGCGCAACACCGAGCAGCAGTAAGGAACGGGATGGGGCAAGGTGGGCTTCGTTGCGCGTCCTGCCCACTTGTCGGCGTTCGCGCGAATGTGCACCGGTCGGTACACGCGAACGTGCACTACGCGCCGTACTTCGCAGCGCGGGGGCCACCCGATGGACAGCCACCTCTGGGACAGGGGGCGGTGAGGGCGGACCCCCACTGCACCGCCATACCCGCAGGGCGCCCGTGCGGCGACTCCTGTCCCGAATTCACGCTCGACCAGCTGATCCACTTCATGGGCGCCCGATGGGCCGTCGAGGAAGGCTCCTGGACCGCGAAGCAGGAGTCCAGGCTGGACGACTAGCAGGTCAGCCACCACCCTGGCTGTATCGCCACATCACCCTGGCCAGGGCTGCCCATGGCTGCTTCACCATCCTGAGGGGCCGCGAACCCGCCGTCGGAAAGACAGAAGCGGGTGCTCCGGCCGCGTCCTGTTGAGCCTTTCCGAACTGCGACAGCCTGATTCACCGGCTCGCTCACCGCGGGCCGGCCTCAATCGATCACGTCCTGCACAGTCCGACTGGCGCCAGCGACGACAGCACCAAGCCCGCATCAGGCCTTGCCAACGGCGTGGCCACACACCTTCCGGACCTGTCCAACCGTCATGGCAGAGACTGTTGCGGCACTAGGACTTGTTCGGTTGGCCATGCTCGGATTCAGATGGCCGGGGCGGCTGCGGTGGCGGTGTTGAGGTGGATGTGACCGAGCTTGATGTCACGCAGTCCGCCACGGCTTGTGCCGCTTGGGCGATGAACGGTGCCGGCGGTTCTTCCGCCGTCCATGGTGACCAGCCGTCCCACTCCTGCTCGGCGTTCTCTCCCACGCGGTCGGCCGCCTTGGGTGAAAGGATCGTGGTAGTCGGACACGGGTAGAGCCTAGGACTTGGTCGGTCGGTCATGTTCGGAACCGGACGACGATGGCGGCTGCGGTGGCGATGCTGAGAAAGATGTAGCCGCGGCGACGGCATGCCCGGCTCACACGCCAAGGCCCGCTGAAGGCCCTCCCGGACCCCTCTTGCGCCGGGTATGAGGCGTTCGAGCGGAGTCCGGTCGTCGAGGGGCTGGGCGTTGACTGCATTGTTACTCTGTGACCGGTCCCGGACCTCAATGCGGGTGGGCTGGCTGGGCTGGTCAGCGAGGGGCCACGGCTCGGGGTCGCAGGCCGGCCCGCCTGAGTGTGATCTCGCAGAGGTCGGCGATGACGTCTGGGTCGCCTTGGCGCCATGCGTCGGCGAGGCCGCCCGGAGGTGCCGGGAGCGCGGCGAGGTCGCCCGGTGGTCCGGTGAGGGCACGCAGGGCGAGCAGGTCGGCGCCTCCGGGGGCGTCGAGGAGGTGTTGAATGGTTGCGCTGCGCCGGATCCAGAGGAGTCGTGGTGGGAGCCACACCAGCAGTACGAAGGCTACGGGAATGAGGATCAGCGCGGTTGCGGTGAAGGTGGCCACGCGGCTGACCGTTTCCTGGAGCGATACTCCGGCTTCGGCGAACCCGGAGCTGGCGTCGGCCGCGGATTGGAGCGGTTTCTGCAAAAGGCCGCCGACAAATGGCACGTTCGACGCTGCATCGCCGGCGTTGTCGAGTTCAGCGGCCAGGCTGTCGCCGGAGCTTTCGACTTTCCGTCCCGGCTCGGCCAGAAGCATGATCGTTTCGCGGACGGTGAGCGCGCCCCACACCGCAGCGGCGATCAGAAGTACGGCGATCAGGTCGGCGAGCACCTGACGGTTCCGGCGTGCTGGTGTCTGAGCGTAGAGGCGCAATCGTCGTGCTCCTGTTCGGGCCAAGGTGGCGACGAAGATCGACCACCGCCGGGCGCGGATCGGCCGGCCGACCATACGTCTGACTGGACTCTTGCACCTCACTCCACAAGAGAACGGCCATGACACGACGCCTGGCCGGCACTCGGTGAATGAGGCTCAGAGGACCGTGTGTGGTGAGCACGGGCACGATGAGCCCCACCCGTTCGCTCGGGCAATCTGAGGCGGTCGCACTCTCGCCGCCTACGGCGGGAGCGGGTGCAGAGCCTGATAGCCCGCGCCCGTTGGGGAGAGCCCAAGGAGAACGGCGTGCCGGGGGATCAGCAGGACTCGTTCAGCTTGACGGAGTAGATCGCGACGCGGAGGGTGTCCGTGGTTCCGGGCTCCGGGTCCTGGCGGCAGACCTTCCAGTTGCTGTTGTTGTTGATGAAGAGGATCCACGGAGTGCCGGGGCAGTATTTGAACGCGATCGCGGCGATCACCTGCTGGTGATCACGCCACCACCCACCCCGCCGAGGCGTCCGGTTCGGCAGCAGGGGGCTCGATCGTTGACCGGCGCAGCGGATCACTTGTTAGACGGGATCGGTGAACGAGATCGGCTTTCCGGTGGCGTGGGCATACGCGATCTCTCTGCTCGTGGACTCGCCGATATACCCGCCGGGGTTCACGACCAGAACCCGGTCAGCAAGGTCGATCTTGCGCAGGTGGAGGGTATCCAGCGCGGTTTTCTGTTCGTCGGTGATCAACTCGTCTGCTTCGCCTGGCGCGACGACGATGGCACCTGCGAAAGTCAAATCACGGTTCGCCGCACGCATCTCGTCCACGAACCGCGTAGAGCCGCAGATGCACACAATCTCAGGTCGGTCGGACACAGCTCATTCCTTCGGTCGAACGGGAAACCGGCCGTGTTGCACATTGACATCACAGACAGGCACACGAGCGGTGCGCTGCTCGATGGCGAAGTCTGGGGTGCACCCGGCTCACCAGCCCATCGCCCGCAAGGGCATCGAATCCTCCCAGCGACTGGGGCGCCACCGCTGGCCCATGGAGCGCACGGTGGCGTGGCTGGCCGGGTGCCGCCGCCTGCACCGCCGCCACGAGCCCAAGGCCGAGCACTTCCTGGCCTTCGCCGACACCCTGATTTGCTATTGCAGGCTGGCGGCCTGACCGGGACGGACTGCGATGATCCAAGGCATAATCGGAGCCCTCCGGGCCTGGGCCTGCCGCTTCGTGCCGAGACCTGTGGCGTACACCAACGAGGTAGCCCATGCCTGACTATCTGGACGCCGTCATGGCGATGCTCGGAGAGGCCCAGAACCGCTATGCCGACCCGTCGGCGTGGGACCGGCTCCACGCGGAACTCGGCGTACAACTGCCCTCCGACTACCGGGTCCTCGTGGACGCATACGGTCCGATCGAACTCAACGGCCACCTGTCCCTCTGCCACCCGGCGAGCGAGCGGTGGAACCTGGGCCAGTGGATACGCGACACGGTCCAGGCGTGGTCCGAGGTGTCCTGGGACGACCTCGACGCGGACGAGGATCCTCGCCTGCTGTTCGGACTCCAGGAGCTGAGCTTCGGCGCCCGCTAGGGTCTGTGGCCGATCGCAAGTACCGACCGAGGAGAGACAGTCTTCCTCGCCGCGGCGGCCGACACCTCTTGGCTCCTCGTCGGGGACGGAGAAGGCGGCTGGTCGCAGCATCGCATGACCTTCACCGAATGGCTCTACCGCTACCTCGTCGGCGAGAACATGGCCGGCCCCCACAGCTCCGCCTTCTACCCCGGCCCGGTGCGTCTGCGCAGACTCCCGATGACAGCCGCCGAATGTCCAGAGCCATGGCGGGGCCCGGATCGCGGCATGTAACCCCGCCCCACCACGACAACGGGATCACCCTCCAGTGCGGAAGACAAGGCAAACGAGACTACCTCTGAGGGGCGGGCTGAGGACGATGGCCAGATGCCGGCGGGCTCCGGGGCCGCCCGTACGAACCGTTCCAGCGCGGCTATCAGGTCGACCACACGGCCAGCGGTGTCGTGATGTCCTACCTGCGTGTGGATGGGCCTCCCCGTCGCGGGCGGCGTCCGTATCGGCGACTGCGTGCTCGCCGGCCGGCAGATGAGGCCGCAGGTGACGCCCGTCGCGGCGGGATCAGGGCCTGCGAGGTATGCCGCGCAGATTCTGACCCAGGCATACCGGACTGAGACCTCACTGGTCCTTTCAGGATGAGCCGACTTGGGGTGCCTTGTGTTCGGGGTCGCTGGTCGGCAGGGCATCCGGGGTGCGTGGGCGATTTATGGGGGGAGCCGGGCAGCATTGCGGGGTGGCCGACCTGCTGTGGGATGACGTGAGTTCCTTCTTCGACCCGGACTTGATGGGGTCGCTGCCGGACGTGCGTGTCACGGATTCCTCGGTGGAGGACTGGCAGACGGTCCTCGATCTCCTCGCGGAGAAGGGCTGGAAGTGCCAGTACTCCGGGGGAGAGACGGTGCTTCCGGTGCCCCGGGCGGAGGCCGTGCTGTCCCGCCCGGCGGAGGCCGAGTGCCCGGACCTGCGGGTCTGGCCGACTGCCGATGTGTTGGCGATCTTCCGTTTCCACGCCGACGATGAAGTCGACTTCGACGTCGACCTGCGGGAGTTGCAGGGCCAGGATCGACTCGATGTGTTCTGCGGCTTCCTCCGGGAGATCGGTCGGCGGCTGGGCAAGCCCGTGCTGATGGCCCCGGAAAGCGACTATCGCCATCCGGTGCTCGGCTTCGACGTCGAGGCCGATCGAGTCGTTCTCCTCGCAGACCCGCAGGTCAGGTGACTGCGGCCGACGGCTGCGGTTCGTAGAAGGTTCCGTCACGGAGCATCGCGAACAGGACGTCGGCCCTGCGTCGGGCGAGGCAGAGCACGGCTTGGGTGTGGTGCTTGCCTTGGGCGATCTTCTTGTCGTGATAGGCCCGGGACGCAGGGTCGCCCAGGGCGGCGAATACGGTGAGGAAGAAGGCTCGTTTGAGCTGCTTGTTTCCTCTCCTGGAGGGCTGTTCGCCGCGGATCGGTGAGCCTGAGCTCCGGGTCGCCGGGGCGAGTCCGGCGTAGGCGGCAAGGTGGCCGGCGGTCGGGAACCACCGCCGGCTGGAATCCCACTCACCCGCCAGTCTGGCCACACTCTCCGGGCGCCCAACACCCCAGCTCGCGAGGGCCCTGCCCGCGCTCGCCGACTTCTTCAGCCCGCACGGTCCCGGGCAGCGAACGGATCCGCTGATCAGCCGCCCCTGCCACTGCTGCACAGCCCGCCGCAGTCCCACCGCTTCCGTGGTCATCACCATCTCACCCGCCCACGTCCACCTCTGCCCGCGGCATCAGCTCTGGACCCGCTCCACTCACGACATCCCACTCGTCGCCCTACCAGAAGTCATCGAGGCCCAGCGTCGACTCGACCGGCTCACCCGCCGTCACCGGCAGACCAGACGAGCCCTTGACATGGCGCGGAAGATCGTCGAGGACTGGTCCGCCTCCGGAATGCCGATCGACCTTGGGAAGGAGTGGACCGATCGCCTCGACCGAGTCGAAGCTCTCGCCGTCAGCAAGAAGATCTCGGCTGAGGACCGCAGCCACCTCGCGGCGTTCCCCGAGATCGTGATGCTGACGCACCTGATCCTCGACCCGCCCACAACCGCCCTCGACCCCAATGAGCTCTACCTGGCAACAACCGCCGAGCTGAGCCGGCGATTCGCGCGGATCTACACCACCCTCGGACCCAGGACCCCCTCATTCGGAGGTTCTGCCTCCATCGAGATCGCGACGGGCCTGTCTCGAAGTCGGGTGTGAGCTTGTGACAAGATCGCGGGATGCTGCGACTCACCGATTTCATTATCGACTGCCCGGACACGATGAAGCTGGCGGCTTTCTACTCCGAGGTGACGGGCCGTCCGATCAAGGAAGGCAGCTCCGAGGACTGGGCCGGCATCCAGTTCGGCAAGATCGAGCTGGCATTCATCCGGGTGGACGACTATCGCGCTCCGCAGTGGCCCGACAGCGAGCACCCCAAGCAGTTCCACCTCGACTTCGAAGTGGACGAGATCAAGTCCGAGCAGCGCCGCGTCCTCGACCTCGGCGCGACGCTAAGGCAGGACTTCATCGGCCCCAACGGCTACGGCTGGCAGGTCTACACCGACCCGATCGGCCACCCCTTCTGCCTGTGCCGCAACAAGGGCGTCATCTGGACCGACCAGGGCCCGATCTGGCCCAAGCGCGACTAATTGGATTCCGGTCATGGAGAAGAGCGACATCACGATCAAGCTCACCCCCGACGAGGCCCTGGTCCTCTCGGACTGGCTGGAGCGAGTGCAGATGACAGATCTCAGCCGCCTGGTCGACGATCCGGCCGCCTGGGCCCCGATCCACAAAATCGCGGGAACACTCGACAAAGCGCTCCCTGGAATCTTCGCCGCCGACTACGCCGAACATCTGGAAGCGGCCCGGCACCGTCTCCGGACGGCCACGGGCAGCCTTGCCGAAGAGTGGGACGGCTGAGCTGCCCTTGCCCACCACCAGCGCGCTTCCGTGAAAGCCCTGTCGTTTGAGAACGCCGGCCCGCGGCGTTCTCAAACGACAGGGCAACCCAGCAGGTCAGCGGCCCACGATCTGTCAGCTGCATAGCGACAGGACAAGCAAGGAGATCCGGAGCGGTCGGAACGTAGGAGTGGGTGGATGGTCGCGGATGCGGTTGTCCCAAGAGCCGAGCGACAGCAAAGGCTCGGTGACGATGAGCATCTCGCCCTGGTACCCAGGCTCACTGCGTGCGTCCTTCTCTTTCCGCGCGCTTTGTGCGCGGCGCGCTCGCCTTGCCCCTGGCTCTGGGCCTTTCCGCCACCGCACTTGCCGCTCCAGCTTGCAGGGTTCTTCGAGTGCATACCTGGCCACCAACCAGCCCAACTGCGGCGATTCACAGACGTCGCGCGCTGGTGCCCCGAGATGGACCGAACGAGTCAGATGGAGGTGGCTTCCACGCTGCCCGGTCCTCTACGACAGGATGACGCCCATGGACCAGGTGCGGGCGGCCGTCATAGGGCCGGAGCGGCAGGCGTCGTCCCGCTCGCAGGCGCCTTCATCGGCGAGTGGGTAGGCCGGTGGACGGCCTGTAGAAGTTGCCACTGGAGAGCTGGTGCCGCCTACCGACCCGGATTTGTCCGTGGTGACCATCCGCGAGCCGCGCACCGTCTAGCACCCTCACCTCATCAGTAGCTGACAGGTCACGAAGCGAGCAGCAAACTCGCTTACGCAGGAGCGAGAAGCCGGCTCGGCCGAACATCTGGCGCTTGAGCAACTTGATCCGGTTGACGTGGCCTTCGACGGCGCCCGAGTTCCAGGGCAGGGTTAGGCCGGCGATGACGGCGTCCCGGTCTCGGTGGATGCCTGCGGCGAAGGCGTGGAGTTAGGCAAGTTGTCCTGCCGGACGGCGGAGAGCCAGTCCGGCAGGTATTTGTCCCTGCGCTCGCCGTGCCCGCCACCGCGCAGGCCGCCCCCGCCGCCCCGGCGGCACCGGCTGGGGGCCTCGCGCTCGTCGACGCCTGGAACTGGTCCAGATCGCCGACGAGAGCAGGACCGGATACGTACGGGGCGCCTTCAAGCACTGGAACGCCGGGCTCGACACTAAGACGGGATGCTGCTGGCCCGCTCCCGCCACGCCTCCGTCCGCTCCCTGGAGCGGTACGCCCGCCCCGGCGTCGATGCGGTCGCCCGGCACGTCGCCGAGCGCGACCCCGCCGCACGTGACACCAATGTCGGCTGGTGTCAGCGTTCTTACCCGCCCCCTTCCATCGTTTGCCCGGACTCAACGCATCCCGGGCAGACGACGGAGCTCGTTGATCTTCAGCAACCGGGCAAGGAGGAGATACACCAGGGCTGTCGCGAGTGCCCCGGCAGCCAAGGCGACAGCAGTGGGCCACGTCCCCTCTCCCAGGCCGGCGCACGCACGCGCTGCGGCCCAGCCCAGCCCAGCAGCCGGGCACGCGGCGCACAGCAGCTTCATGTAGGTGCGGCGCAGACCGCCGTCGTCGATCCGTCCCCCCATCTTTTTGCGCAGCAGGTAGGCGGTGAGCGCGAGACCGGCCACATAGGCGAGGGTGTAGGCCCCGGCCATGCCGACCACCGACCAGTGTGCGGGCAGGGCCACATGGCAGGCGGTGGCCAGGGCGATGTTCACGCCTGCGATCCAGGCCGCCATGAAGAACGGGGTGCGGGTGTCCTCAAAGGCGTAGAAGCCGCGCAGCAGCAGGTACTGGGCGGAGAACGGGATGAGCCCCAGCCCGAACGCCTGCAGCATGTAGCCCAGTGGGCGGGCTGAGGCGGCATCGGCTGCTCCGTGGGCGAACAGCAGCGAAGAGATCTGCGGCCCCAGGGCGAGGAAGAGGAAGGCGGCGGGCACGATGACCACGCCGCTGATCCGCAGCGCCCGGGACAGGTCTGCGCGCAGGTCCGGGATGCGGCCCTCGGCGACGGCCCGGCTCATGCGCGGCAGCAGCGCCGTCACCAGGGACACGGTCACGATCGACTGCGGCAGCATCCAGATGGTCTGCGCGTAGGTGTAGGCGGAGTAGCCTGCGCCGGCCTGCGGCAGCTCCTGGTCGGCGGCGTTGGCGTAGTTCGTGACCACCGTAAGGGAGACCTGGTTGGCCAGGACGAACAGCAGCGTCCACTTCGCTGCGTGCACGCTCTTGCCCAGGCCGGTGCCCCGCCAGTCGAACCGCGGCCGGAACCGGAAACCGGCCGCCTTGGCGAACGGGATCAGCGCCAGGGCCTGGACGGCGATGCCCGCGGTCGTCCCGATCCCCAGCAGCCGCACCTGGGCGGCGGTGATGTCCTCCACCCGGTCGGGCACCGTCATCAGCCCCAGATAGGCGGCGAACATGCCGACCAGCACGACGTTGTTCAACACCGGGGTCCACATCATCGCGCCGAACTTCTCACGCGCGTTCAGCACCTGCCCGTAGATGCTGAACAGGCCATAGAAGAAGATCTGCGGCAGCAGGAACCGCGCGAAAGTAACCGTCAGCTCGAACGCCTCGTGATTGTCCGGGGTGTCCCGTATATACAGGCTCACGATCTGCGGCGCCGCCCATACCGCCAGCGCCGTCCCTACGCCCAACACGGACACCACGAGCGTGACCAGCCGCTGCTCGTAGGCCCGCCCGCCGTCGGGGTCCGTGGTCCGGGCCCGCACCAGCTGTGGCACCAGCACGGCATTGAGCGCGCCGCCGATCAACAGCGTGTACAGGCTCGTCGGCACGGTGTTCGCCGTGTTGTACGTACTGGCCAGCAGGCCGGTTCCCAGCGCCGCGGCCTGCAGCACCTGACGGATCAGCCCCGTCGCCCGCGACACCACCGTGCCAACAGCCATCAACAAAGACGAACGGACCAGCCCGCCTTTGTCCCTATTCCGCCGGGCGCCATGCCGCCCCCTTGTCTGCTGCTCCTGCGGCATGGTCTGCGCCGCGGAGTTCGCCCCCTGTACCATGCCGTCAACCTATGCCCCAAGATCCCACGCCCCCAATTCGCGCGCCTCACTGCTCGTGCGGTCCCGGCAGGCGTCCGTCCGCTCCCTGGAGCGGCACACACGCCCGGCCCGCTCACGCGGGGGCTGTCGCGTTCTCACTCTCGGGGCGGCGCGGACCGGGAACCGCATTGGCCGTGGTGGCCAGGTCCAGCTCCAGGCGGCTGTTCATGTCCACGTCCTTGGACAGGTTCTCGCGGGTGGCGACCGAGGTGAACTCGGCGATGAAGTCCCGTGTCGAACTCGGCGTACTTCAGGATGTCCAGCAGGTCGATGGTGCCCCAGCGCCGCTCGATCTCTGCCTTGATCGCCACCAGCGACTCAGGCTCGTCCTGCTTGCCGCGCGGGGAGACTCTGATCCACGGCTCGCCGTGCTCCTTGACGATCGCGACCCCGCCCGTGGCGCCCCCGGCCAGAGCCTGCTCGAAGCGGTCCAGCGACGCCCGCAGCTTGTTCTGGAGGGCGGTGATGAACTCGCTGGCGTCCTGCGGCTGGCCCAGGGCGGCGTAGTGGACGTCCCGGTTGCCCTCGAAGTCGGCGGGCAGGTCGTCCTCCGGATTGCGCCACCGGTTGGCGCCCACGACCCAGATCTCCCGCCGCCGCATCGCGTCCCGCAAGCTGACGAGCACGCACAGCTCGTACGGAATGCGCTCGACGCGGCCCTTGTCGTCGACGGCCGCCGACCCACCACTGCTCGGGAACTACCCCGTCCAGCGGCACCGCCTCGGCCGGGTCGAAGAAGGCGCCCTCCTTCAGAGGCTGCTCCAGGTACTGCACCAACAGGTCGATCGCGTCCATCACCGGCCGGTAGGCGGTGTTGTTGCACTTCACCTCCAGCGCCCGCAGCAGCGGCGACAGCATCCGCCGCCAGTGCGCCGAGTACGACGACCGCAGCACCGTGCGGACCCGGGCCTTGTAGCGGGCCTCGTCCTCCGCGGCCTCCGCCGCCAGCGCCTTGAGCGTCTTCTCCCCGCCGACCACCGGGAAGATCATCCGCCGCACCGTGCCGGACGGCTCCGACAGCGCCGCCTCCGCGACCCGCAGCAGCATCGCCTCTTTGCCGCGGACCTTCTTCAGCTCCGCCCCCAGTTTCGTTCTCGACCTTCCGCTCCGCGCGTGTGTTGATCTTCAGCACGAGCTGGATGAACAGGTCCACCAGTGAGTCGGTGATCTCCGACTGTCGGACGTGGCACAGCGTGGCCAGCAGGGTCAGCCGCCGAGGCGGTTTCATCCGCTCCAGGTTTGCCGGGTACTCCTTCGATGCCAGGGCCCGCCAGGCGTCCACCAGCTTCTCCGACACGTCCGCGAACAGATCCGCAGGCAGCTCCAGCCGCCGCACCCGCTCCAGCTTGTTGACCTCCGCAAGCAGGCTCTCCAGGCCCGGGGCGCCAGGGTCCGTCTTCAGCTCGGTGAAGTGCGATCGCCCGCCCCGGCCACGGCGTTGTCGCCGTCCGTGCCGTGCTCGGTGTCGTCGCCCCCGATCAGATCTTCCAGCCGCGATCGGGTCGTGTGGTTGAGCCGGTCCAGCGTGCTGAGGCAGAACCGCTTCTCGAAGTCCTTGACCGCCTTGCCGACCAGCCGCCGCACTTGCCCCGGTGCCGGAGGCTCGATGTGGTTGTTGCGGCAGCGGGCCACGACGGCAGCCGCGCGACACGGTCGGAAGTAGCCCTCACGCCGTCAGCGCAGTGACGGTGCCGCCTTCCAGACGCTCGTCAGTGTCCATCGCGTGCGCGCGACAGGCCACGAACGAACTTCCGTGAGTGTCGGCGACCTTGTGGGTCAGCGGCTCCCCGCAGGCAGTGCCCAGGCGGTCGTAGCTCCAAAGACCGAGTGCAGGCCAGCTTGGTGCATCAGGAGTGGCCGCCGGTGCTCCGGAGAGCGTTGCCGTGCTCTGGGCAGTTTCCCCACGGGGACGGCGCAGACACTGCCGTCCCGGACGGCCCGGGCACGGGGCCAGGTCGCTCGTGGTCTCGGCGAGCGCGTCGCGGGCGTGCCGGATCGCGCCGGCCGCGTCGTCGAGGCGGAAGCCGGTAGTGCGGGCAGCGTCATCCGCGGTGCGGAGTCGGGCCTGGACCTTGAGGACGCGGCGCTCGAGGTCGTCCGCCTGAGCCGTCAGCGCCCGCGGCTGGCTCGTGCTGCGCGGAGGGCACGGGTCAGTCGACCTCGACGTAGGTGACGATGAGGATGCTGCCGAGCGCGGTCGCACTTCTCCCACCAGCAGTGGGCGAACTGTCCGCCGAGGTGTTGGACACGTACTACGCCATCAACAGCTTCCTCGTGGCGGACATCCCGGTTAGCCCACAGATTTCCTACGCCCCTCGCTTCCTGCCCGCGCAGAAGGATCCCTGGGATGAGTGAGTGAGGGATCGCCCTGATCGCCGCCGCGGCGGCCATCCTAGATGATCGATTCCAAGGGGTCTGTCTCTTGTCAGCGAATCCAGCATGTCTGTCGTGGAACCCAACCGCCGCTGGCTGACCCTGTGCCGGAGCAGCGCGGCAGGCTTCGCGGAGGCCATGGCCTCGGAGGATGACGCGGCCTCCCCCACGTGGGGGAGGGCACCGTCCCGCTGTCGCTCCACAGGGCCGTCTGAGTTCGTCGCGCAGGGTGATGAAGTCTGTTTGACGGCGCGTGACGATGTGTGGCATGGGCATTCAAACGAGCGACTCGACGGTCATCTCCGCAGCGCCGCCGCCCCGCTGGGCTGTCTGCGCTGCGCATCTGACTACATGGGTGGTCCTGCCGAGCGGACTGTGGCGCATTGCCCTGGTGCTCGGATACCCGGCCGGATACACCGACGTTGGCTTCGAGAGCTTCCAGACGATCGGCGCGAAGGTATGGATGCTGACACTCAGCGTGGTCTGCGAGCTCGCAGCCTTCCTCACGATCGGTCTGGTACGGCCGTGGGGTGAGGTCGTGCCCCACTGGATACCGCTGATCGAAGGGCGAAGAGTCCGCCCCATGGCCGCCGTGGTCCCTGCCGCCCTCGGCGCGGCGGCCCTGACCGTGCTCTGGGCCTTCACACCCTGGTGGTGGAACTTTCCGCACGACGACATGACGTCCACCGGGAGCCTCGTGGTCGGCATCCTCTACCTACCGCTGTTCCTCTGGGGCCCGCTCCTCGCCGCCGTCACCATCTCCTACCACCGCCGCCATCGCACCCCGCGCCGCTGAGCAGAGGTCGCCGGGTAAGCGCCCGCCCAGCGGTAATTCAGTGACAGACGGCCCGGTTCCCATGGCAACGGACATGATCAGTGATCGTAGGCGGTCAGTGAGCGCAGCAGGGGCTCGTCTGTGTGGTCGTTGTGCCAGATCGCGGCCGTGAGCGCGAGGATGCGCTGCATGACGCGGGCGATGACACCGTCGGGTGTGCGCCCTCGATGCAGTTCGAGGTCGAGTTGGCCCCTTGGTCTTCGGCTGAACACTCCACCGGGCGCCTTGTCTCCCACTGGCCCGGCGATCAATCCCCTTCGGATCCTGGTCGACGTCTGGGGCAGTACCACCGGGCTCAGAGCCGCCCGACGCCTCGGGCGGGCTGGTGGAAGTGGGGGCGCGAAGTGGCGGACAACGAGGACTGCCGTATTCGGCCAGGTTCGATGGCTTTGTGTCATTCGTTGATGATGCGCCTTTGCCCTTGTCGAGGTCCGGTTGCACAAGGAGGTTGGGGTGCTTCCACCCCCGCGTGGTGATGGCCGTTCGATGGGGAGATCTGGGCGGTTGCTGACCATCAACGTGGGCGTGCTGCTCGCAGTCATCGTCTGCTTGACGCGTCTTCGACGTCGAAGCTGGCTCGGGCTCGGTCAGCCGGGTCCGTAGGTGCCCGCACTCCACTCGTACCCCTCCGGGTCCAGGACGCGGGCGCGCCGGGACCCCCAGGCGGTGTCCTCGGGCGCGATGACGCCGGTGGCTCCGGCGGCGACCGCTCTGGCGTACCAGTCGTCCACCGCCGGCGCTGCGGAGAACCAGAGGTAGAGGCCGCTCCCTGTGCTGATCCCGTGGAGAGCAGGCCGGGCGTAGGCCGCGTCTGCGGTCGCGACCATGACGACGGCGTCACCGAGGCGCACCTCTGCGTGCAGCACGGAGCCGTCCTCCGCGTCCTGACGCGCTACATGGTCGAATCCGACGGACGACAGCCACGCCAGGCCCGCTACGGCGTCCCGGTAGCTGACGTAGGCGTGTAGACGGGTGAGTGATCCTTTTTCGTTCAAACCCATGACCTCCTCCCTTCAGCCGGGCCTGCGGCTAGAGGTGGGTCCGGCTCTCGGAGAGTTTTCGGGAAGCGTTCCCCCCGTGGATGCAGTGGGCATGGTTTGCAGCCCGTGACGGAGGGTCCTACGGGAGCGTGTTCACGTCGTCGAGCCCGTGCTGATCCTTTCAGTATGAGCCGACTTGCGGGCCTTGTACTCGGGGTCCTTGGTCGGCAGGGTGTCCGGGGTGCGTGGGCTACTTGTGAGGGGGTGTCTCGCTGCAGCCGTCGGTGCCATGCCGACAGCGGTGACGACAGCAGGCGCCGGGTTCGACACCTTGGGGGAGTGGAATGCTGACCGGGATCGTGATCGACGCTCTGGATGTCGCGTGTATGGACCGCTTCTGGCAGGAGGCGACGCGGGGCCGGACGGACGGCCTGCGGCTGCGGTTCGTGCCGACGGCGAAGCCGAAGGCAGGCAAGAACCGACTCCATCTCGACCTGGCTGGGGGGCCGGACTGGGAGGCCGAGGTGGGGCGCCTGCTCACACTCGGTGCGACGCGGGTCGACATCGGCCAGGGCGACGTCTCGTGGGATGTGCTGGCTGATCCGGAGGGTAACGAGTTCTGCGTGCTGCGTCCCGGGCATCCCGGAGTGCTTGCAGACTCCGGCCTTGTCGCGATCTGCCTCGACATTGCCGAGGAGGACCGCTACTCGCAGCCGTCCTTCTGGGAGTCACAGGCCGACTGGCACGCGGTCGAGTCCTTCGACTGGGGCGTCCGGCTTCGACGGAAGCCCACCAGCACGGTCTCGCTGGTGATGGGGCCGCCTGCGGCGCCGAAGGCGGCGCGGAACAGGCTGCGCCTGGAGGTCACCCATCGCGGCCGCCGGCCTGGCGAGTTCCTCGACGTCGGCGGTAACGAATTCCACGTCACGTACTGACCCCCGGGCCAGACCCGGGCGTCTGCGTGTTGCCGACCGAGTGCCTATGGGCTGCTTGTACGGAGGGGGCTTTGCGGTGATCGCCCGGATGGGTGCGAGGTCGTGCTTCACAATGTCTCCCTGTGACGAGCACCTGGATGACCAGGGCCATCGCGATTGTCGGCACGCTGCTGGGCAGCGGACTGACGGCGTTTGTAACAGCGCGGACCGAGCGGCGGAAGAACGAGGCCCTGGAACGGCAGCAGATACGCCAAGAGGTCGCACAAGATCGCGCTGCGCTTCGTGAGTTGCGCGTCGAGCACCAGAAGTGGCGCCGGGATCGCCGGCAAGCCGCCTACCAGGGCTTGATGGATGCAGCTCATGAAGCGCAGGGGGCCATCTGGCAACTGGCACGGCTGACACTGGAGCCCTATGACCAGCATCGTTATGACGTACGGCGTGGTGCAGCCATCGACGCGGTTCGGGCGACTCGCCAGGCGGCGACTACGGTTGAGCTCGAAGGACCAACTGGTGTGGCGCAGGCTGGTGCCGAGTACGCGGAGGCCATAGACCGGCACATCCACCCGCCCATCCAGTACCTGATGGACCTGACCCAAGGGCCGCTGACTGATGAGCAGAAGGATCGCTATCGCTGCTCAGCAGCGGAAACGGGCGTCCTCGTCGAGGACCTACAGCGGCGCTTCGTTCCTCTCGCCCGTGCGGCCCTGGACGAGCCGATGGGCGAGGCTGACCAGCACGCCCAACCGGAGGCATGAGGCGCGGAGCGGCGGTGGATACACGACCTCGCCTGCTCCAGCTCTTGGCCGAGGACTCGGAGGCTTTCCACCGGGAGCGCCGGGGTCGCTGGATGTGTCCGTACTGCACCAGGCGTCCTGTACAGGGCGACGGCGCCGGCTGCGCTGTACGCCACGAGGACTACTCCACAGGACCTCGGCCTTCCCGCGGACAACAACGCCATCAGGGCACCCCTGGCCGGGCTGCCCCACCAGTGGGGATGCAAGCTCTGACCGCTCAATCACCAGCTCCAGGCTGGAATACGGCACGTTTCGAATAGCGCTCCCCGCCAGCTGGCGCCTCCGCGTGGACGCCGGCCCGGCGTGAGGCGTACGTCAACGACCAGGACGCCGCCACCAGCCTCGTGGCGGTGACTGCCCGCTTGAACCGTGGGAAAGCGGACCGGGACCCGGCGGAGTGGATGCCGCCGGGCCCTGTGCGGGGCCGGGGCTGCGGGTGCCACAGAGTTCGAAGCGGGCGACGGTTCCGGCCTGGGGCCACAGGCCAGTCACGCGGGGGCGGCTGGCGAGCCAGAAGAAGCGTTGACCTCGCTCATGTCATTGGCGATCACCGCGACTCGCCGCCCGTCGCGGTTGCCGGCACGTGATTGAACAGGGTGGTCTTTCCCGCGCCGAGGAAGCCGGACAGAACGGTCACCGGCAGGCGGTCGCGCGACGTCACGAGATCAGCCCTCGGGGTGGATGAGGCCGCGCTCGTACGCCTTCACCAGCCGCTGCGGAACCTTGTACACGGAGCCGTCGACAGCGACCGGCACCAGCTGAGGGGTGGTCGCCTTCCACTGGGCTCGGCGGTGGCGGGTGTTGCTGCGGGACATCTTCCGCTTGGGGACGGCCATCGTGGGGACTCCTAGGTCTGATCGCTGAAAGCAGAGGGAGAGTATCTGAAAACGACTCCCATTTCCAATACGTCTCCGGAAGGCGTGCGTCAGGGACCCGGCCGCACACCCTGAAAGCTCCGGGCCGGCGGCCGGGCAGCCGGCTACCAGGACGACTTGGTCACTCCTGGCAGGAATCCGGCGTGCGCCTGCTGCCGAGTCCGCACCCGGGAGGGTCCGAACTTCCGCAGGTAGGCCCGGGGGTGGCCGTCTACGCCGTCGCGGTTGCGTACCCGGGTGGCGCTGGCGTCGCGCGGCTGTCTGCGCAGCTCCGCGAGGGCGGCCTGCCGTTCGGCCGCGGTGGAGGACGGGTGGCGGATGATCTCCAGGGGCTCGGCCCGCCTGCTGGCGTAGCGCTCGACAGTCGTTTTGCGCTTCTCGTTCTGCGAGATCTTGCTCTTCTTGGCCATCAGACCGTCCCTCCGCGGGTGCGGATCCTGGCCACGGCGGCTTCGATGCCGATCACGTCCACCGTCTTGATCGCCTTGGCGCTCAAGGTCAGGCGGACATGGCGGCCCTCGCTGGGCAGCCAGTAGCGCTTGCGCTGGATGTTCGGGTCGAAGCGGCGTGAGGTGCGCCGGTGCGAGTGGGAGATGGTGTTGCCGAATCCCGGCTTGCCGCCGGTTAGTTGACAGTGGGCCGACATGGATGCCGCCTGTCCCGTGGGGCCACATTAGAAATGAAAACCATTGCCATATAGTAGCGGCATGGCACGCAACGAGATCGGCCCGGTCATCAAGCTCCGCTCCACGGCCGGTACCGGGTTCACCTACGTCACCCGCAAGAACCGGCGCAACGACCCCGACCGGTTGGTGCTGCGCAAGTACGACCCCGTCCTCGGTCGTCATGTCGAGTTCCGCGAAGAGCGCTGACCCGAAGTCCCACCCCACTCGAAGCCTCTGAAAGGGCCCTGTCATGAAGCCCGGAATCCACCCCGCCTACGAGCCCGTCGTCTTCCGCGACTCCGCTTCCGGCACCGCATTCCTCACCCGCTCCACGATGACCAGCGACAAGACCATCGACTGGGAAGACGGCAACACCTACCCGGTTGTCGACGTGGAGATCTCCTCCGCCAGCCACCCCTTCTACACGGGCACCGCTCGCGTCCTGGACACTGCCGGCCGCGTGGAGCGGTTCGAGCGTCGTTACGGAGCCCGTTGATGGATCACGATCACCAGCTCCCGGTCGTGCTCGTCGCCGGACTTCACGCCAAGGCCCGAGCCGAGGTCGTCGAATGCCTCCTGCGGGCCGTTCCCGGAAGCGTGGCGCTGCACCACGATCTGGCAGGGGCGCCCGACGGCACCGTGCTCCGCCTGATCCGCGATGCTTCCGGAACCCTTTCCCGCGGCGAAGCACCGCTGGTCAACGACTGTGCGTGCTGCGCACTGCGCGAGGACCTCGTCCCGGAACTGGAACGGATGGCAGACGGCGGTCTGACTCGACTCGCCGTGGTCGAGCTGTGGGACTCGGTCGAACCGAAGGCCATGGCGGAAGTCGTTGCCGCGCACGGCGGAGACCGGCTGATCCTGTCGAACGTGATCACCGCCGTAGACCCCGCGCTCGTCCTGCCCTACCTCGCCAACGGCGACGACCTGGCGGAAGCCGGTCTTGCGGTGGCCCCCACCGACCAGCGGACCGTCGGCGACACCTGGGCGCGTCAGTTGGAGTACTCACCCGTCCTCGCCCTCGTCAACAGCCACGCGGCTGACGACGAAGACCACGCCCTCCTCACCCAACTGCACCCCACCGCCCAGCAGGTACCGACGGCCTCCGTCGAACTCGCCCGTGCGGCATTCGCCACCTTCGACGTAGAGGCCGCCGCAGCCGCCCAGCACCCGGCCTGCGCGCTGCTTCCCCAGGAGGCTGACGAGGCCGGTGTCAGCACGTTTGTGTGGCGCCGCCGACGGCCCTTCCATCCCCAACGCCTTTACCAGGCGCTTGAAGACCTGTGCTGCGCCGCAGCCCGCAGTCGCGGACGGTTCTGGCTCGCCGAACGCCCCGACGCGCTGCTCGCTTGGGACGCGGCCGGAGGAGCTCTGTCCGTCGAGAACGCCGGCCCATGGCTGGTGTCGCTGCCGGACGCGGCTTGGGACATGGTCCCGCCCATGCGCCAGGCGTCGGCCGCGCTCGACTGGCACCCCGACCACGGTGACTGCTGCCAGCACCTCGTCTTCACCTCGCCCGGCCTTGACCGCGACGGGCTTGAACGACTCCTCGACTCTTGCCTGCTGACCGACGCGGAATACGGATCGGGGCGCGAGGCCTGGAAGCACCTGCCGGCCGCCTTCGAGGCCCTCCTCGACGCCGCCTGGCCCCCGTACAACCTGTTCACTCCCCAGTCAGGCTGTGAACGAAAGCCAATCCAAGGAGACTCCGCCATGGCCCACGCCATGACCCCCGCAAGCCCGCCAAGTCCAGGCCCAACCCGCTCGACGCGGCAGGGATCACCTACATCGATTACAAAGACACCGAACTGCTGCGGAAGTTCATCTCAGACCGGGGAAAGATCCGCAGCCGGCGCGTCACCCGAGTGACCGCCCAGCAGCAGCGGGCCCTCGCCACCGCCATCAAGAACGCCCGCGAAATGGCCATCATGCCGTACGCCAGCCGCTGACCCGACGGACCGGCACTCCCAGCCGCCAGAAGACCAGGGCTACACCCGGCACCTCACTCCCGATACGCACCAGCAGCCCGGGAAGCTCAAAAGGCTCAGGGGGCGATTAGGGAGCGGGAAACTGCCATGACCCCTCGCTGGCGTAAACTCCGCCTGCCCTCGGTCGCCCTTCCCGAGCGTGGCGCTCTATCCGGGACAGGGAGGCCCAGCGATGTCCTTCATCGTGCCTCGTGCTCGATCGAGCGGTGACGTCCGTCGGGGTTCGGCGCGGGACGGCACAGACGCGGCCCGATGATGCCGTCCTCGGAGACCACCGAGGTTCTTCCGCAGGCCAGTCGGTTTGAGCGCGTCTGTGCTGGCCCGCAGGCGTTCGTGCCGGTGCGAGACCGACATCGCGTACCTGCAGATTGCATCGAGTGGCCCAGTGGGAAATCGTTCGATCACGGCGGAAGTCCGATGGCTCCGCGGATGTCCGAGAGCCCGCGGGGCTTGTTCCAGGGCTGGAGGAGGCGTCGGCGGAGCGGTTCAAGGGGACCGGCAATTGGGTCGGTACCGCGCTCGACGGTCAGTCTGGTTCAGCTGCGTGCGGGCCAGATCGCCGGCAGCCCGTGTGCAATGCAAATGTCTGCACGGATGCACTACCTCAAGTGGTGTCCAAGCAGACCGAAGCTGACGGTGGGACATGTCGCCGCGGTCGAGTAGCCGACATCCAGTCAGCCGTCGCGGGCGACGGAAGGAAGACATCGATGCGCTCTGCCCGCATTCTGTTCGCCGCGACCGCCGCAGCCGGCGCCATGGCCCTGACCGCACCCGGAGCCTACGCGGCCACCGCAGGTGACTGGGACAAGGACAGCTCCTCCCACACCCAGAAGCACGACAAGGATCATGACAAGCCGAAGGGTGGGATGCACACCGGCTCGGGTGCGCTGTCGCTGGTCGGCGAGGACCACTGGTCGAAGGACAAGAAGGATCATGACAAGCCGAAGGGTGGGATGCACACCGGCTCGGGTGCGCTGTCGCTGGTCGGCGAGGACCACTGGTCGAAGGACAAGAAGGATCAA
>NZ_JBHXTV010000004.1:456600-502371 GCF_042671585.1 Streptomyces sp. NPDC127129
AAGAAGGATCATGACAAGCCGAAGGGTGGGATGCACACCGGCTCGGGTGCGCTGTCGCTGGTCGGCGAGGACCACTGGTCGAAGGACAAGAAGGATCACGACAAGCCGAAGGGTGGCATGCACACCGGCTCCGGTGCTCTCTCCCTCGTCAACGCCGACGACTGGTCCAAGGACAAGGAGAAGGACAAGGGCAAGGAGAGCGGCTACACCCATGAGAAGCCGAAGGGCGGCATGCACACCGGAGGCGGCGGTCTCGCGAGCTCCGGCACGAACGTGACCGGTGCTGTGGTACTCGCCGGCGGAATCGCGGCGTTCGCCTTCTACCGCCGCAGGAAGGCAGCCGGCACCGCTGCGTAGCCGTCCCAGATGCGGGAGCACCTGCCTCAGGTGCTCCCGTGTCCCGCCTTGCCCCCGTTGACCAGCCGCCCCGACCGTCGAAAGGCCCCCGGTGCCGTACCGACCAAACCCCTCCCTGGGCATTGTCCGCTCTGGGCGCATCCGCCGTTGGTCAATCGCCGCCGCAGTATGGACGTTGCTTCTGCTCGGGCTCTACCTCGTCGTCGGCCCTGGCCTGCCAGGCCTGGACACGGCCCCAGTGTCCGAACCCGCGGGGGCTACAGCGGCGAAGCATGCTCCGGCGGCCGCGCCTTCTGCGGCACATCAGGACCGCCCGCCGGCCAAGCCGCTGAATCCGACGATGCCGCGGTCGGCCCCCACACGCCTGACGATCCCGAAGATCGGGGTCGACGCCCCGTTCACCGGACTTGAGATTGGCCCGTCCGGCGCACTGGATCCTCCACCCGCAAACGAGACGAACCTGGTCGGTTGGCAGACTTCCGGGATCACGCCGGGCGAGCAGGGCACCGCGCTCATCGCGGGACATCTCGACACCGCGACCTCCCCGGCCGTGTTCGCCAGGCTCGCCGAACTCGAAGCCGGCGACCGCTTCGCAGTCAGGCGCGCCGACGGCACCACCGCCGCCTTCGTCGTTGATTCGGTGGAGAGCTTCCGTAAGGACGAGTTCCCAGACCAGCGTGTCTATGCCGACACATCCTCCGCTCTCGTGCGCCTGATCACCTGTGCCGGCGCCTACGACCGCATCGCCAGGGACTACACCGAGAACCTCGTAGTCTTCGCCCGCCTCGACCCGGAAGCCTGATGCAACACAGGCCCACATGCAACACACACGACCGGCAGGGTGCTGCTTGGGGCACCGAGTGGGCCGGATGCCAACGTACACGCCGTGCCGGCCAGGGCCCTCACTGAAAAGGTCGCGGAAGCCGTCCCGCGGGCGACGCATGTGGCCGGGCAAGTCACGCGATGTGCACGGCGCGACTCACCCGGATCGGTGCGATGGCCGTGGTCTAGGTCTGGTTCAGGGGCAGGGCGATGTCGAAGACCTGCCGGGTCGCGGGGAAGGCCCCGGCGTCGCGCGCTGCTCCTGTGAGCGGGTTGACCTCGTAGAAGCGGTGGGACCCGCCAGTGGCTGCGGCGAGGGCCGCGAAGCCGCAGTTGGTGCCTTCCCTGGGCGAGAAGTAGATGTCGAATCCAGCGCTGGGGCCGGCGTTGACGCCCAGGTTTCCGGTGGGCGCGAGAGTACCGGAGTTGGCGGGGGACTGAAGGACGACGCGGTCGCCTGTGGTGTCGATGTCGAACAGGCTGGTGGCCGTGGCCGCGTCGAGGTCGTTGTTGGTGTAGGCGGCGCCTGTCACGCCGAGCGTGGGTGTGGTGGCGGGCGGTGTGGTGAGTGTGCCGTCGGCGAGGGTTCCGCCGGTGGCGACGTTCACGTTGTGGCGCAGGTTCTGGCCGGTGTCGCTGATGATCCGGAGACGGTCGGCGGCCGGGTTGAAGTCCACGCCGAAGTCGGTGCCCTGGAGGGCGATGCTCAGCTGCGAGACCTTCGTTGCCGCGGCGCTGCTGGTGTTCAGGGTGTAGACGCCGCCGGCGTTGCCGACACCGTAGAGCCGGCCGTTCTGCACTCGGTAGTCAATGCCGACCAGCCGGGTGTCGCCGACGAGGCCGGAGACCGTACCGCTGGAGGAAACCCTGTCGGGAGTGTTGGTGCGGAATTGCACCAGACGCTGGTCTTGGGTCAGGCCCGTCACCTTCAGGCCCTTGCGGCCATCGTCGTGAGGTTCGTTGTCGGCGGCCATTGCCGGAACGGCGGCGGACAGGGCGGCGGCGAGCGCCACCGCGAGAACTGCCTTGCGCATGTAGATCTCCACTGAGTCGAGCCCGCACATCCGGGCATCACCCGTACGACGAAACCCGCAGCGAACCAGTCGAGCATGTTGAACGCGGCCGAACGGCCGTCACTAGCGCTGTGGCGCGAGGTGCCGGCACACCCGGCCTGACCGCGCGTCGAGCAGCAGTAGTGCACGCGGACACCGGCGGATGTCGGCCAGGCATGGCCCAAGCGGCATCCGTACGGGCCGAAACAATCCACACACCCGGCCGCGGAGCGGTGGGCGACTCGGCGCGGGACGGACGGAGACGCTGCCCGCCGTCGTCAAGACCACTGGTCCATGGCTGAATCAAGGGGTCTCTGCTGCCGGGCGCGGAGCAGAGGCCGGTACACGGTCCGGTCCCTGGATGGTGGGGGCGGTGTATGCGTCGCCCCATTCACCGCCTGTGCCCGCCGAGATCCGCTGTTCAGGTCCACAGGCGGCTGGTGACGCCGTCGGGGCCTCCTTGGGTCTTTAGCCCGCTCAATGCTCAAGCAGTTGCACGCCGAACAACTGCCACAGTTCCGGCCCCGTCCTCCCCGGCCGCCGACGAGATCCTCTCCCGCAACGAACCCAAGATCGCGCTGGGATCTGGAGCAGGTGCTCCGAGTGCGGTGGGACCGGCGGTGCGCCGGGAGGCGTTCCAGGAGCCGGGTCGGGCGGTTTTGGTCGGGGTCGATTTGCCACATCTGACCTGGCGTCACTGCCCCATTGCCATGCGTGTCGGCTTCCGCGACGCAGGCCAACGCGCCAGGCCCTGGGCAGGAACGAGAAGGTGGCCGTCGCGAAGTTCGCCCTCCGCGGCCGCGAGCGACTCGCCTCCTGCGTCCCTAGGGCGACGCGCTGCTGCTCCACGCCATGCGTTGGGACGACGAGGTGCGAGACCCCGGCGAGCTCGCACCGGACACCGTGGAACTGACCGACAAGGAACTCGCGGAGGCCATGGCCCTCATGGAGGCCCTGTCCGTGGACCGCCTCGACGAGCTGGAGCTCATCGACCAGTACCGGGACGCCCTGGTCGAGGTGATCGAGGCGAAGGCCGAGCACCGCGCACCGGCGGCCCCCGAAGGCGCGGAAGGTGCGCCGGCCGGCCAGGTCATGGACCTCAAGGCCGCGCTGGAGGAGTCGGTGGCCAAGGCCAAGGCGTCCCGCGGCGAGACTGGTGACGGCGGGCACGCCACGGTGCACAGGATGCCCAAGCCGAAGAAGAAGACCGCGGTCAAGAAGACCGCGGTCAAGAAGACCGCGGTCAAGAAGACCGCCGCGAAGAAGACGACCGCCAGGAAGACGACGGCGAAGAAGGCCGCGCGGAAGCGGGCTTCCTAGGCCGGATGGTCCGGCGTGCGGTCTGTGGTGAGGAGCAGTCGCCGCCGGATTCGAACCTGGGTAACGCATCCGGGCGAACCGGCGTACGTCGTCGGTCTGGGTGCGGCGGGCGCGCAGGAAGTGGCCCAGCTCGGCGCCCTCGCTGTTCGCGCTCTGGGATGCCGGCTCCAGTCTGACCCGCTCGGCGCGTGGCGTGCAGATGGGAGGGGGGCCCTGCCGTTACCCCCGAAGAGCCCGCCCTGCCACGCCGGAGCAATGCGGGCGACGGTTGATGAGGAAGACGTCGGTCTCTTCGCTCCGCCCGACTTCGGCGGGCACGGTCTGCCGGGCCGGGAAAGAGTGAGGGACCAGGCGACACCATGATCGAAAGAGGGCGAGATGCGGTACATCAAGCTGCGTGACCTGGAGGTTTCCCGGATCGGGCTGGGTGCGATGGGCATGTCCCACGGCTACACCGGCTCCGGCACCGATGACGCGGAGTCGATCCGGACCGTGCTCCGAGCCCTTGAGCTGGGCGTCACGCTGATCGACACTGCCGAGATCTACGGCCCCTACACCGACGAGGAGCTGCTCGGCCGGGCGCTGAAGGGCCGCCGGGAGAAGGTGGTGCTGGCCACCAAGTTCGGCCTGGTCTCGCACGGCGGCGACGGTGCGTGGAACCTGGACTCCGGCCCGGCCAACATCCGCTCCGCGGTCGAGGGCTCCCTGAACCGGCTGGGTACCGACTACATCGACTTGTACTACCAGCACCGTGTCGATCCGAACACGCCGATCGAGGAGACCGCCGGCGCCGTGAAGGAGCTGATCGACCAGGGCAAGGTCCGCGCCTTCGGCCTCTCCGAGGCGGGCCCGGACACGATCCGCCGGGCCCATGCCGTCCAGCCGGTCACCGCGGTCCAGTCCGAGTACTCCTTGTTCACCCGGGGTATCGAGGACCGGGTCCTGCCGGTCCTGCGGGAGCTGAACATCGGCCTGGTGCCGTTCTCCCCCCTGGGCCGCGGCTTTCTGACCGGCACCGTGCGCTCCACCGAGCAGTTCGACGAGAACGACTTCCGTCGCGACAACCCGCGCTTCACGGGCGAGAACTTCCAGCACAACTTGGCGCTGGCCGACGAGGTCAAGGCCCTGGCTGACGAGGCCGGTGCCATGCCCGGTCAGGTGGCGCTGGCCTGGCTGCTCGCCCAGGGCGACGACATCGCCCCGATCCCCGGCACCAAGCGCGTCAGCCGGGTCGAGGAGAACACCGCCGCCGACACGGTCACGCTCACCGCCGAGCAGCTCGACCGGCTCTCCAGCCTGCCGCCCGCGGCCGGCGACACCCACACCGAGGCCCAGGCCCGGATGCTCGAACGCTGACACCCAGCCCCCGGCACGACCCCCGTTTGGAGCAGTAACCCCTGATGCGTGCAGCAGTGATGTACGGAGCCGGTGACGTCCGCGTCGAGGAACGGCCCGACCCCAAGATCGTCCAGCCCGCCGACGCCGTGGTCCGCGTCGTCGCCTCATGCGTGTGCGGCAGCGACCTGTGGCCCTACGCCTTGATGCCTGCCACCGGCGACGGCCGCCCCATGGGGCACGAGTTCCTCGGCGTCGTCGAGGAGACCGGTTCGGACGTGACCGGCCTGAAGACCGGTGACCTGGTCGTCGCCCCGTTCACCTACAGCGACAACACCTGCGACTACTGCACCAAGGGCCTGCACATCTCCTGCCGCAACGGCGGCCGGTACGGCTTCGACGGTGTCGATGGCGGCCAGGGCGAGGCCGTCCGCGTCCCGCACGCGGACGGCACCCTGGTGAAGCTGCCGGTGGCCGCCGACTCCGCGCTGCTGCCGTCGCTGCTCGCGCTGTCCGACGTGATGGCCACCGGCCACCACGGCGCCGTCACGGCCGGCGTCGGCCGCGGTGATGCGGTGCTGGTGGTCGGGGACGGCGCGGTCGGCCTGTGCGCGGTGATCGCCGCCAAGCGGCTGGGGGCCGACCGGATCGTGCTCGCCGGCCGCCACGAGGCCCGCACCGGCCTGGGCCGTGAGTTCGGCGCCACCGACGTGGTCGCCGAGCGCGGCGAGGAGGGCATCGCCCGGATCCGCGAGCTGACCGGCGGCGTGGACAAGGTCATCGAGGCCGTCGGCACCCGCCAGGCACTCGACACCGCGCTCGGGGCGGTCCTGGACGGCGGCACCATCAGCCGACTGGGCGTCCCCCAGTACGAGCAGGGACCGACCGGCCCGGCCGAGTTCATGCGCAACATCACCCTGACCGGCGGCGCCAGCCCCGCCCGCGCCTACATCGAGCAGCTGCTGCCCGACGTACTGGACGGCGCCATCACCCCCGGCCGTGTCTTCGACCAGGAATACATCCTCGACCGGGCGCCGGACGCCTACCGGGCCATGGCCGACCGCCAGGTCCTCAAGGCCCTCCTCCGCCCCTGACCACCCGCCCCCGCCCACCAGTGAAGGACATCCCGCTCATGCAGACCGTCACCCTCAACAACGGCACCCGGATGCCGCTCCTTGGCTTCGGCGTCTACCAGATCCCCGCCGAGGACACCGAGCGCGCCGTCTCCGAGGCCCTGTCCGCCGGCTACCGTCTGTTGGACACTGCCGCCGCCTACGGCAACGAAGAAGCCGTCGGCCGCGCCATCAAGTCCAGCGGCATCGCGAGCGAGGACCTGTTCGTCACCACAAAGCTGTGGGTCCAGGACGCCCCCGCCCAGGACAACACCCGCCGCGCGTTCGAGACGTCCCTGACCAAGCTGGGCCTGGACCACCTTGACCTGTACCTGATGCACCAGCCCTTCGGTGACGTCTATGGCCAGTGGCGAGCCATGGAGGCGCTCCACCGGGAGGGCCTTACGAAGGCGATCGGCGTCGCCAACTTCTACCCCGACCGGCTGATCGACCTGATCGTCAACAACGAGATCACCCCGCAGGTCAACCAGATCGAGACCCATCCCTTCTTCCAGCGCGCTGACTACCAGGACCTCATGCGCGAGCACGGCGTGCAGATCCAGTCCTGGGGCGGCTTCGCCGAAGGCAAGAACGACCTGTTCACCAACCCGCTGCTCGCCGAGATCGGCAAGGCGTACGACAAGTCCGTCGCCCAGGTCGTCCTGCGCTGGCTCACCCAGCGCGGCGTCATTGCCATCCCCAAGTCCGTACGCGCCGAGCGCATGGCCGAGAACATCGACGTCTTCGACTTCGAGCTCACCGACGAGCAGATGGCCCAGATCGCCACCCTCGACACCGGCAGCTCCCTGTTCTTCGACCACCACGACCCCAAGATGGTCACCTGGCTCGCCGGGCGCCGACTGGACAACTGAAGGCAAGACACCCCTTGTCGGCCGCGAGCGCCCCGGACGCCGGGGGCCTCCGCCCGGCCTAACTCTCTTCACGGCGCACCGGGAGCCGTCCACCATGATCACGCCACAGCACCACACCGCCCTGCCGAGCCGACGCACCGTTCTGCGCGGCACGGTGCTGACAGCAGCCGCCGCTTTGAGCGCGCCCCACCTGGCCAGCTGCTCACCGTCCTCACCGCCACCCGCCTCCCCCACCCCCTCCCAGCCCGCCACGACGACCAGAAGCAACGTGAAGCAAGTCCTGCTGGCCTACTTCTCTCGCCCGGGCGAGAACTACTACTACGGCGGGCGTACCGACCTGAAGGTCGGCAACACCGAGGTGCTCGCCGAAAAGATCGCCGGCCGCATCGCCTGCGACACCTACCGAATCCAGGCCGTCGTCCCCTACCCGCGCGAGTACGACGCGACCGTGAAGCGCAACGTCCGCGAGTAGGAAGCCGACGCCCGCCCGGCTATCGAAGGCCGCCTGCCCTCCCTCGACGGCTACGACACCATCCTCCTGGCCAGCCCCATCTGGAACGTCCGAGCACCCATGATCATGACGACGTTCGCCGAAGCCCTCGACTTCCGTGGCAAGACCGTCCACCCCGTCACGACCTACGCCATGAGCGGCCTGGGCACCACCGAACGCGACTACGCCGCTTCCTGCCGCGGCGCGACCGTCGCCGAGGGTCTCGCAGTACGCGGCGAAGAGGTCAAGGACGCCGACACCGAAGTCGAGGCATGGATGCGACGTATCGGGATGCCCGCCCGGTAACCGCTCCTGCCGGGCACGTCACGGACCGGCTGGATCTCACTGGAAGCCGCAGGGTGGCATCAGTCCGGCACCGAACGGCTTCCCACGTCGCCACAGCTTCCGGACTTCAGGTTCCGCCGAACGCTCTGAACTCGTTCATCGAACCTACGAAAAGCGGGGGCCTATGCACGAGTTGCCTCATGAAGGGCTTCGAGAATCCGCAAACCTGCGCACTTCACGGTCGACGAACGCGACGATCTCGATGGACTTGGCCGTGGGCAGCGGCATCTCCGCCAGGTCGGTGTCCGTGATGGGGATGATCTGGTCTTTAGTGATCTCGTGGCCCTTGCTGATCTCGTCCTGGGTGAGTTCCTTGCCGTCGATCTCGCACACCTTGCGGTAGCGGATCCGGCCGCCGTCCTCCAGGTGGACCTGGTTGAAGCTGATGCTGTGCGGCCCGGTCGCCGGCTCCAGCTTCACGGGGATGGGCGTGTTGACTGAATCGACTTGCGCGAACTCTCAGGTCAGAGATCGGACGCTGCTGGGCAAAGGAGCCACGTAAGCGTCCCGCTGCGCCGGTCACGGTCGGCCTGGGGTCGCTGAGAGGTTGCGGTACTCCGCTGCTGTACCGAGGTAGCTATCGCAGCGCGGTCGGGTGCACGCACTCCCAAGCCTTGCGGACTGCGTGGAGCAGGTCACGCTGTTCGTCGATCCAACCGCGGTTCACTTCCAGGCTGATGGCCACCCGTGTTGTCTGCTGGTCTGCGACCGTGACAGTGATTTGGTCCTGGTCGTCTTCCCTCTCGACGAGCTGGATGCCAATCTCGGCTACTCGGGCGTGCTCGCGCCACACCGCGTCTCGGCCGGCCTCGACCTCGTCCAGCACATGCTCCCAGGGTGCGAGGTCGTACGGCTCGACGTAGGTGTGAGTCAGTCCGGCCACGAAGTCGTTTTGCACCATCAGCTCGCCGCTGGTGTCCGGAATGCCGGCCGCTCCGGATTCATCGAGTTCAATGGCCACGCTGCCGCCGTACTTGCCAGTGATCCGCAGCAGGGTGAACCGCTCACGATCTTCCATGTCCCGCCCCAGGGTGTTTGCTACCTAGCCATTTGGCGTGCAGCGTACTGGTGCTGAGGTCGGTGACGGCGTGAGGTAGCTGAAGCTGGCTTGGGCCGGAGCTGCCAGGAGCGACAGATCATGGCCCTTCGCCAGCTCAGGGATTCGGGCAGGTTGTGAGCCTGCCCGCTGAAGCTTGGGTTGGGGCCCATCTCCTTAGTTCAGAGGAGTGACGAGACCGAAGCTGACGGCTCCGGACCACATCGATCGGCCGGCGGGCATGCGTACCTTCAGGTCCCCTTGGCGGTCGGGCCCCCAGGCTAGGTACGGCGCCGCTGTGATCGCATGCCCCGGACGCCGTGCGCGCGGCCTCCGTCCCCTCGAGGACCTGTCCGGCCGGTCATGTGACCCCTCAGTTCCCGTCCCCGGGATCAGGTCGGGCAGACCCGGCAAGAAGCTTGTGCCGCACCGTCTGTGCGATATGTTGAACGCGTTCAATTGAACGCGTTCAAGGGGGGCGTCGTGAAGGATAGCCATGGAGTGTCCGCCCGGCAGCAGGCTTGGGCTGTGGCGGGGGTTGTTGCGGCTGGGGTTGCGTCGGTCTTGGGGCTGCTGCTCTCTGTGTTCTTGGCTGGGCTCTTCGTTGTCAGCGCGGCGGCGGCCTGCGTGCCGCTGTTGGTGCGAGAGCGGCCGAAGGTATTTGCCCGGGCCTGTCTCGTCATTGGGACGGGCCTGCTGGCCTGGGCGCTGATCGGTGCCGTCATCGGCATGTTCCTGTTTATTCCAGCTGCGCTGTTGCTGCTGGTTGCGGCCTTTGTGGACGCCGACAACCGACCAGGTGCATGGTGCGTGGTGACCGTGCCCCTCGCAGGCGCGTTCGCCTTCGCGTTGATCGTCCTCCCGTCGGACCCGGAGAACGAACCGCCCCCGTACTTCAACGCGACCCTGGACACCACCAGCCGGTTCTACGACCGGGAGTTCAATGAGCGCAAGGAACGGCTGCGCGATTTCGGAGCCACTCGGATCCAGGTGGGCGAGAGGGCCGGGCTGCTCAAGCTTCACGTGGGCATGCCCGAAAGCTTCCCAGAGGGCCAGAGCCAGGACAGGCTCAGGGAGCAGATCGAGGGGCTCCCAGGCGTCGTCGAGGTCCGCCTCTGCACGTTCCACACCTGCGATTGGTGAGCCACGAGCCGCGGCCTGGTCGCGCGAGGTGTCCCATTTCGCCGAAGACCGGCGGCTCGGCATCGAAACCGCCGGCCACCTCGAAGCAGTCACGTGATCGACCGGACAGGCCCTACGAGTTCCTGGGCTGATGCGGTGTTTTTCCCGCGCGGGGTTTTGGGTCCTGGCGCGGGTGGTTGGCCTGGTGAGATCGCTGGGCGGATGCCTGTCCCTGGATCGGCCGCGGAGCAGGTTCGTCGGTTACCACAAGGAGGGGCGGTAGGGATCGTCGTCGGGGTCGTAGCCTGAGGGCTCGGGGCGGGGCTTGGCCGTTTCTGGTGCGCTGCCCTTGATGGTGAATGTGAATTGGTAGGGCGGCAAGGGAGCCCTGATGTACTCGCGGCCGATGGTCCAGTTGGTGGTCGCGTCTTCTTCCAGGCGCGCGATGTATTCGCCGTCGTCAAGTTCGGTGTAGCCGAAGAACCCCACGCCGTCGTCCAGCTTGATTCGGCCTGGGGGGCCGAAGGATATGAATCTGCGGGGCTTCCCCGGCGTGATGATCTCGCATCCCGTAGCCCTCCCGGCTTGGCTTTGGAAGATGCGGGGCGCTTCGATCCGGCGTACGCCGTCCGCCTGGTGGTAGGTCAGCCGCTCCAGCCTCAGCCGGAGCACTTTTCGCCCCCAGTCCGTTGTGGCGATCCGCACGCCCATCCGCGTCCGCGATATGCGCTGCCCGTCCTCCGAGAGCCGCTCCGCCCAGTCGGTCCAGTCCATGTCCTCTGTCACGGCAGTCTCTCCCTTTGCACCGGACAAGTATTCAGCACATCACGGCCACAATAGAGCGCCTTCATCCGCGCAGGGTGTGAGAGCCAAGGCGGCGATCGCGCCGCAGGTGGTGACCATCGGTCTGGCGGGCCCAGTTCCCTGGCGTGTCATGGAAGTTGGAAGCGGTGGGCGGTCGTTCGAGGAACCTGCGGGCCCGGGACTGGTGGTTGTCCGGCCACGTGGTGTGAGTGGGTGGTGGGGTGGCGGTGGGTGGGCGTCAGCGGGCTCGTGATGCGGATGTTCTGGTAGTGGGTGGGGGACGGGGGTGTGGGTGACCGAGCCGCTGTTGTGGGGCGGTTGGCAGGTCTGGTTGCTGGCTGTCATGGGTTTCGCTGTTCCTGTGTGAGGGGTGGGCTGGGTCGGGCGGGTTGGGTTGTGTGACGGTTCACGGGACGGCGGGTGGGGGAGTGCGTGCCCTGGTCGAGTGGGGTGACCACGCGCTTGCGGCGGCGTTGGGCCGGCCTGCCCAAGATCATCACCGTTCTTGCCGGAGCCGTCATCGCTGCCGGATTCGCTGGCATCGCTACGGCGGCCGCGCCCGCAGATCCCGCGACGGCCGACGGCCACCTGGCGCTCTCCGTCGCCCGCACCGTCCGGGACCAGGACGAAGTCGCCCGCATCCTCGACTGCCCCGGCGATAGGACGGCCGCCCACCCTCACCAGGCCCAGGCCTGCGCGGCCTCAAGGCCGCCGCCGGCCGCGTCAACCGGCTGTTCGACCGGATTGCGGGCGACCTCGCCAATTGGCCGGCCGCCCGCCCTGCCTCACACCTAATCGTCGCTATTGCTCCAGGGCCGCGGCGCACCCGATTCCCAGTGCTTCCCCGAGTGGCCGCGCGGCAGTGAGCAGAAGGAGCCGCCCTGCGGGAGCATGGTCCAGCTGTCCGGCCCAGGGTGCCGACAGGGAGGGAGCCGCTCTCCGTCCGGTCCCGTCGACATGGTGGCGAGTAGGTCGGCTGCGGTTTCCCTGGTGGCGTCGGGGTACTGGCTGTGCTCCCTGATGAAGTTGGCGATCTGAGTGAGGCGGCAGGGCCATGCCTCCATGCCCCCTCGCCAGTAGCTGTTGCAGGGGCATTGAAGCTCCCCCTCCGGAGGCTTGGGGCACGCTGTGGCAAGTTCCGCTATCGCTGCAAGTCTCAACTGGGCGTCCATATATACATCCTCTTCCTGAAACGTGCTTCGAGACGAAGCGTCAGTAGAGTACGGCGGGCGTCCCTCCGCCGTGGTCCGCATGGTCTGGCTGACGCCCGTCACCCCGGCGGCCACTCCGCCTCGAAGCTCTCGTCGCGGTGGGCGAAGATCCCGTAGCCGACCTCGACGGCCAGCGGGTGGCCGGCCGGACGCTCCGCGCGGGTTTCCATGGAGCCCGAAGGCGCGGACGTCGCCGGTCTTGGGCACCCGCTTTTGGATTAGGTGGGCGCTACGAGCCAGCCGTCCCTGCCTTCTTCTCTCCAGCCAGGGACACAAGACGTGGACCGGCGTGAGGCGTAGGGTGCCTCGGTACGGAACGCAGCAGGATCCTCGCGTCCAGGCTGTCGCCGTGGGGCACAGTTTCGTGCAGGGACACGGCCGTACCGGATGGCGGGCCGGTGTTCCGCCGCTCCAGAGCAGCCTGGCAAGGACAAGCCCGAAAGGGGCTGAGTCTGGACGTGCTTCGACAGGACCGGATCCTCGACGAAGCCCGCACAAGAGCCGATCCACTGCATCTCGTGCGCCTGTTCGGGATCGGTGACAGCGCCGCCATACGCTACGTCACCGCCGCCCACCCCGAACGCACCAGCAAGCTGCCCGGGTAGGCGTCGACGACATTTGCCAGTGAGTGCCGTCGGCGCCGCCTACCCGGAGCGCACCGCGAAACTGCCCAGGCAGCGGGCCCTCTCCGAGCCCGATGCCAGCTGAAAGGCCGTGGCGGTGGAGCAGTGGGTCCGGCATCATCCCCATGTGATTGTGATGCAACCCGTTCTGGAGATCTCCGCCGCCGACGACTTCGCGCTTTGGCCGGTTGGCGAGCACGAATCGTATGGCTACCTTGTGCTGAACGGGGAGTTGACTTCGGCGGAGGTCGGCACAGCGGTTATGCAGATTGCCGACTGCAACGACTTTGAGCCGGAGGAGGAGCACGGGCCGTGCCCGACCGGCCCGCTCGGCACATTCCTGCACGGGCTGCTCACGATGCGGGGGCTCTTCGCCGCCGGAGGGTTCCGGGTGACCGAGAATGCCACCGATACCGTCTTCGTCGAGCCGGGCTGCTGCAATGGCCTGGAGACCTGGCGGGACTGGCTGGAGGTGCTCGACGGCACCGGCTGCTCCTACTTCGGCCACGATCCGTCGTCGGTGGCCGAACGCGTTGGCGACATTGTCAGGCTGACGTTCGACGCTTACGGGACGGACGGCAGCCCGGTGATTGAGTTGTCGGTAGACCAGGCACGCAGGCTCGTCGCGGGCGCCCAGCAGGATTTGCAGGGCTTCCTCAGCCTCGCTGGAACCTGGGCCGAACAACACCTGCCGACACACGCCGCCGCCGTCACGGCCGCGTTGGCCCGGGCACTGGACCTAGAGGTCACAGAGTGACCAGCTTCCTGACCCACCGGGCGCGCGTGCACGACGCCCGGCTCCCCCTCCACCGGCGGCACAGCGCGCTGCGCACGTGCCTCACCGAGTTTGCTCCTTACGGCCTGCGGGCGACATACCACCACCTCACGCTCAGCGCCGCGATCCCCCGGCGGCTGGAAGGGGACCCGGACGCGCTGGTGCGGGCGGTGGAGGAACTGCATGAGGCGCGGGTGCTGTGGCTCGCGCGGGCGGAGGAGTACGCCGCGCAACGCCGGGCGGAGAAGCGGGCGGCGCGGCGGGCTGTAGTGAACCCGCGACCGTGGTGGCTGCGGAGCTGGTGGGAGGGCCCGAACCGCGCCTGGTACGAAGACCCGTTTCGCCATCCGTCGCTGCGGCTGCCTGAGTACGTCCGGCGACAGAACGCGATTCTGGACGGCGCCGAGCCCCCCGGCTGCCCAGCCTGCGGGGACGAGAGACCGCTGGAGCCGAACTCGACCGGGCACGGCTCGGTCGAGCTTTGTCGTGGGTGCGCGTGGGCGCCGGCGTCATGTCCGTGCGGGCAGCGTCACCGGCTCGTGCCGGACATCCCGTACGGCTGGAACGAGATCTGGCGGCGGGCGCACATGCGATGACGGCATGCCGAACCCACGTTGGCCTGCGGGCTAGCCCTGCGCTGCCTTGCCAGGGGATCCCACAGCACCTCGCCAAGCAAAGGAGAAACCCCTCAGTGACTTCTGCCGAGCCGTTCACCCGTATCAAGATCCGCGTCGCCGCAGCCCTGTTCAACGGCGAAGAGATCGCCCTCATCCACCGCATCAAGGACGGTCAGGACCAGTACACCCTGCCGGGTGGCAACGTCGAACCCGGCGAGCCTATCCATCAGGCCCTCGCGCGTGAACTCGACGAAGAACTGGGCCTGGACCTCACAGATGCGGGCAGTGTTCCGCATCTGACCTGGATCCAGGACGCCATGGTTGCCCGCCCCGGTTCCACGCCGCCTCGCAAACTCCATCTTGTCTTTCGCGTCCACATCGACAACTCCACCCGCGCTCGGTTGCGCACCGTCGAGCATGACGACACTGCTGGCGCCGGCCACCTCGCCTGGAGCCACTACAAGGACACGGCCGACAAGGCACTGTTCCCGCCAGTTCCGCTCGTCGAGCTGGCTACTCCCACCGCACCCCTTGACGCGGCCCTGGCCCTCCTGCCGACCCTCGACGACACCAACTTCCGCTGGATCTGACCCGCCGTGGAGCACGAAGGAGTCCCGACGATGTCTTTCTGAAACCATCAGTAGGCCGGAACCCGCGCGTGGGACCACCACAAGCCATCGACTGGCGCGCAGGTTCCGGCTTACCAACGTTCAGGATTCTGGGAACCCGCGCGCTTCCCACGGGACGAACGCGGCGATCTCGATGGCCTTCGCGGTGGGGAGCGGCATGCCAGGACCCCCTGGCGGGTCGGACGCCAGGCTATGCAGACCTTCACCGTGATTGCACGCGACGAGGTGAGGGATGCCTGGATCGGTGGACCGCTTCCTAGGCGTTCAATGCCTGACTGTCGATGGTCCGCCCTACGCTGCCCTTTTGGACCCGCATGGGAGGGGAACCTTGGGACGGATCGCGTCGGCCACGTTACTAGCTGCGCTCCTGCTGACCGGGTGCAGCAGCGCGCCGGCCGTGGATGAGCAGAGCTATCGGAAGGGATACGACGCGTTCGGAGGGGCGTACCTGCCGCCGAGCGACGAAGAGCGCGAGACCGTGGAAGCCCGGTGCGATGTGCTGCTTCGAAGCACCGACCTTTCCGACCCGGACTTTGATCTGGTCCGGCAGGACTGGATTACAGGCTGTGCCGACGCGGTGGAGGGCAAGGAGTCACGAGTCTAGGAATGTGAGTGGCCGTCGCTGAGCGCGGTTGCGCAGGTCCGACCGCAGCCGCGCTACACGCCACCGATGACCTCGACCGGCGCGGACGGGTCGCCAACCGTGCGTCGCACGCGAGCCCGAAAGCCCTCGCGCAGCTCCTCATAGGCCCATAGGAATCGTTTCACAGGCAGGTGCGCCCACTGAGTCCGCCGTACACACGGGCGAGCGGAGCGGGGCGCAGCTTCGCCCCCAGTCGGCGGCGAGGCCAAGGATGAGCGCGCGACTTGGCGGGGGCGGGCCGCTTCCATGGCCACAGGCCCGGCTTGTCGATGTCGAGCCAGGTGATGTGCTTGCTGAACCCGTCGTGCTCGCCGTCGATCACGCACTCGACTCTGGGTCTGATCCGTAACGCGGTTCGCTAGGGCGTTGTGCGCGAAAGCGGCGCACGCGCTTCACCGTCACCGCCGCCGGGATACCGGCCAGGAGGAAGGACAACCCCACCGAGAGCACCCCCGCCCACACCGTTGGCGAGACGTACGCGGTGCCGGATACACCGTCCACCAGCCACGCGCGGACCGGTTGCGAATCGATGTCGCCCTCGACGGGGACGTCTAACGACGAGCCGCCGTCGTCAGGGGTGAAGGCGCCCGAGCAGGACGTCGACGTTCCCGCATTGGCCACAGTGTTGTCGTACGTCCGGCAGTCGGCTTCGGTCACGCTGCCGGGCTCGCCCCACAGCGCCGCCCGCAGCTCTGCGGTGAAGTTCGTCAGTACGACGTAGGCCAGAAGCAGCCCGACCAGACAGGCCAGCGCCAGCCACGGGGCGGGGCCGACCTGCTCCGGCCTGCTCCGTTGCCCGTCCAGAACGTTCTCACCCTCGCTCATCCCCACCCTCGGATCTCCGACGGACGTCCATGGTGACCGATCCGAGGTGCCCTCGGAAGCCCTCCATGACGTGCTGGCGGGCTCGCACGATCGTCGAGGCGACCGACACCAGCCAGTCGATGTCGTCGGCCGCGTCCCTTCTGCGCCGGACCGCCCGCGGCATCCACGAGAACGTCGGTGTCGAGACGATCCGGCAACTCGGCGAGGTCCCGCGCCGGACGCAGCGGCTCGGACATGATCCGCCGGACAGTCCTGGGTGCGAAGCCGGCCTTGACCGACGTGCAGTGGATCCTCGGCCACGCCCACCTGACCACCACCCAGATCTACGTCCCCGCAGGCCGCGACGAGATCGTCGAGGCCGTACGCGCGCACCACGTCCGGCGGGAGCGGCTGGCACGCCTCCCGGCGATGCCCGCAGCCGGATACCGGACTCAGGTTCTTGACGATCTGTTCGGAGGATCTTGGTGAAGGCCCGCATTCGGCACCTGGCCGGCACGTCGCCGGCCGGCCCCGGCGAGCGCCCGCTTGTTCCCCGGGCCGCAGGCGGTCCACTGGAACAAGCACGCGCCCGGTTCCCTGCCCGCGAGGCCGGGACGCAGTGGCCCATGACGTGCAGACCCGTCGACGAGGTTCTCGCTGCTGTACAAGGACCGCCGTTCGATAGGGCTGACAGGACCACCCGCTGGTACCGGGTCGCGGGGGCTCGCGCCCATCCTGATGTGGCTGTCCGGATTTCCCGGAACGAGCTAGCAGGAACGGTGGGAGGCATCCCCTGCGGCGGCCTGCCCTCGTCGGTGGGGCGAGGAGGGCCACATCTGGGTCGCGTCGGCCACCGGCGTGACGCGGCGGGGCACCGTGCAGAGCGGGCTGCTGGCCTTGGCCAGTGCGGACGTGGTGCGTCTGTCTCTGCAGTGGCTCGTCGGCCACCGCAGCAGTCTGCGGGTCGTCGAGGCAGCTCGTGACCCGGTCGGCTTTGCCCAGTTGAAGGCGCACGTCGACCCGGACCGGTGGGCGACGGTCACCTGTCGGCCATGGGTAGGTTGTGCCACCAGTGACCGCATCCGCCGCAGCAGAAGCGTTCGCGGCGCCGTTCGTCCGCGACCGCGAGTACCGCGACCAGCAGCCGGAACGCCTTGCGGCGCTCATCGGCAGGGGTGAGGCCGACGATTTTCCCCAGTTGCTGGTCGATCGGGCCGCGGGTGATCAGAACCGCAGGTGTGTGCGTCGGGCGCAGCCCGGCACGGCGGATGCTCTCAGGGCCGTCTTCGGTGACGGCGCGGGCCTGGACGCAGTGATGGCGCAGGAACACGAGTATCTCGGCCTGCTCCTTCGGGCCGTGGGTGTCGAACCACTCGATGCCCTGTGCCATCGGGCGCAGGCCTTGGGCGAGTTCGTTGAGGATGATGTCTCGCTCGGTCATGATCAGCTACCGGAATCCAGCGAGGCGAAGACCTCAGCGGTCTCGTCGACGAACGCGCAAAGTTGCTGCACAGCCTGCTGGCCCTTTTGCGGGTCGAGGGCCGCCACGGCCCGGACATCGAGCCATCGACCCCAGGGGCCGCCCGGGGCGAGGAACCGTGCTGCGTAGCCGGATCCGAGCATCTCATCGAGGTACAGGAGCGTCCCAAGGACGACTGCCTGGTCGTAGTCGAGGTCGGGACGCGACAAGTAGTGATCGAGGTATGCACTGAGGAGTTCGGCGTCCGCTGCAGTACCGAACCTCGCAAGGGCGACGCAGTATGCCGTGCCCGCGTACGGCCCCTCGCTGGCCAGTAGGAGCTGGCCTATGAGCTCGCGGAACTCGGACCTGTGGGCCACAGCGACCATCCAGGCGGCGGTCTTGCGCTCGCGCCATCCACCCTCGAAGAGGACGCCGAGCTCCGCCGGAGTGACTTCGTACGAAGCCTGAGCCAGATCCCGAACAAACGCGGAGCGCTCGACCGGGCTCAACCGGAAAACGCTCCCGCCCAAACGAAGGTATCGCCGATCAGGCGTGACGAACCGCCGAACCAGATCCTGCAACTCGGGATCGCTCCTGATGTCACGCATAGCCGCATCCTGGCCCGAGACGGTACGCATGTGCCACAGGTTTGCCGACTGCTTCAACGGACCTTGATTACTGGTTCAGAGAAGTGACCAGGCCGAACGACACGGCTCCGGACCACATGGTTCGACCGGGCATCGCTTCCTCCAGGCCCCCTGGCGGTGTGACCACAGGCTATGCAGACCCTGGCGGTGATCGCACGTGCCCGCGTACGGCCGCTCCGCCAGCCTACCCGCCCTCGATGACCTCGACCGGCGCCGCGGTGTCGCCGACCGTGCGCCTCACGCGGACACGGAAGCCCTCTCGCACGCCTTCCTCGGCCCAGAGCTGCCGGTGGACGGGCAGGTGCGCCCACTGGAGCCCGCCGGGCAGTTCCCGGGTGGCGCACAGGGTGACCGTCCCGGGGGCGACATCAGTCGACGTGTGCTTGTGCCGCCTGGGCATGCCTTCCTCCTTCAGCGGACCGCGCGGGCCGGGGCCACTCCCCAGGCTTCACCGGCACGATCTCCACATCGGTAACGCCGTCGGGGCCGTCGAAGAAGCTCCTGTACGCCTGGACCGAGCCCGCGCTGTGCTAGCGGCGTGGATTCGGCTGGTCCGGGATGCATCCGGACCGGCCGAGGCCGGCGAGGCAGCACAGAGCCCCCACCTCCTGCACGTCGGCGGAGGTGGGGGCTTGTCCTGCTCCTTCTCTGAGCGCCCGACTCGGCGTGAAGTGAGTCGGTGGCGGGCTGGGGAGGCCTGGTGTCTGCTTGACTATCTCTGTGACCGAACCGGTGGCCGGTGCTGATCGCACCCGACCCTGCCCCGGCACTGATCTACGCGGGCCGGGATCGTCAGCGGCGTCCTGGTGGTTACTGCGGTGTGCCGGGGTACGGCGAAGGCCGCCGTCTCGGGGACGGCGGCCTGCCGCGGCTTCCACACGCCAATATGGAGGCCGGAAATCCCTGCTCAAGTCGGTTGGAGCCGCCTTGATGGGGATCTTTGAAAACGTCCGGGGCCCCGCCGCTCCTCGCTCCACTTGCTTGGTCGTTGAACTGTGTGGGGGATGGGGATCGAAGAGCGGTCTTTGATCACCAGAATGTAGGTTTTGGCCATGACTGGTGACTGGCGGAGGGACCGGATCGGGACTGCGCTGAGGGGCGAGAACCCGACCGTGCTGCGACGGCTGACGTCGGGGTTCGCGGTGATCGGGGACGTTCAGTTCCTGCCGGGCTACTCGGTCCTGCTCGTGGACGAACCGGATGTGCAGCGGCTGTCGGACCTGCCGAGGGCGAAACGGCTGTCATTCCTGTCTGACATGGACCAGCTCGGCGAAGCGGTCGAGCGTGCCTGTCGGCGGCTGGATCCGGCTTTCCGCCGGGTGAACCTGGAGATCCTGGGGAACACGGACCCGTTCCTGCATGCGCATGTCTGGCCTCGGTTCGAGTGGGAGCCGGCCGATGTGGTGGGTGCTCCGGTGTGGCTCTATCCGCGTGAACGGTGGAGCGACGAGCAGTTCAGGCTTGGTCCGCAGCACGACCTGCTGCGGGATGCGATCGGCAGTGAACTGGACCAACTGCGATCGATGACCTGACTGTCGCGGGCCCGCCGACCGTCAGTTCGGCGGGCGCGGCTACGGCGCCTTATGACCCGGGCCCGAGGCACCATGCCGTCTTCGGGTGATGTCTAGGACAGGGGTGTGGGCCGGCGAGGGGGTGGTACCGCCCGCAGGAGCTCCCACAGAGGTCTGGAGCCGCTGGCCCATTCGGCAAGCACCGCGCGGTTGACCAGGTGCAGCCGCTGGTCGCGGGCGAACTCGACCGCCGGCTTGGTGAACCTGCCATTGGTGACCAGGACGACAACGTCGCCCCCGTGGACGGGGCGGCCGGTGCCGTTGAGGACCTGCAGGTCCGGCGTACCGATCGCGGCCACGGCCAATCCGCCACGGCGGTGCTTGCACTGGATGACCCACCGCCGCCCGAACGGGTCGGTCGCTTTCACATCCGCGCCGCTGTCCCCGGCACCGCCGACCTGCACGGCGTCAGCGCATCCGTCGCGGTGCATCAGGTCCCGCACCGCGTGCTCGAACTGCCGATGATGCAGCGCATCCAGCTGCGTCACCGCGTACGGCAGCCCCTGCGACCGCACCCGCTCCCACTGCGCTGCCCGCTGCCGTTTGACCACCCAGGCGGCCACCGCACCGCTCGCGCACAGCACCAGGACGACCGGAATCCACGGGTGAGCGGCGAGGAACCTGACCAGCCCCGTCAAGAGCAGCCACACCAGCAGCACACCGCCCCCGATGAGAACGAGCTGCTCACCACACTTGACGACCGTGCTCGTCTCTTGCCTGCAGCATGGCCCGATCATCCCCCACAGCTCTGACACCCGTCGAAGAGCAACCACGTCACGTCCACTCTCGCTCCTCGCGTTCCCCAGTTGGTTCACTCCGTGAACCAACTGGGGCGAAGAGTAGTTGTGAGGAAAATTCGGGATCGGCATCACTGGCACCCCCGGCGAACGTAAGGCACAGCTGTCCGAGCCCGAGCAGGCCGTCTGTACCCATGTCGCGTGCTGCGCCCTGCCGCTCTGCCTACCGGCCTGAGTGACGGCGGCCGCGGGAGAAACGGGTGTCGAAAGCGCCGAGTGCGCGCACGACCAGGGTGCGCGCAGTCGGATGGGGCCCAGCGGCTCAGTACGCGAGCCGGTGCAAAGGGTCAGAAGGTCCCGTTTCGGGCGGGCCAGTTGTTGGTCATGTAGCCCGGGCCGATTCTGCCGGTGCCAAGGCCCTCGTACTGGTAGAACCGATCGTGGTTGTACACGGCCAGTAGGTCCGGGTGGCCGTCGGCGGACCAGTCGCCGACAGCCACGATGAAGCGGACGTTGTTCCAGCCGCCGCTGCCGACCAGGATGCGGGCACCGAGGGAGCCCATCCTGCCCGGGTAGAGCCAGAGCTTGCCGGTCGCGGCTTCCCGGGCGTAGAGGTCGGGACGCCCGTCGCTGTTCATGTCTCCAACGCCTACCAGGGCGTTGATGCCGTTCCAGCCACCATTGCCGATCAGCGTCCGCGCGCCGAGCGCTCCGGTTGCGCTGCCGGGGTAGAGCCACAGCCTGCCTGTGGCCTTTTCGACGGCGATCAGATCGGACCGGTTGTCGCCGGACAGGTCACCGACCGCCGCGATCTGGCTCATCCCGTTCCAGCCACCGCTGCCGATCAGTCTCCGAGTCACTAGGCCCCCCGTGCCGTTGCCTGGGTAGAGCCACAGCTTTCCGGTGGCGGTTTCGCGAGCGATGACGTCCTCCCGGCCGTCACCGCTGAAGTCACCGTGCCGGACGAGGGCGTTGAACGCGTTCCAGCCTCCCGTACCGATGATCCGTCCGGTCTGATCGCCCGGCAGGAACCACAGGCGTCCGGCGGGATCACGGACCAGAACGTCCGCCCTGCGGTCGGCGTTCATGTCACCGAAGCCGGACAGGCGGGGCGAGGTGTCCGTGGTGGTCCAGTGGGGAAACGGTGGCGGAGGAGGCGGAGGGTCGCAGTCCTGGAGCGAAGCCGCGAACCTCACCGACTGGATATTGCGGCCTTCACTCAGACTGAGCAGAGAGCCGCTCTCCACGTAGGTGTAGCTCGCCGAGACGTCGTAGTTCGGCTTTTGGTAGAGGCAGGCCAGCTTTGACGTGCGGTTCATGACCAGGCTGAACTTGCCGGCCCAGGTGCCCAGGGTGGACCGGTCCGAGTTGAACTTGAGCATCGAGCCCGAGCCGTTGCTGGTCTGCCAGGCGCAAAAGTAGCCTGACGGGCAGTCTCGTACGTCGGCGTGTGCGGGTGTCGCTCCCGCGCCGAGCAGACCGAGCGAGGTGAGCCCCAGCCCCAGGGCCATTGAGCCCAGGCGCCGGAGCAGTGATCTACGCATGCGTTCCCTCCCTTTCACAGCGCGTACGGACTTGCGTCGCGCCGCGGGGGGACCGTAACCCGTCGGGGACGAGGTTCATGCAGGGGGTACCCCAAACCTCTTTGCATCCCGTTCACCCTGGGAGATCCCGCTAGGACTTGTCGGGTCGATCATGGCTGTGGGCAGCCGGGCATGATCGGCCGGTTGAGCATCATCGTGAAGTTCTTCGGCCTTGGGACTGGTGGGCTCGCATGTTGCGGTGTCGCGTATTCGCGAGCCGCTCGGCCTGCTGGACACAGTGAGTGATCGCTTGGGGATCGTGGCGGCCTACCAGAGCCAGCGGTCGAGGAACTCGGCCCAGATGAAACCGTTGTAGCCGTCGAAGGCAGGTGGATCGATCTTCTTGAGTTCGTCAGCGAGCATGCTGAGCTCGGCCAGGGCTTCGTCCTCGCGGTCATCCGGATTGCTGAGGATCTCAGACTCGCTGACGTGCCGGCCGTAGTGGTGAAGGGTCCGCAGCCAGAGGTCGATGGAGGAGTTGGCGAACCATGCCTCGCCTTGCGGAAGGACGTAGTGGACCGTGCCTGTCCCGGGTTCGACGCCGAACGACCATTCCAGGCCGGGCACGAGGTTGCCATGGTGATTCTGGGTGAGGCGGTAGAGCGACCTAACGATACGTACTCGATCAACTGATCGACGACGGGGATCCCGACATCAACCAGCAGTGCCTTCTGATCCTCGGGGATCTGCCAGCCCGACACGACTACCGAGTCCGCCCTTGTGACATTCCCTGTGCCGGCCCAGGCATTGAGCTCGTCAAACGTTGTCATGTGAGAGTCCTTCCGCGGCTGGCTGCGATGCGGACCCTACCGAGCGGGGCTGACAGATACGTGGCCCCATCGGGGACGCACTCCTCAGTGGCCGCCAGGGGCGTATCGGCTCCAGGTTTCGCCGGCCTCGGTGACCAGGCGGGTAGTGGTCTTGTCGTGATAGCCGAGTGCCTTCGCGATGACGGGGGCCGGGGCTTGGAGGACGAGCTGTCGGATTGCGGAGGCCCTGCCGCGCTGCGGCGGGACGCCGATCTCACGCAGATGGACTTGGAGGCTGACCGGGTTCATCGGCTGTCCCGGCTGGCGCCGGGGAAACCACACTAGACAACCAACGGCTCCACGACACGCTTCGGCAGGCCACCGAGGACAACCACGCGCTCCAAAGCCGGGTGACAAACCTCGAGGCAGACCTGGGCGCCGCACGCACCAGCCTCCGGCGGATGATCCGAGAGGGGAACACTAGTCATTGAATGGAAGACTCCCCCAGGCGCAAGGGAGAGACGGTGCGCCCCAACTGCCTCTACGCCCAGTCCACGCCCAGCTTCGCGAGGGCGGCGAGCTGGTCGGCGGTGAGCTTGTCACGCCGGCTCTTGGTGTTGGAGACCCATACGCCCAGCCGTACGGGCACCGGCTCCGCCCCGCCGTCGCCCTCGACCTCGACGACCGCGCCGCGCGGTACTGGCCGGTCCGCGCCTTTCCGCTCCACCCACTGTGCGAGCGCCGCCAGGCCCCGCTGGAACGCCTGCTGCGCTTTGCTTAGCCCCTTCCCGGACCGGGTGGCAGCCGGAGCGGCGGGCGGTGCCTCGAGCGGTTTGATGCCCAGCCTGGTGAGACGCTGCTGCTGCTCGGAGGACAGCAGCCTCCAGACGCTGGGCTTCTGCTGTTGCCGGATCCATCGTCCCAAGTCATCGCCGTCGAAGACCACGCCCGGCGCGATGTCGGGCAGGACGCCGTCGGGTTCGGTGTCGGCGAGGTGGACGAGCACCTTGTAGTGGCGTTGCCAGTCGAGTGGCCAGGGACAGTTCCAGTCCGGGTCGACCGCAGCCAGTTGCTCCGCCCGCACGGCAGCCCGCACTGGGTTCTTCCCGAGGCCGTCTTTCCTGCGGAGGTTGGCGAGGAGTTGTCCGATGGCAAGCTGCTCACGGTCACCTTCTCCCTCGCCCCAGAGGGCGTCTTGTCGGGGTGCGAGGTGTCCGGTGGCCCGGTGGTAGGACCGTAGTGCGGCGAGTTTGGTCTCCCAGGCTTCTTGGCCGGGTTCCCAGACCATCCCGGCCTCCCGCGCGTCCAGCAGGGTCTTGCGCTGTCGTCGCCCAGTTGTTCTGCGCGGCTGTGGTGAGTATGAGCTGGGGTTTCTCAGTTTTGTGGGTGGTCTTCGTGGTGGGTGGGGGGTCGGAGTGCGAGGCTGAGCGTGGCGGTGACTGTCTGACCTGCGCGTACGTGGTGTGTGCAGGTTGGTCGAGCGTAGTGCAGTTTCCCTGGGTCGCTACTTGAGGTGCCATGTGGGGTGGCTTGGGGTGCCCTGATCTGGCGTCTGGGAAGGACAGTGCAGCAGCCATGCCCAGCCGCGCGACTGAGAGCCGGTTGTTCCGAAAGAGGCATCCCGTGTTGCGTTCTGCGGCAGGTGTTCGCGGAGGCTTGCTGTGTGGGTGGCTAGAACCCGGGTCCTGGGTCGCCGCCGGCCTGTCGGCATTCCGTTGCAGCGTCGAGCCAATCACCTGCTGGTTCGATGGCCTGCTCGCGCTCGATTCCGGAGTCCACTTTTCCGTCAGCGGGGCGGGCTTCGTCGGCGATCTCGCGTGCTCGCTGGCACGGATCTGATGATGGGCTGGACAGTTCAGCGAGACCGCCGATGACGCTGAACGAGAGGGCGATGACCGCGGCCGCGGCCATCATCAGGCCCGCGGTTCGGTCTTGGATCAGGCGCGGTAAGTGGCGCTGCCAGCGGAAGTACGGGATGCGGTCCCGGCTGTTCACGGTGCTCCCTATCGGGTGGCGGGTGGCTGAGGTATGGATCCGCCGAAGGTACCTGCTGAATCGGACGTCAGGTGGTGTCGGTGTTGGTGAGTTCGTCGTGGGTGAGGGTGACGCGGGTGGCAGGACGCGGACGTGGATGAAGTAGACGCGTACGCCGGAGAGTTCGGTGTGTGGGGGCCAGGCGCCGGGGGTGCCGTTGGTGGGTAGTTCGAGGAGCTTGTCGTTGGATGATCTGTGCAGCTTCCGTCTGTCCGGCATTCCCTTGGGGCCGGATAGATCCGTTCGGTGGTGAAGACGGCACCCTGTCTGCTTTCGTAGTGTCTTCAACTGCTTCGCGCGTGGAGGCCGTCTTGGGTAGTAGCCGTACATCCCGATCCGCCACCCGTAAGTCCACCCTCCACCGGCTCAGGCCCTCCGAGAGCACCACTCCGGAACTGAGCACGTTCGTCCGCGAGAGATACCTCGACAGCGAGGACTACGAGGTCAGAGAGTTCACTCGCCAGGGGATGGAGGGCTTGTTGATCACCGGAGGCGTTCCCCGAGAGCGTGCCGACTGGTGCAGCGCGGTGGAATCCATCACCGGACTGGACGTCAAGGAACGCAGTCGCGCCGCGGCGGGACTCATTCTCCTACGTACCAGCCGCGGCACCTACGCGCTGAGCTACGGGGTGGGGCAGCACATGCTGGACCCCTACTTTCGTGACGACGAGTTCGGATTGGAGTTCGCGACCCGCTGCCTTGACGACGACGGGGTCATCAAAATCCGCAACCAGATCATGGACGGCAGGGGTCGGGTCGACGAGTACTCGGTGTCACGGGGTGAGCGGATCGATGACTTTGGTCTGGACCGTTTCGGTGCCGTCGTCCGCCGCATATGTGGCACTGTTAGCGGACTGTCACTGACCTCCCTGGAGGCCGGTAGGACGCGACAGGTCCGCGTCGAGTGCTCACAGGCCACCATCAAGCTTCCCCTTGCCATCACCGTGGAGCAGTTCCTGAGCGACCTGCAGGCGATCGAGGACGTGTGTGCAAGACCTGATCCGTTGCCGCAGCTGCGTTTTGTCAGCAGGGTCCACACCCTTGACAGCCGCAGCCAAAAGGCGGCTCTGGCCAGGGCCAGTTCATGGGCGTCGCGGTCGCTTGCGCGGGCCACCGTGGCGCGCACATGGCGCCAGGTGTAGTCGGTGAACGGCAGGCTGACCTCGGTTCCGTGGATCCACGGAACCTCCACGAAGCCCTTCGGTAGCCGCACCCAGATCCGCGCCGGGTCGTAAGGGTTGTAATGGACTTCCCACCGCTGCGCCTCACCTGTGCCGTAGACCGTGCGCCGCCTGAAACCGTTCAGCACCTTGCCGTCGTAGGTGCGGTAGTCGAAGCGGACGCCGTAGTCGTTGATGACCTGCCAGCGCACCGGCAGCAGCTCGATGTGGCTGTCCGATGTAGGCGGCACCGGAACGTAACCCGTGACGCCCACAAGCGCGGCCCACATCTCGATGGGGGACAGCGCCAGGTGGGGCAGCAGCGGGTGCCGGAGCGCGGAGTGCTTATGCGCGTGCCAGCCGGCGACCAACCACTCGTCGAGGAAATCCTGCAACTGCGGCAGCGTCCAGCAGGCCTCGTCCTCCACACTCGAGCCGCGCTCGGTGGTGTTCGACCCGGTGTAGCCGGCGACGTACTGGCAGAACCGTGATTGATCGACTTGAAGCTGCGCTCCACATGTCCCTTCGCCGGACCGTTCGCCGGCGGCACCGGCTGCAGCGACACCCCCAGGGTCTCGCACGCGGCCAGGAACGAGGCGGATACAAATACCCTCCCCTGATCCACGATTACCGTCTCGGGGACGATCACCGGCCGCGCGGCAGCCTCCTCCAGTCGCTCATCCAGGCTCAGTAGCCGCTCGTAGGGCACCACCGACCGCTGCATCGACAACACGGCATCCCAGCCCGGGCGCATCCGCATCGGCGCGACCATCTCCGCCAGCAAGACAGCCGCGTCCACCGTGCTACTTCCCGGCGGCCTCAGCACCGCCGCGCAGATTGCCCGCGTGGCCACATCGATCGCGATCGTCAACTCCGGCCGGCCGATCACCCCGTCCGCCATCACCGCGAGCACGTCCAGCGGCGTGCTGTCCATCATCACCAGCTCACCCGGCCGCAGCGCCACCGTCACACCGAACGGCGGCTCAGGACGCGAGGCGTGCCAGCGCCGCTGCACCGCGCTGCCCAGCACCCCCTGACCATCCCCGAGCGCGTGCACCAGCCGGTTGAACGTCGACTGCGGCAGCACCGCCACCACCCCCGGACCGTACAGGTCCTCCAGCAACCATCGAACCCGGTCCCGCAGCGCGCTCAACGTGCCCGTCGACCTGTCCCGCTGCTCCTCAAGGACAGCCCCCACCGCCTCCACCACCCGCGGATCGGCCCGGCCCACCGGCGACCTGGGACGGGTCGTACGCTGATCCACCAGCCCCCACACGCCCCGCTCCCGGTACCGCGCCCGCATCCTGCGCACCGTCGCCACACTCGTCGGCACACCCGCCCCGGTCAGCTCCGCAGCCTTCGCAGCCTCCCGCTGCGCCATGGTTCGTGTCGCAGGGTCGTACTGGGGCCGCGGCGCCTCGCCGCCTGCCTTCGTGGTGCCGGACTCGACCTCCCGCACGTGCCGCTCCCAGGCCAAGGCATGGTCCCGGACGTGGTCGGGGAGCGCGTCCAGGAGCGCCAGCGGCGCCACCACGGGCCGATCAGCTCCCACGACCTCGAAGCCGGGATCGGTGACGAGGTGGGGGAGCGCCACGGCAGCGACCGCACCCGTGCCCGTCTCCAGCAGCCGCGCACTGGCTCCTTCCAGGACAGCGACGTTCCAGGTGCGCCCGTCCCACCGGATCTGATCGCCGACGTTGAGCCTCAAGCGCGTCACGCGCTCACCACCAGTCCGGGCCGGACGCTGACCGCGACGACCCGTTCGTGCAGCGGCCGGTCCAAGGAGGCGCTGAGCGCTCCGCTCCACAGGGCGTGGAAGACGGCCGGCCACACCGCGATGGGATCCCCGAGCCGCCGCACTCCTTCGACAAGGGGCCGGGGCCGGGCGAAACACGCCGCCACCTCCTCCATCCGCCCGGGTTGCGCGTTGCGAGGGTGGCGGAACCCGGCCAGCCACCGCACGTTGGCGGCGAATATCCGGTCCGGAACCGCAGCGATGCGGTGGCGCCAGCCCACCGCCTGCGCTGCCGCGGCCACCACAGGCGCGTAGCCGGCGATCCGCTCGGAGACGCCGTCGTGGCCCGCGCAGTCGACCAGCAGACCGCTGCCGTCGGCAAGGCGCGCCATCATGTGCGGTGTGTGGCACGCCGGTTGGCCGTCGTGCCCAAGCCAGGCCAGCTCCACCGGGCTGCAGGCCAACGCCACCACCTGCGGGTCATGGTCCAGCAGCATCACCTGCGTGCGCATGGCCCCGAACCCGTAGTGCACCAGGCGCCCGGTCGTGGCCGACCACCACCAGCCCGGTGCCACCCGGCGCCCGCGCCGGGCAGGGAAGGTGCGTACTGCGGCGGCCTCCTCGAGCACGACCTGACCGGCCACCTGTGGCCAGGGCAGTGGCCGCACTCGCCCCCCGGCGTCGACGATCCGTGCCTCGAACCGCCCGGGTACGCCAGCCCCGCCGTCCCTGAGCGGGAAAACCTCCATGACCACCCCTCGCACTCGGTGGATCTGCCCACTGCTCAAGTCCAATGGCTCATCGCCGGGTTACGATTCTGGTCCGTGCGTCACCGGCCGCCAGTGATCGCGGCCCGCAATCAGTCGAACGGGTGAACGTGGACAGTCTCTGGCGGCAGGGCCGCCGCTGAGCGGGTAGACGCCCACTCATCAGCCTGATCGCGGAGGACCCGGGTCGGATCGGCACGCGGCGTGATGGCGCCTGTGATCCGGAGCTGGGGGGGCGAGACAGCACGGCTGCGCACGCGCGGGTGGGTCGGCATCCCGGCCGGACCGTGTTCGCCCGCTTCGGACGCAGCGGCCCGCAGACCCTGCTGGAAGCGATCGGCAACCCCCGCCTCGACGCTGCTCGCGTCCCGCGCGGAGGAGGAGTACCGGGCCTGTGAGGAGAAGTACCAGGAGCAGGCGGCGAAGAAGGCAGCCGAGCGTGAGGTCCGCCGTCCCGTCTGCATCGGCTGCGGCGCCACCTTCATCGACGAACGGTGGAAGGCGATCGAGCGCGTCGGCTGGGGCGCCTCCCCAGAGCCCCGACCGACTCTGTGTACGGACTGCGACCGGCAGTTCGTCACCAACATGCACCAAGCCTGGCCGGATGAACACCGGCACCAAGAACCGGAGCAGGCCCTGCCCGAGCAGAAGTCCGGCGGAACCTGGATTCCCGCTTCCGCAGGTGACGCGACCGGACCCGGCCGTCAGTGGCGGCTGCCAGGCTGAACGGATGGACTGTGACGACGAGCAGCTGCTGCGCCGCAGGGTCTACGGCGCCGACCACGACCACCCGGTCCGCGGCCCGACCGGGCCTACGCCGAACTGCTCGGCGGCCCGCTTGATGGCCTGCTGCTCGACATCACCGGCTGGAGTGGACGAGATCCAGACCGGCGTCGCGCTGATGACCGAGCTCGGGCAGTTCGGCCCCGGCGGCCGGGCCCTGTACGACCCGCGCCCTGGCGAGCGGAACCGCTGGGACTGGTCCGGGGATACGCCCTGACCCGCCTCCCAGCGTGCCGCTAACCGCCGATCTGCTCAAGCGCGGGCAGCTCATCGAGCAGCTCCGTCAGCGCCGCCGCCCCTTTGATCGTCGCCTTGGCTGAGGAGTAGAGGCTCAGATGGTTCCCTCGATCTGCTGTGATCCGCATGAATGGCTGCGGTTCACAGCTCGTCAGCCTTTCCAGGGCGTTGCTGATCTGCACCGACTGAGTCGGAGTGAGACCAGCCTCGTCCGCGTACGAGCGTACGGCGGCATCCGTCACCCGCCAATACCCCTCCAGCTCATGGAACCAGCGCCGTTGCCGCGACCCTTGTGCTGAAGCCTTGAGGACCTGGGTGACGCCTTCGTTGACCGCCGACACAGCGGCTGCCAATTGCTGTGAGTCGATCATCCGACTGACGAGCGGTTCCGGCGGCTTCGACAGGTGACAGAGCTCGCGGCAAGCAGTCACAAGGGTCTGAAGACCGCTGCGTGCCGATGCGGGGTCGCCCGAGACGAACTGTGCGAGGAGAGCGGCGCGGAATTGCGCTGCTGCCTCACGAGCTTGCTCAAGAGCCGCTGCACGCGCCAGCGTCTTGGCTTGGCCGCTGGTGATCCTGGACAACACCACCACGGCCAGGGGCACGCCGAACAACAGACTGGTGAAGCTGGAGAACAGGTTGGTGAGAAAAGCCCGGCCGTCCCACCAACAATGCCAGTCCCCCAGAGACCGACTCCGATGAGTGCGAACCCCAGCGGGAGGCAGATCCGGGTCAGGAGTTGAACCCTTGGGTCGGTGTCGGTCCAGAATTGCTTCACTGCGTCCCGGCGCCGCCTGTCCGCCATGCGATGTGCTCTCACGATGGGACGGTAGCCCTCAGCGGCAAGAAACCCTTCGTCTCCGGAGCAGTGTCTGCCCTACCGTCGCGGGCATGAAGCAGAAGAAGGTGGTGCAGTCGGCGCCGGACGAGCTCCTCGCGGAGGCTGCGGTCAACGAGGTGCTGGGGACTTGCCGGTTCGACTACGACGACCAGGCCAAGCCCGGCAAGGCGGACTTCCTCCTGGACCCGTTCGATGGAGCCGGGCCGAGGGTCGCGCTCGAGGTGCCTTCCACGACCGACCCCGACCGCCAGGGCCTCTGGGATGGCCTCGACCGGCACTACGACGGACCGATCCCCGGCCTGCAGGGGGACTGGACGGTGCAGTTCACTCCCGGGACGCGCGTCAAGCAGTCGGCCAAGCCGCTGGTCGAACTTCTCCAGGACCTGGAGCGGGAAGGCGTGGACAAGATCGGCCTGGACGGCTGGAACGACAGCACCCCACCCGGCCGGATACCCACGCCGCAGCACGCAGAGAGGCTTCGCAAGCTTGCCGCCCTCAAGATCGTGAGCGCGGAGCGGATACGGAGCGACAAGGCTTCAGGCCGGATCTTCCCCATCGAGATGACTGGCTGGATTGCCCGTCACACGGCCGACACGATCTCTCCCTACGTCGATGCCTTCCTCGACTCAGATCAGGGGGCGAACAAGATCAAGAAGCTCGCCCGGTACACCGACCGGGAAGGCCATCTCTTTGTTTGGGCCGACCGAGGCCATTTCGACGTCACCATGGCGCTCCGGCACGGATTCGTCCCGGCCGACAGTCCCGACGTGCCGGACAGCCTCCACACCGTCTGGTTCGGTTCGCTGGACGCTGGTGGATTCGTCTATCGCTGGACGCGCTCCGGCTGGACCATCGCCACGGTCACGTCCTGGGTGTCGACCACCTCGCTGACCGATGTCAGTGCCGAGGGATAGCGTCGGCCCATGTACATGAAGGCGGATCCCGACGAGGCATGGGAGAAGCTGCGCGCGAGCCGGGCGAACCCGCCCGGCAAGGCCGGCGGTGGAGCGCGCCGGAAGACGTACGCGGCGGCACTGGAACAGGCGGAGCAGATGTTCCGCGCGGCCGCCGTGGTGGGCCCGGCCACCCGACCTCTGCAGGTCTTCTACGGCCTGAGCCAGGCCGGCCGCGCCATCGCCGCCGCGGCGGTCGATCTCAAGGGTGAGGACTGGCGCCTCGACGGGCACGGCATCAAGGCCAGCGGCTTCGACAAGCCCTTCGCCGACATCGAGATCCGCACCGACCCCGCGACATCGCGGGCCAGTTTCGTACGGCTGAGCCAGCTACTCGACTCCCCGGTCTGGGGCAAGGACCCGGTGCGCCTCGAAGACGTCTGGGACATGCTGCCGGTCAACCTCGACTACCCGCTCACCGGCCGGAACCGGCACCCCGCCCTCTCCACGAGCGATGTCAGTACGGCGACCCGCACCCTCTGCTGCACGTCCCCGTCTGCGACATTCCCGACTGGGTCATCGACAACGGCAGCCGGGAGACGCTGAACGCGTTCTTCGCGAAATACCCGGGCCTCGCCCAGCACCACGAGTACGTCCGCCGCACACCCCACCCCGACGGGCCACCCGACTTCACCCGCTACGACCACAGCGGCGGAGAACTCCGGGTGAGCTGGCTCATGCCCCAAGGACACGCGCTCGTCGAAGAACGCCGTGAACACCTGCACGGCCTCACCCGGAGCCACGGCCGCTCACGCTGGTTCCTGCCGACGATCCCACCGACGGGCAGGGAACCGCACCTGCTGATGGCCTGGTGGTCGGTCGTCTACACGCTCTCCATGCTGGCCCGCTACGAGCCGGCCAGTTGGGCCGGACTTATCAGCATCGACAGCAACCACCACGCCGTCCCCGTCGAAAGCCTGCTGAAGCGCGCCATCGACTTCCTCCCGGGCCTCATCGTGGCCACCGTCGAAGAGGTCTCGGGCTGACGCACGGTTCCACACCTGACGGCGGCGGCCGACACCTCGTTCGTGCTGCTACGTCATCTCGGGGCCGCCTTCACTGCGGTGGCCGACGAGCCCGCACCACCATGGACCGCTACGCCGAACAGGACGGTGCCGACGGAGCGCACCCGGCACGCCAGGACGACCAGGCGCTCCGCTCGCAGGAGCCCGGATCGCACCGTGTCCGTGGCCTGGAGGCCGGCTACTGAGCGCACCCGATGCCGCGCATCCCACCGGCGATGCAGGGCAACCACTGCCACCGAGCGGAGCGTCGCGGCCGCGGACCGGACCGGGCGTGACCGCCTGGAGGCGGAGGCCGCCGCAACGGCCGATCTTCGTAACTGTCGACTGGAGATCACAGAGCCCCTACGCTGCGTGGTTGGGGAGTAACGAGATGGGGGGCCGATGGCCGATCCAATTGAGACCGAAGCACCGGATGACTCAGGGTCGGTCACGGTACGGCGGTTCGAGTACCAGATACACATCTCCGTGCAAGCAGTCCTGGAGATGCTCGCGGGCGGCACGATCATCCACGTGACCTGCGAGCACATTGAGGACGTAACCGTCGCCCGCAGAGGCGACCCCCGGTGTCCCGACGGCGTGTTCTGGGATTTTCAGCAGATCAAAACGAGGGATGCTGTCGAGCCCTGGACGCTCACGGACGTGTTCAAGAGTGGCCCCCTCAAGAGCTTGTGGCGCACGCACGGAACCGTGGCGGGCACCGGGCTGACCTATCAGCTGACCGCTGGCCTCGAGGGATATCTCGACCCAGCCGACGATGCAGCCGTGGCCCTGTCCAAGGGGCAAGGCGGGGACAACGCAGCGTGCCGCAAACGGGTCGCGACGCACCTGAAAGTCCAAGAGGACGCACTCGCCGATTTCCTTCCCCTGGTGCGCATCAGACCGCTGCCACGACGCGGTGACGTCGATCTGCGCAACACCCGAGTCCTGGCCGATCTCGGCCCAGGGCTCACCATGGCGATGATCGACGCCCTCTACGACGAGTTGCTTCGGCGTACCCGCGATGCCACCCAGGGTCTTCCCGTAGCCCGGTGGACGGAGCTCTTGGTCCTCGACAATCCGCCGCCAGCCGTGCTGAACAAACGCCTCACCGCGGCGGCGATTGCCGACGTACGGCAGCGCCTGACCCGTCCCGACCACGTTCTGCTGGAAGACCTGTCCCAGCAACTGCATGGTCCAGAGACCGCGCTTGTTCGCAAGCTCCGGGCGGGCGCAGCCTCCACGGAGGTCATCGAGGATGCACAGATGCTTCGTGCCCAGGCCGAGCGACACCGCTTCAGGGAGCTGGCTCTGGGAGCCTGGCCCGGCGACCAAGCCATCGAGACCGACCTCGACCAACGCCTGCTCCTGCTGGCCCGCCGCATCGGCCGCGCCCACAGAGGACACCCGCATCCTGCGGACGCCATCTTCGACGAGCTGCAACGCCTCCTCGATGCCAGCCCCGGCACGTACGACCGCCACCCCCTCTACGCCCAGGACGGTGTACTCCTGATGGGCAGGGCATGCGCGATCTCGGACGAATGCAAGTTCGACTGGGGGAGCGACCGAGATGCCTCCTAGCGTTACCGCGCCCACCACCGCCGTGCCGCCCACAATGCCGCCCTCGGCCGATGCCCAAGCCCGCCTGCTGCTCCTCATCGATGTCTTCTCCGAAACCAAGGGGAGCAAGGGCATTGAAGGGCGAATGAAGCTGGCCAAGCTCGACTTCCTGTTGCGCTACCCGGACCGTTTCAACACGCTCATGGCTGTTCGACGGCCCAATGTCGACGTAGGCGAGAACCCGTGGCTGACCGGAACGATCGAGCAGAGCATGATCCGTTACAGGTACGGGCCATGGGATCCCGCCTACTACGCGCTGCTCGGCGCCCTCACCGGCAAAGGACTCATCGAGCCCAGACACGAGGACGCCATCGCGACCTACTGCACAACCCTCGCCGGGCATGAGGTGGCGCAGGCTCTCGCCGAAAGCGAGAGCTGGCGCCCGGTACGCGACCGGGCTGTGCTGTTGCGCCGGCACTTCAACCTGTCCGGCATCACCTTGAAGAATTTGATCTACGAGACGTTCCCCGACATCGTCGAGGCGGACTGGGGGACCCACCTATGAGACTTCGCATCGAAGAGATCACCCTGGTCGGAACCAGCCGCACGATCCGCTTCGAACCCGGCATGAACGCGATCGTCGGCTCCATGAGCGGCGGCAAGACCGCCACCGTCAGCTGCCTTCGAGCCCTCCTGGGCGCGGACGTGAGCGTCGTTCCCGAACTCCGAGGGCGGACCATCGCTGGCACCGTGTTGGTCGGAGAGCGCAGGTTCCGCATCGTCCGCCCCCTGGTCACCACAGCGAACGCCATGGTGGAGATCGCTGAAGTCGACGGCAGCGGTGAAGTCTGGCGGCTCCCCGCCAGCCAGCTCCGGGCCGGGTACGACGCGACCTTCCGTGACTGGTGGCGCGACGTGCTTGAACTGCCCCGCCTGAGCGTCCCGCGGGCTCCCAATGACGACCGGAGCCCCCTGGTTCCCGTCACCATCAGCGACTACCTCATGTACTGCGTCCTGAGGCAGAAGGAGATCGACTCCTCCGTCTTCGGAACCCCGGACAACTACTCCAAGAACATCAAGCGCAAGTACGTCTTCGAGATCCTCTACGGCCTCTACGACCCCGAGGCGGCCGGACTACGGGACCGCCTACGCGAGGTCACCACAGAACTGGCAGCCCTCACCGCAGATGCGAGCACCCTGGAGCGGATCCTCCAGAGCACCGCCTTCGCCTCCCGCGCACAGCTAGAAGTCGAGCGCCTAGCGACCGAACGGGAGCTCACCCAAGCCCGCCAGGCCGACATCCACCTCACGGGCAGCATCCCCAATGAGCCGACCACTACAAAACTCCGCCGGCGGATCGCCGAGACAGAAGCAGAGATCGCCCAGGCCGCCGCCGCAGCCGAGGCAGAAGCCGTCTCTGCCAACCATCTCCGTGAACTGCACGGACAACTTGTTGCCCAGAGTCGCCGGCTCACCCGCGCCTTGGTCGCCGAGCGGTTCCTCAACGACTTCGAGTTCCACACCTGCCCCCGATGCGGAGCCGGCGTACCTGACAGGGGCGACGAACACAGCTGCCGCCTGTGCCTGCAGACCCCACCCAACCTGCCAGCACCATCCTCCCTCGCCGCGGAACAAGACCGGGTCATCGAGCAGGTAACCGAGACCGAAGAGCTCATCGACCGGAGCACCCACCGCCTCGCTCAGCTCCAGACAGCCGTGACTCACCAGACCCGGCGCCGGACAGAACTCGGTGCACAACTGGACCGAGCGACCACCACCTACATCACCGACCAGGCAGACCGCATCCGAACCGTCGCGGCCCGACAGGCGCAGCTCGAGGAGCGCCTCGCACGCCTGGACGACAGCTTGGCCCTCCACGACCGGCTGGCAGGGCAGGCCGAACGCGTCGCGGAGCTGGAACGCGAGCAAGAGGATCTCAACAGCAGAATTGACGCCACCCGGCACAGCAACAAGGCCGTCAGCGAGCGCCTGCAGAAACTTGACGACGCTTTCGAGGCCGCCCTCCGCAGCTTCGACGCTCCTCGCTTCGACGACGAGCCAGGCTCCTACATCAACAGGAAGACCTACATGCCCGTCGTGGACGGCCGTCCCTTCGCCGACCTGCAATCACAAGGCGTTGAGGTACTGGTGAACGTCGCCCACGTCCTCGCACACCAGCACGTAGCACTCAACGACCCCGACATCCCCCTGCCCAATCTTCTGATCATCGACGGCATCAGCAGCAACGTCGGCCACGAAGGCGTCGACCTTGAACGCCTGCGCAAGATGTACGCCAGCCTCCTGCGCACTGCCACCGAGCACATCGATCGCCTGCAGATCATCGTCACCGACAACGACTCCCCTCCGATCGACGGCATTCACCGGCCATTGGAGCTGTCCGACACAGACCGGCTCGTCCCCATGCCCCCGATCGAACCCGGTGACGGGCCGCCTGAAGACGCGCCCCCAGAAGAGGAGGCAGGCGACTGACAACCGCAGCGGGGTCGGACAGGAACACCCTGTCCGACCCCGCTGCCCTCTGTATGGCTACGCCCACCGTGCGATCTCTCGGGTTGGTGTCGGTGGTGGTGAGAGTCGGTCGCGCTGGTCCGGGGGTGGGTGTTGCGGGGCTGGTCAGCGGCTGTTTACGGGTGGGCAGGCCGCTGTCATGGGGTGAGAGGTTGATGGGTGGGATCGCTGTCGTGGGGCTTTATCGCATGGCAGCTGATGTTGTCTCAGGTGGCCACGACAGCGCGACGCCCTGGCCCGAAACCCGCGCGCGCTTCCGCGCCCAAGGGCCCTGCATCGACGCGCAGTAGCCTCTGCTGGCCACCGGCCGGCAGCAGGGCTGGACAGGGCCGCGTCCCGGTCGCCAGGGAACACGCAGCGCCCCGCGCGCCACTGTCGGTGGCATGCGGGGCGCGAGTGTGCGAGCCGGCGGAGATGCGGTCTTCATGGGTGGGAACACCAGGGCCCTGTGTGGGGTGAGGTCAGGGCTGGCGGGTGAGGACATGGCGTTCCCATTGGTCGTGCCATTCGGCGTGGGCGGGGGAGTCAGGGGAGGGGACAGTCCACAGGCGCGCGGGAAGTTCGGTCTCATGGACGCCCCATGAGGCGTCGTCGCGTACCCCGCTCAAGGCGATCTGGCGGGAGGAGCCGACGATGACGCCGGCGACGGGCTACTCACCTGCGGCGTCAGCCGCGCCCTTCACAGCGAGCATCTCCGAGACCGGGCAGCCCCATGCCGCGCCCGGTCCGGCGGGGCCGTAGAGCGTGAACCCGCACGCCTGGAAGAACGCCTGCCGGTCAGCCGCGTCGGCGCCGTCCTGCGGCACCAGGGCCAGGAACGTGTCGCCGGCTTTCTGGGCCCGGCGGGCGATCTCGGTGAGAAGTGCCCGGCCGACTCCGCCGCGACGACCGGTAAGGGCGACGGCCATCGTCGAGATGAACGTCTGCTCGCCGGGATGCGCCTCCCGGCCTTCGTCGTGCCCGAAGTCGCAGTGGAGCTGGAACGCGGCGACCCCGACGACAGACCCGTGGAGCTCGGCCACGACGACGTCCAGGCCCTCGGGGTCGTAGAACCTGCCGTCTCCCAGATGATTCGAGTACAGCAGCTCCTCCACCACCGAGTAATCGGCTTGGACGATGTCACGGATGAGCGGCATGACCCAAGTGTCCCGGGACCGCGGCGCGGAGGCACCGTCTACGGGCGCCGAGGTCTACGAGCGCTTTGCCTGCTGGCCCATGGTGTCGACTCTGGCAGAGGTGCAGAGCATTACGCTCCTTCCATGTGGAGTGAGTCGAACAACTATGGCTTCGAGAACGAGCTGGACTACCTGCGGTCGATCAAGAAGGACGACAGCTATACGTTCACGTACCCGTTCGAGTACATCGCTAAGAACTACGGGAACGACAATTACGACATCGGCACAGCGGACATGGTGGTCCGGGTCCAGTGGAACGACGCGGAGGCCGGGTACACGGTGGCCTACGACGTCCCCGAGATGGACAAGATCGACCCCGCTGAGGGGAACGGCGATGCAGCGAGCTTCTACGAGAGCGACGTTTACTGGAGGCTCGTGAGCGACCTCGACGGCATGGGGATCAGCCCCGAGCTTCGTGCAATCTAGGCACGGTTGGCTTGCCATCGCAGACGCCAGGCTGTGAGCGGGATACCGATCGGCTCCGTGGTGGTGCCCGGCCCCTCGTGAAGCCGGGCATCACCACGGGCCAACAGCCAGAGCGCCAGGCCCCTCGGGAGGGGAGAGGGGCCAGCGTCGACCAGCAAGGGGCGGTGGTCCTGTACGCCGTCCCACCGCCAAGGAAGGAGCCCCTCCCACACAGCGCAGCTTCTGATGGGCTGCCGGGACGACGCCCCCCTTCCCCCGCGATCGCGGAGTGGAAGAGGCGTCGTCCATCAGGGTCCGACCGCGGAGCTCAGGCCGACTGTGTCTGGAGCCCGGCGAGGGGAGAGCGCCGGCCCTTGCCGACCGTACGCAGCTGCGCCCAGCCGACCTCGGGGTGCGCCCCGGGGAGCAGACGCTCACGGCCGCACTCGACAACCCCGACGGCCACGCCCTCTACCGCGCCCAGGAGGCCCGCGCCGACGCGGAGGACAGGGAGCGCCGCGCCGCACAGCGGGAGGCGGAGCGCCCGGTGTTCCCGCGGTGCGGGGCGAACCTCACCGACGAACGCTGGCAGCAGCTGCGGCACGGTAGCCGGCCTCGAGCCGGGACAGCTAGTCGGCGTTGACGGCGACGGCCTGACCGTGGACCGCGCCGATCTTCAGGGGAACTCCGGGACGCTCTCGCCCGGCGCGGCCATGAGATTCCCGCGGCACAGCTCCGGCGCCACATGTGCGCCCACCGGGCCTTTGTTCGCAGCCCCGGTGACCTCTGGACCATCGGTTGCTCCGCGTAGACATCCCAGAGCGGGTCTTCAAGGAGCGGGAGGAGCCGGGAGGGCAGCGCGCCTCGGTCGGGATCCGGGGCGCGCTCGCTGGGTCTGCTACTTCTTCTCCAGCAGTTTGGCTGTGCTTACGCGGTCCGTGTCGAGGAACGGGTTGGCGGTGATGTCGAGGCCGAACAGCGCGTAGATGTGTCGCAGGGCTTCGTAGGCGTCGCGCTCGGGGTCTGCCAGGGCCTTCCAGCTGTGGTTCCAGTCGTTACTTGTGGCCGGCTGGGGTGAGCCCAAGAGCGGGAAGGTGGGGTCGTCACCGGGGGCCAGGGTGCGCGCGGGCGGGCGGGTGAACTCCGAGGCGACGATTCGGTGCGTCCAAGTGCCGTCGACCAGCGGAAGGACGTGCTGGTCGACCAGCCGGAAGTACTCCAGGGTGATCTCGGTCAGTACGAACACGCTGATCCGGCGTCCCTCGCTGCTGGAGTTTCGCTCCATCGCCCAGCCGAGCATGTCCGTGGTCGCGACTGCGGCCGCCGTGACCGTCCCATCCGATTCGACCAGCAACCCACGGCGAGGAGGTTCCGCCAAGACGAGACCGCCCTCACGAGGCTCTGGACGCTTGTAGTCCGAGGACCAGTTGAAGCCGTAGGGACTCCGGAGCGTGCTCTGGTGCGTCAGGACATCCCGCAGGCCGCCGTCGGCGTACATGCCGGAAACGATCCCGCGCGGATGATCGGGGACGCTCTGGAAGAAGAGCACCGGCGTCTCCTCCACTCCCAGGGTTACGCGCAGGTCCTCCCGGCTCTTCACACGGTCCGCGGCCGGAGTGGGGGCGGCATCGGGCGCGCGCCGAGTGCGCAGGCCGTCGTTCACCAGCTGGTACACCTCATCCGGCCGGAGGTAGACCGTGGTGTCGCCGTTGCGGATTGGGACCGTCCAGCTGCCCTTGACGAACTGGCCGTTCTCGGTGATCCCGCGTGTGACGAGCGCCCATCGCTCGGACTCGGGCAGCGCCGGTACTTCGATTACGAAGTAGTGCCCGGACGCCGTCGGGTCGCCAGCGGGGTGGTCGTACCAGTAGAACTTAACCTTGAGTAGCGGGCGTACGTACTCGTTGAGGACGTCCTTGTAGGAGTCGGTGTTCACCGCCCTTTTCTCGAAGGGCGTCACCTTCTCCGCAACCTCATAGAGCTCGCTCGGACGCTTCTTGGCCTTGAAGCCGCACACGATCAGACCGCCGCCGGCGTTCGCGAACGCGGCGACGTCCTTGGCGAGCTCGAACTTCCCCTTGTCGGTCGTTAGGTCGTACGGCCCGCTGGGCGGGACGCTCTTGAAGTCGACCCACTCGCTCTCAGGCGTGCCCAGGATCTCGTTCGGCTTCTGCGCGGTGAGGTAGGAGATGAGTTGCACCATACTGTCGGCGGCCATACCGCTGGAGCCTACGCACACGAGGGCACAGCCTGCGCGACAGCCGCCCCTCAACGTTTGATTGATTCGGCACGGGCCGGCGGGGGCCTGCTCTGGGCCGAGTGGCGTGTCCGCGGCGACGAGCGGGAGCGGGTAGGACAGGCGCTCCGCAGTCCCACGTTCACCAGGGATACTGCTGGGACTGAGTGAAGGGTGACTCGCTAGTGGCTTTGGAGTTCGATACACGCCGTCCACCGGTCCGTGCCTCGCAGTACCTGGAGTTGGTCAAGGCGGTCCGCGCGGCGAGCGCAGCGGACGAGCTGGACTGGCTGGAGTGGAAGTCGACGCTGGACTTTCAGCCGAAGAACAAGGCGGACAAGAGCTCTCGTGCACATCTGGCACGCGCCATCATCGGCTTCGCTAACCGCCAGCCCGACGTTGCCCTGCGCAACGTGGAAGGATACGGGTTCCTGGTAGTCGGGGTCGATCCAGAGGGCTACTACGGCGTCGACGAACTCGACAGCGTCGAGCTGGAGCGGTGGATCACGCCGTACGTCGGTGAGGAAATCGATTGGCGCACCACTTACGTCCACGTCAGCGAGGAAGGGCATGAACGGCTTCCGGTCCTGATCGTCACGGTCAGTCCTCCGAGCTGGGGCGATCCGATCTATTGCATCCGTAAGGAGATCCCGCCGCCTCCACGGGGTGAATCGGAGCAGACGAAGGACAAGGAAACGATCCGCGAAGCGACGATCTTCGTACGGCGTACCGGCCGGACGGACCGTGCCCGAGCGGTCGACATCGATCGTCTGGGCGAGCGCCTCCTGCGCAGGCACCAGGCGCTCGACCTGACGCTTTCCGTGCAACAGGGTGTCGTGCACCCTGTAGTCACTCCAGCTGACGACCTGGACCGCGTTGTCGAGGCGGAGCGCGAGCGCCTCGTCAGACCCCTGCGGTCTGCTACAGGGGGGTCGGCCATGGAGCAGATGATGAGGGGCTTCTCCTATCCGGGATCGACCCCGGATCAACGCAGCCGCGAAGAGTATCTGGAAGAGGTCAACCAGTATCTGGAGGCGCTCAGGAAGGCCCTCCCGAAGACACTGCCGGAAGTCGCGGCACTCGCCGCACCGCGCATCGCGCTGCGTCTGCACAATCGCACGCACATCCACCTCAAGGACGTGCAGATCAGGCTGGAGTTGCCGGACGGCGTACTCGCCCTGCCTCCGATGGACCCCGATGACCAGGACAAGAGCGAGCCGGTCTCGAGAGAGCTGCCCAAGGCGCCCCGCCCCTACGGGCCGGTGAAGCGAGACATGTATGGCGGCTTGCCTCCCTCCCTCTTGCAGGGCTTCCCGGGTGTCATGCCTGCCTCCCTGCCGCATACATGGGAGATCGAGGTGGTTGCGAACACGGTTGTCTTCCCAGAGGAGGACGTGCGCGTCGGCTTGTCAGAGGACCTGGCTCCGTTCGTGGCCGTGACCGAACAACCCCTATCCGGGACGTTGCAGGTGTCATGGACAGCCACGGCCACGAACATGGAAGGCACGGCCCAAGGGACTCTGGCCCTGCCGATCTCCCCCACGCGGTCGCTGTTCGATCTCATCGAGGCCGCGGAGTCGGCCATCCACGGTACCCAAGACGAGAACGACGAGTCCGAGGACTGAGCGCTGCCCCGGAGCCAGTGCCCGCGGTACGGCGGGCACTGGAGAGCAGGTGAAGCCGTTCGGTTGCCGGGGCCGCCTGCTGACCAAACCGCGGGGTGAAGGCCATCGGTGAACGATCGAAGCCCTGGACATGATGCCCGGGGCTGCGTGCGGTCCGGCTAACCAGCCGGACGGAGTTGGCGTCACGCCCAGTCGACGCCGAGCTTCGCGAGGGCGGCGAGCTGGTCAGCGTCCAGCCGGTCCCTTCTCGATTTGGTGTTCGAGACCCATACGCCCAGCTTGACGCTCACCGCCTCCGTCTCGCCGTCGACCTCGATCTCGACGACCGCGCCGCGCGGGACCGGCCGGTCCGCGCCTTCCCGCTCCACCCACTGCGTGAGGGCGGCCAGGCCACGCTGGAACGCCTGCTGCGCCTTGCTCGGGCCCTTCGCCCCGCGGCTGGCTGCGGGGGCGGGAGCAGGTGCCTGGTTAGGCCGTACGCCCAGCTTCGACAGCCGCTCCTGCTGCTCCGTCGACAGCAGCTTCCAGGTGCCCGGGTTCTTCTGCTGCTTCAACCACCGCCCGATGTCGTCGCCGTCGAAGACCACGCCCGGCGCGATGTCGGGCAGGACGCCGTCGGCGTCGACCAGGTCCGCCAGGACACGGCAGTGTCGCTGCCAGTCGAGTGGCCAGGGGCAGTTCCAGTCCTCATCGATCGCGTCCAGCTGCTGCGCGCGTGCGGCGGCTCGTTCCGGGTTCTTCCCGAGGCCGCCTCGCCTGCGGAGGTTGGCGAGGAGTTGTCCGATGGCCAGCTGCTCACTGTCACCCTCGCCTTTGCCCCACAGGGCGTCTTGCCGGGGTGCGAGGTGTCCGGTGGCCCGCCGATAGGAGCGGAGTACGGCGAGTTTGTTCTCCCAGGCTTCCTCGCCTGGCTCCCAGACCATCCCGGCCTCTGGGGCGTCCAGGAGGACCTTGCGCCGGTCTTCCAGCTCTCCGGCGCGCAGGGCCTTGCGCTGCTGGTGCACCCACCGCCCCAGCGGGAAGTTCTTCGTGATGCCGACCTCGACCTCGGCGTCGTAGGGGACGGCGTAGAGGCCGGTGATCTCGTTCTCCGCCCGCCACCGCAGCAGGGCCTGGTAGCCCTCGAGCCAGACCAGGGATTCGGGCCGGTAGACCCGGGTGCGCAGGAACGCGGCGATGGTCGCGGCGTCACGCGGGCTGGAGAAGTGAAGGAGCGCGGACTCGGCAGCGGCCTGGGTGCCGTCCTGCTCCTGGTCCTCGTCCTCGGCACCGTCCCAGCCGATGATGCGGCCGTCTGCGTCGCGCTGGATGTGGACCTTGCGCTTGCCGCTGGTGAGGGCGCGGGAGGCGAGTTGCTCGACCAGGCGCTCATCATGCGAGCGCAAGCCCTGGAGGACCGCTACGAGCGGCTTGAAGCTCGCGGAGGCGACCATGTCCGTCGGGTCCTCACCGGGCTCGAGGAAGACGGGCACGATGATTCGGGCGATTTTGGTGGAGCCGTCGCGGTTGAGGCGGAGGGCGCGGCCGATGTTCTGGACGATCTCGACCTGGGATCCGCGGGTGTCGGCGAAGCAGATGGCTTCGACTCCCCGTTCGCCGGTGATGTCCACGCCTTCCCCGAGGACGCGGCAGCTGGCGAGGAATGCGCGGTGTACGCGGTGGCCGGTCGCGTCGATGCCGTTTGCGAACTGCCGCAGGATCTCGCGTCGCTCGGTGACGAGGTGGTCGCCGCACAGCCACACCGACCACACCCGCTCCGGCGGTACGTGCCGTCCGGCTTCCAGCTCGTACAGCTCCGCGCCGATCGACGAGACGGGCAGCTTGTCCGCGGCCGCCAGGTCCTCGTCCGAGGCATCTCGTGCGTACAGCTCGGCCGCCGTCTCCGGCAGCTTCTCCGCGAACGCCGCGGCCTCCTCGACCTTCTGGTGGAACGTCATGACCGTGCGCAGGTTGTACGCGGCGGCGTGCTCCAGGAGTGCGGTTTGCAGGAGCGCCAGGCGCCGGCCCCGCTGCGCCTCTTCGGACTCCCCGAGTACGGGGGAGGGATCACGGATCTCCAGGACGTCGATCTCGAACCCGGCGAGGATCTCGCGCTCGATCGCCTCGCTCAGACCGAGTTCGGCGAGCCAGGCGCCGTACGTGCCGTCCGGGTCGTCGGCCATGCTCGCGATCTCCCGCTCCTGGCCGCCGGTGCCCTTCTGCGGCTGGGCTGCGGCGAGGATGCGGGGGGTCGCGGTGAGGTAGAGCCGGAAGTCAGCGGGAATCCGCTGGTTGTCGTGGATCGCCGCCCAAGGCCGGCCTAGATCGCCTGCTGTTGAGTGGGCTTCGTCTACGATAGCGAGCGAAAAACCGCCCATCCGCTGGCCGTACAGGCGGTCTCCGCCCGCCAGAGCGGCCTCCAGCGGCCCGCGAACCTTCCGCTGGCCATCCGGTGCGTCGATGTCCCCGCGGTCGACCAGGGAGGCGTACGTGGCGAACACAACGACGGGGCCGCTCCCGGCCCACAAGGCGAGCTGGATCGGGTTCGTGGTGGTCCACACCCCCAGCTCGTTCAGCACCGGGTCGTTCTCCAGCGAGCACACCGCGATCATCGGGGCCCGATGACCGACCAGACGCCACGCCTGGGCGGTCTGCGCGAGCAGGTCCAGGGTCGGCACGGTGACGAGGATCCGGCCGTCCGCGAACGACTCCAGTGCGCACGCGGCGGCCGTGATCGTCTTGCCCGAGCCGGTCGCTGACACGATCGTGCCCCGGGCGCCCTGCGGGGGCACAGATGATCTTGCGGGGAATCCCACCCACCTACGAAACGCGGAGCGCTGGTCTACCTGGTGTTTCTTGAGCTGAATCGCCGACATTTCCATGCCTCCCCGAGGGTAGAATATCTGTGGTCTCTGTGGTCTTTCAGAGGGCCGCGTGCGGAATGCAGGCCGCGCCCAAGCCGTTCCAGATAGACGCATCCGCCTTGTGCCAGCCGCCCGGCTCTCCGTCTTCGAAGGACGGGCTTGTCGTCCGGGTCGTAGTGCCCGGCATCGTGCGTGCAGACGACGACGTCCCGTCGGTGTTCAGCATCCGCGCCGTGCACAGACCGCCGGCCTCGCCCAGCGCCTCCAGCACCCGCCGCCGTGCCGTGGTGCGCGGCAGGACGCTCTCTCGGACGAACCCCTCCAGCCGTACGTGGCCGGCCCGCTCACGCTGCCTCACGTCCGCGAGATGTACGGCCAGTTGAGCAGACCCGGCCGACCGGCCGCCGCGCCGGGGACCAGTCCCGGCCCGCGATGCCCACCAGAGCCTCGCTCACGGCCGTCACGCCCTCGTCCCAGCCGTCCGCGAACAGCGGGCCACGAGAGGCCGGCGCCATGCCGTCCAGCTCGACTACCTCGCTCTGCGCCCCGGCCTCCCCCGCAGCCACCAGGTCGCCCGCCTCGCTCACGGGCACTCCCTACGTCTCCAGGAGCGCGAGCAGCCTCAACCGGGCGTTGACGCCTGCCGTCTGATACTGGCTCACCCGGTGCACGGAATCGCCGCTCAGCGCGAGATACGGGCCGGTAGATTCGTGGTGACAGGTCATCTACGGTCGTTCCTCTCGGAATATTGAGGAGGCTCCCGGGCGGTTGGAAGGTGTCCCATATTTTTGCCAAGGGTACATGCTGCATCAATCTGATGCACGCGCTACACTAGAACCCACACGAACGAGCACCCGCGATCTCCAGTAGCCAGCCCGGCCCGCGTCAGCGGGCCCTGAGGTCCTGGAGGCGCAGCCGGAAGGACCGTTGAGGCGAGGGAGCGCAGCGGACTCGCCGAGCCAGGCCGAAGCGAAGCGAAGGCCTGGCAAGCGGGACAAAGTACCGCCGGTCCGAGAGCGCAGCGAACGTACCGTCACCCCCGGCGCGCAGCGCCGGGGGTGAGTGGGACGCGCAGCGTCCCACTAGCGCTCCCGCGGAGCGGGAGCGCAACACCCGCGCGCAGCGCGGGTGTTCGCTTGCACATCGCGCAGCGATGTGGTACCCGCTCC